>NZ_JBEZEK010000017.1:0-141979 GCF_040648835.1 Micromonospora sp. NPDC049081 | reverse complement strand
CACCTGCCGATGCCCGAACGTCAACACACCCGGCTTCGCCACCAGGACCTCCAACCCAACCCAAGATCAGTTGCACTGAAGCCTAGAAACCGCCCGTGGCAGATGACGTAAACCTCTTGATCACCCGGTCCTGATGAGGTGACGTGCGGTGATCAAGAGGTTCGGGTCAAAGATGGCGGCCGGAATGACGCAAACTTCTTGATCACCGGGGCCGGGCGGGGAGGGTGCGTGGTGATCAAGAGGTTTGCGTCATGGGTGGCGGGCGGATTGACGTAAACCTCTTGATCACCGGGGCGAGCCGAGCCTGGGGCCGGCCGCGCCTGGGGCCAGTCGAGCCTGGGGCCGGCCGCGCCTGGGGCCAGTCGAGCCGGGGCCAGTCGAGCCGGGCTGGGGATTGGGCTCGCGGGGGAGGGGAGGGGGTCAGGGGGTGGCGCTGGCGGTGGCGGCTACCTCGGGGAGGTCGGCGGGGCCGGGGTCGGCGGCCGGGGGTGGCGTCGCAGCCGGGTTCTGGGCGGCGGCGCGGACTGCGGCGGCGACCGCCGGGGCGACCCGGGAGTCGAAGACGCTCGGCACGATCACCGTCGGGTTGATCTTGTCTTCGCCGACCACGTCGGCGATGGCCCGGGCCGCCGCGATCGCCATCTCCTCGGTGAACTCCTCGGCGTGCGCGTCGAGCATGCCCCGGAACACGCCCGGGAAGGCGAGCACGTTGTTGATCTGGTTCGGCTGGTCGGAGCGGCCGGTGGCGACGATCGCGGCGTGCTTGCGGGCCTCCCGGGGGTCGACCTCCGGGTCGGGGTTGGCCAGCGCGAAGACGATCGCGTCCTTGGCCATGGTGGCGACGTCGTCACCGGTGAGCAGGTTGGGGGCGCTGACCCCGATGAAGACGTCCGCGCCCCGGACCGCACCGGCCAGGTCGCCGGCGTAGTTGTCCCGGTTGGTGTTCTCGGCCAGCCACTGCCAGGCCGGGTTGAGGCCGGTCAGCCCACGGTGCAGGGCGCCCTGCCGGTCGTACGCGATGATGTCGCCGACGCCCTGGCGCAGCAGCAGTTTCATGATCGCGGTGCCGGCCGCGCCGGCCCCGGAGACGACCACCCGGACGTCCGCGAGCTGCTTGCCCACGACGCGCAGTGCGTTGGTCAGCGCGGCCAGCACGCAGATCGCGGTGCCGTGCTGGTCGTCGTGGAAGACCGGGATGTCCAGCAGCTCCCGCAGCCGGGCCTCGATCTCGAAGCAGCGCGGCGCGGCGATGTCCTCCAGGTTGATCCCGCCGTACGCGGGGGCGATGGCCTTGACGATCGCCACGATCTCGTCGGTGTCCTGGGTGTCCAGCACCACCGGCCAGGCGTCCACCCCGCCGAAGCGCTTGAACAGCGCCGCCTTGCCCTCCATCACCGGCAGCGACGCCGCCGGGCCGAGGTTGCCCAGGCCGAGCACGGCCGAGCCGTCGCTGACCACGGCGACCGTGTTGCGCTTGATGGTCAACCGCCGGGCGTCCGCCGGGTTCTCCGCGATCGCCATGCAGACCCGGGCCACCCCCGGGGTGTACGCCCGGGACAGCTCGTCGCGGGTCCGCAGCCCGACCTTCGAGTGCACCTCGATCTTGCCGCCGAGGTGCAGCAGGAACGTCCGGTCGGACACCTTGCGCACGTCCACCCCGTCGAGCGCGGTGAGCGCCTCGACGACCTGGTCGGCGTGGCCGGCGTCGGCGGTGTCGCAGGTGAGGTCGACGATCACGTGGGTCGGGTCGGAGTCGACCACGTCGAGCGCGGTGACGATCGCCCCGGCCTCGCCGACCGACGTGGTCAGCCGGCCGATCGAGGAGGCGTCCGCGGGGACCGCGATCCGGATCGTGATCGAGAATCCGGCACTCGGCAGTCTGGTGATGGCCACGGAAATACCTCCGTCGTCGCTGGCGGCTCGTCGCCATTTCTACTCGCCCACCGGGCCACGGCGGCAGCCGCCCCCGCGTTCGGCGACCTCCACCACGGGCATATAGCAGTCGCGTTCCGCGTTGACCCGTGTCAGGATTACTCGGTACATGCACAGAACGGACAGGAGACGCAGCTTGCGCGACCAGGAGACCCACACCCCCTTCTCGGACGACGACCTCGACGCCACGACCGGTGAGTACGAGCTGTCGGAGCGGCAGGCGTTGCGGCGGGTCCCCGGCCTCTCCACCGAGCTGACCGACGTCACCGAGGTCGAATACCGCCAGCTCCGGCTGGAGCGGGTCGTCCTCGTCGGCGTCTGGACCGAGGGCACCCAGCGCGACGCCGACAATTCGCTGACCGAGCTGGCCGCCCTGGCCGAGACCGCCGGTTCGCAGGTGCTCGAAGGGCTGATCCAGCGCCGCAGCCGCCCCGACCCGGCCACCTACGTCGGCCGGGGCAAGGTCGACGACCTCAGCGCGGCGGTGCTCTCCACCGGGGCCGACACGGTGATCTGCGACGGTGAGCTGTCCCCGTCCCAGCTGCGCAACCTGGAACAGCGCACCAAGGTCAAGGTGGTCGACCGCACCGCGCTGATCCTCGACATCTTCGCCCAGCACGCCAAGAGCAAGGAGGGCAAGGCGCAGGTCGAGCTGGCCCAGCTCGAATACCTGCTGCCCCGGTTGCGTGGTTGGGGTGAGTCGCTGTCCCGGCAGAGCGGTGGCTCCGGGCGCGGCGGCGGCGCCGGTGGCGGCGTGGGTCTGCGTGGCCCCGGTGAGACCAAGCTGGAGACCGACCGGCGGCGCATCCGCCACCGCATCGCCCGGTTGCGCCGGGAGATCAAGGCCATGAAGACGGTACGCCAGACCAAGCGCGCCCGTCGGTCCCGTAACGCCGTTCCTGCGGTCGCCATCGCCGGTTACACCAACGCCGGCAAGTCGAGCCTGCTCAACCGGCTCACCGGCGCGGGCGTGCTGGTGGAGAACGCGCTCTTCGCCACCCTGGACCCGACCACCCGCCGGGCCACCACCTCGGACGGGCGGCTCTACACGCTGTCCGACACGGTGGGTTTCGTCCGGCACCTGCCCCACCAGATCGTCGAGGCGTTCCGTTCGACGCTGGAGGAGGTCGCCGAGGCCGACCTGGTGGTGCACGTGGTCGACGGCACCCACCCCGACCCCGAGGAGCAGGTCCGCGCGGTGCGGGAGGTGCTCTCCGAGGTCGGCGCCGACCGGCTGCCCGAGCTGCTGGTGGTCAACAAGACCGACGCCGCCGACGAGGAGACCCTGCTGCGGCTCAAGCGGCTCTGGCCGGACGCGGTCTTCGTCTCCGCGCACAGTGGGCGTGGCCTCGAAGGGCTGCGCGAGGTGATCGAGCAGCGGCTGCCGCGTCCGGCCGTGGAGGTCCGCGCGGTCCTGCCGTACGACCGGGGTGACCTGGTTGCCCGGCTGCACCGGCAGGGTGAGGTGCTGAGCACCTCCCACCTCCCGGAGGGCACCCTGCTGCACGTGCGGGTGGGGGAGGCGCTCGCCGCCGAGTTGACTCCGTTCGTGGCGGCGGGTGACCCTGCGGTGGCCGGCAGTCGGTGAGCGCTGCGGTGTGACCTGAGGTTCATGGCGGCATGCGACACTGACGCCATGCGCCGCGCTGTCTCCTCGGTCACGGTTGCCCTCGCCCTGTTCGGCGTGGCCGTGGCACCCGCTGCTGCCGCAGCGGCACCGGTCTCCGCTGCCACCTCCGGGGCGGCGTCGGTCCTGGCCACCCCCGTCGGGACGGTGCCGCTGGCCGGTGCAGTGCCGCTGGCCGGGGTGGCGCCGTTGGCCGTCGCCGGCAAGAAGAAGTGCACCGTCACGGACGAGCGGCTGCGGGAGCTGTCCGGCCTGGTCGCCACGAAGACCGGCTATGTCGTGATCAACGACGGCACCCTCCAGGAGAGCCGCAAGCGGGTCTTCTTCCTCGACACCAAGTGCAAGATCGCCAGGGAGCCGGTCAAGTTCTCCGGCGACGGCCCGTTCGACACGGAGGACCTGGCCCTCTCCCCGGACGGCAAGACGCTCTGGATCGCCGACACCGGTGACAACGTGACCAGCAGGGAACGGCGTACCCGGGTCGCGGTCTGGACGATGCCGGTGACCGGGTCGAAGCAGCCGGTGCTGCACCGGCTGTCGTACCCGGAGCGCAAGCCGCACGACGCCGAGGCGCTGCTGATCGGCGCGGACGGGTCGCCCCTGGTGATCACCAAGGTGCCCAGTGGCAAGGCGGAGATCTTCACCCCGGAGACGAAGCTCGACAGCGGCGGCAACGCCGATCCGGTGCCGATGAAGAAGGTCGGCGAGATCACCCTGCCCAAGACCACCACCGACAACCCGCTCAACATCATCGGTCGGGTGGCCATCACCGGGGCGGCCCGCTCGCCCGACGGCAGCCGGGTGGTGCTGCGCACCTACGCCGACGCCTTCGAGTACGACGTCAAGGGCGACGACATCGTGGCCGCGTTGACCACCGGCACCCCCCGGGTCACCCCGTTGGCGGACCCGTTCGGCGAGGCCATCTCGTACACCCCGGACGGCACCGGGTTCGTGACCGTCTCCGACGGCGGGGAACTCTCCCCGGAGGACCCGATCGACATCCTCGGCTACACCCCGTCCACCAAGGGCGCGGAGGCGGTCGAGGGCGCGGCGGGGACCAAGCCGGCAGCGGACAAGTCCTGGTACGACAACCTGAGCCTGGACCAGATCACCTACCTGATCGGTGCGGTCGGGGTGGTCGGCGCAGTGCTGGTCGGGGCCGGCATCGTCGGGATCGTGCGGTCCCGCAGGCGGGCCGCGGCGGCCGGCGAGATGCCTGACGATCCCGACGACGAGGTCTTCACCTCCGGCGCGGTGTCCCGGGCCGAGGGCTTCCCGGCCGGTGAGTCCCCCCCTGCCGCCGAACCGGCCCCGGACCGGCCGCGTACCGGCGGTGTCTACGGCGCTGCGGCAGGTGGTGGCCCCGCCCGGCCGGCCGGCGGCGCGGTCTACGGCGGAGGTCGGCCCCCAGCGGCAGCCGCAGCGGTTCCCTCCGGCAGTCCGGGAGGTGGCAGCCCTGCGGGCGGCGGACGTCCGGCGGGTGGTGGTGTCTACGGCGGCGGTCGCCCTGCCGGCGGTGGTGTCTACGGTGCCACCCCGGCCGGCGGTGCCGGTCCGCGCGGTGCCACCCCGGGCGGCGGTGCTGGTCCGCGCGGTGGTGCCGGCGGTGCCGGTCCGCGCGGTGGCGCCCCGGGTGTCGGCCCGCGTGGTGGTGCTTCGGGCGGTGGTGCCCGGGGTGGTGCGCCGGCCGCCGCCGACCCGCGCGGTGGTGCGCCGGCCGGTGGACGCGGCGGTGTGCCGGCGGGTGGGCGTGGTGGTGCGCCGGCCGATGGGCGTGGTGCGCCGCCCGGGGCCCGTGGTGGTGCCCCGGTGGCCGGGCGTGGCACCCCGCCGGGTGGCCGTGGCGGTACCCCGCCGGGTGGCCGTGGCGGCCCGCCACCGGAGGGGCGCGGTGGTGCGCCGGTCGGTGCCCGTGGCGGTCCTCCGCCGGGTGGGCGGGGCGGTCCTCCGCCGGGTGGGCGTGCTGCGCCGCCGGCCGGTGGGCGTGGCGGTGCTCCGGTGGGTGGTCCCGGTGCTCCTCCCGCCGGTGGGCGTGGCGGTGCTCCCGCCGGTGGTCGTGGTGCCGGCCCGGCGGGCGGGCGGGGTGGCGCTGCGGGTGGTGGGGACGGTGTCTACGGTGCCGGGCGGGCCGAACCGCCACGGCGTGAGGGTGGGCCCCGGGAGCCGCGTTCCGGTCCACGCCGGGACGACGACCACGACGACCGGCGGGGCGGCCAGTACGGCCCACCGCCCGGCCGCAGCGGCGAGCGTTACTGACTTCTCCCCAGGTCGCGGGCGTGCGCGGTCGACCAGGCACCTGCCACGGCCGTTGCGGGGCGGGGCACGGTCACCGGGAACGGCACCGGCAGCCTCCGCCGGAGGCTGCCGGGCGGGACGAGGTCAGATCCGGCGGAGCACGGCCACGACCCGGCCCATGATGGTGGCGTCGTCACCGGGGATCGGGTCGAAGGCCGGGTTCTGCGGCATCAGCCAGACGTGACCGTCGCGTCGCCGGTAGGTCTTGACGGTCGCCTCACCGTCGAGCATGGCGGCCACGATGTCACCGGCCTCGGCGATCGGCTGCTGCCGCACCACCACCCAGTCGCCGTCGCAGATCGCCGCGTCGAGCATCGAGTCGCCCTTGACCTGGAGCATGAAGACCTCGCCCTCGCCGACCAGTTCGCGGGGGAGCGGGAACACGTCCTCGACCGCCTGCTCGGCCAGGATCGGCCCACCGGCCGCGATGCGGCCCAGCATCGGCACGTACGCCGGGGTGGGGCGCTGGGCTCGGCTCAGCTCGTCGTCGGCGTCGACGGGGGCGCGGACGTCAACCGCGCGGGGGCGGTTGGGGTCGCGGCGCAGGAAGCCCTTTTTTTCCAGCTCCTTGAGCTGGTAGGCGACGCTGGACGGGGAGACCAGGCCGACCGCCTCGCCGATCTCGCGGACGCTCGGCGGGTAGCCGTGCCGCTCCACCCAGCTGCGGATGAATTCGAGGATGCGGCGCTGGCGGGCGGTGAGGTCGACGGCGGCCGGGTCGGGGAAGCCGCTGACCACCGGCGTGACCTGGCGGACGGCCGGTTGGCCGGTCCGGCTGCGGGCGGCGCGGGGACGCCGAGTGGCCGGGGGACCCGCCTCGGCGATCGGCTGCGGGTTCTTCTGCCGGTTGGCCCGGTCCTCGGTCACGTCCGTCCTCCCTGGTCGGCGCTGGGTGCCTTGGCGGCTCGTGGTGCGCGCGGGGTGTCGCGGTGCCGGACCGACGTGGTGCGCCGTGCCCGGTCGTTCATGACCGTATAGGTGAGATCGGTCATTTTCAAACATCTGTACGACGCGTCTCGGCGTGTCGGGTGGAAAACCTGGTAACTCGTACGCCCGTTCTGGTAGATGGTACGTCCTCCTCGAACCCGTGTTCGAGGGGTTCGGTGGCCTGCCGGGTCGGTCAACCGTCCGGGTCGGGCTGGCCGGACGGCCGGTAACCTCCCCGGCGTGGGGTCGGTTGGAGCTGTCGACCCCCGGGAGCGGCGACGGGCCCGGGGTGGTGGGCCCGGGGGTGGTGGGCCCGGGGTGGTGGGGCGGTTCGGGCGTGACGCGCCGGACAGTCGGGCAACTTGACCCGACCCGGCCGGCGGCCTACGGTCGACCCCTAGATGTAGTAGTCACACGGGCGTAAGTTGCCCACAGGTTGGGTTCGACTACCCACCGCACTCCCGTATCGTCGACCACGGCGAGACCGGCGACACCGGTTGCGCCGGGTCGACGCGTGCCCGGAGGCGGGCGGGCAGGCGGCCCACAGTCGATCAAGGAGGTCGGGCGATGCGGTGTCCGTACTGCCGGCACGCCGACTCCCGGGTGGTCGACTCGCGCGAGGCCGACGACGGCCAGCTGATCCGGCGGCGGCGCTCCTGCCCGGAATGCGGCAAGCGGTTCACCACGGTCGAGGAGGCCGTCCTCGCGGTGGTCAAGCGCAGCGGGGTGACCGAGCCGTTCAGCCGGACGAAGATCATCGGCGGGGTACGCAAGGCGTGCCAGGGCCGGCCGGTCGACGAGGACTCCATCGCGCTGCTGGCGCAGAAGGTCGAGGAGACCGTCCGGGCCAAGGGAGCTGCCGAGCTGCCGAGCCACGACGTGGGACTGGCGATCCTGGGCCCACTGCGCGACCTGGACGAGGTGGCCTACCTGCGCTTCGCCAGCGTCTACCGCTCGTTCGACTCGCTGGCCGACTTCGAACGGGAGATCGAGACCCTCCGGGCCGCCGCACAGGCCCGCGTCGACGCGGCCGGCGCCGCCGACCGTACCGACTGAGTCTTTTACCAAGTGACGACCTGGATTTCGACAGTGACGACGCGTGGCGGGTGGCCGCGCAGACGAGGGGGCCGATGAGATGGCGGGGGACGGCGTGACAACAAGCCGGACGCGGGCGGCGAAGAACGGCGCGGCGACGGGGCTGAAGGTGCAGCGGGTCTGGACGACCGAGGGCGTGCACCCGTACGACGAGGTGGCGTGGGAGCGCCGCGACGTCGTCATGACCAACTGGCGGGACGGCTCGATCAACTTCGAGCAGCGCGGGGTGGAGTTCCCCGAGTCGTGGAGCGTCAACGCGGCGAACATCGTCACCACCAAGTACTTCCGGGGCGCGGTGGGGACCCCGCAGCGCGAGTGGTCGCTCAAGCAGCTCATCGACCGGGTGGTCAGCACCTACCGGGCCGCCGGTGAGCAGCACGGCTACTTCGCCAACCCGGCCGACGCGGAGATCTTCGCGCACGAGCTGACCTGGATGCTGCTGCACCAGGTGTTCAGCTTCAACTCGCCGGTCTGGTTCAACGTCGGCACCCCGTCGCCGCAGCAGGTCAGCGCCTGCTTCATCCTCTCGGTCGACGACTCGATGGACTCCATCCTGGACTGGTACAAGGAGGAGGGGCGGATCTTCCAGGGCGGCTCCGGTGCCGGGGTCAACCTCTCCCGCATCCGGTCCTCGAAGGAGCTGCTCTCCTCCGGCGGCACCGCCTCGGGCCCGGTCAGCTTCATGCGCGGCGCGGACGCCTCCGCCGGCACCATCAAGTCCGGCGGCGCCACCCGGCGCGCGGCCAAGATGGTCATCCTCGACGTGGACCACCCGGACATCGAGGAGTTCGTGGCGACCAAGGCGCGCGAGGAGGACAAGATCCGCGCGCTGCGGGACGCCGGCTTCGACATGGACCTCGGCGGTGCCGACATCGTCAGCGTCCAGTACCAGAACGCCAACAACTCGGTGCGGGTCTCCGACGAGTTCATGGCGGCGGTGGAGAACGGCGGCGGCTTCGACCTGCGGGGCCGCCTCGACGGGCAGACCATCGAGACCATCGACGCGCAGAAGCTGTTCCGTACCATCGCCCAGGCCGCCTGGGAGTGCGCCGACCCGGGCCTGCAGTACGACGACACCATCAACGACTGGCACACCTGCCCGGAGACCGGCCGGATCACCGCGTCGAACCCGTGCTCGGAGTACCTGCACCTGGACAACTCCTCGTGCAACCTGGCCTCGCTCAACCTGATGAAGTTCCTCCGCGCCGACGGCGGCTTCGAGGTGGAGAAGTTCGTCCGGTCGGTCGAGTTCGTCATCACCGCGATGGACATCTCGATCTGCTTCGCCGACTTCCCCACCGACAAGATCGGCGAGACCACCCGCGCCTACCGGCAGCTCGGCATCGGCTACGCCAACCTCGGCGCCCTGCTGATGGCCTCCGGCCTGCCGTACGACTCGGAGCAGGGCCGGTCGGTGGCCGCGGCGATCACCTCGCTGATGACCGGCACCGCGTACCGCCGTTCGGCCGAGCTGGCCGCGATCGTCGGCGCGTACGACGGCTACGCCCGCAACGCCGAGCCGCACAAGCGGGTGATGCGCAAGCACGCCGCCGCCAACGACGCCATCAAGCCGGCCGGCACCGTCGCCACCGCCATCGCGCGGGAGGCCACCAAGCAGTGGACCGAGGGCAACAAGGTCGGCGACCGGTACGGCTGGCGCAATTCGCAGGCCGCTGTGCTGGCGCCGACGGGCACCATCGGCCTGATGATGGACTGCGACACCACCGGGGTCGAGCCCGACCTGGCGCTGGTGAAGTTCAAGAAGCTGGTCGGCGGCGGCTCGATGCAGATCGTCAACCAGACCGTGCCGCGCGCCCTGCGCAGCCTCGGCTACCCCGAGGAGCAGGTCGAGGCGATCGTCGAGCACATCGCCGACCACGGTCACGTGGTGGACGCCCCCGGCCTCAAGCCGGAGCACTACCCGGTCTTCGACTGCGCGATGGGCGAGCGGTCCATCGCCCCGATGGGTCACGTGCGGATGATGGCGGCCGTCCAGCCGTTCATCTCGGGTGCCATCTCCAAGACGGTCAACATGCCGGAGCAGGCCACCGTCGCCGACGTCGAGAAGATCTACTTCGAGGGCTGGAAGCTGGGCCTGAAGGCGCTGGCGATCTACCGGGACAACTGCAAGGTCGGCCAGCCCCTCTCGGTGGCCAAGCCGAACAAGACCGCCGCCCCGGCCGCCGTCGAGACGCCGGCCCCGGCCGCCGTGGAGAAGGTCGTCGAGTACCGGCCGGTGCGTAAGCGGCTGCCGAAGAAGCGTCCGTCGGAGACGGTCTCCTTCTCCGTCGGCGGCGCGGAGGGCTACCTCACCGCCTCGTCCTACCCGGACGACGGGCTGGGCGAGGTCTTCCTCAAGATGTCCAAGCAGGGCTCGACCCTGGCCGGGGTGATGGACGCCTTCTCGGTGGCCATCTCCATCGGCCTGCAGTACGGCGTCCCGCTGGAGACGTACGTCAGCAAGTTCACCAACATGCGCTTCGAGCCGGCCGGCATGACCGACGACCCGGACGTGCGGATGGCCGCCTCGGTGATGGACTACATCTTCCGGCGGCTGGCGTTGGACTTCCTGCCCTACGAGCGTCGTGCCGAGCTGGGCATCTTCACCGCCAAGGAGCGGGCCGCGCAGCTGCGGGCCGAGGCGGATGCGGAGATGAGCGGCACGGACCTGACCGCGATGGCGTCCTCGGCCCCGGTCGAGGTGGCCGAACCGAAGACCGGCCCACTGGCCCAGCCGGCCCAGGAGCTGGCCGAGGTGGCCGCCGCCAAGCCGGCGCCCGCCGTGGGCTCCTCTACCGAACTGCTGGAGGCCGTGATCGGCAAGGCCGCCGACGCGCCGCTCTGCTTCACCTGCGGCACGAAGATGCGCCCCGCCGGCAGCTGCTACGTCTGTGAGGGCTGCGGCTCCACCAGCGGTTGCAGCTGACGTACGCGTCGAACGGGAGGGCCGGCACCCGACGGGTGCCGGCCCTCCCCGTCGATGGTGAGCGGCGCGACACCGCGCGGGGCCGCGTCGCAGGGGCGCGGCGGGGATGATCGGGGCATGACCACCGCCGACCGGTACGTCGAGTTCGCCACCCGGGAGGCGCACGGTGTCTCACCGGCCTACGAGCGGTTGGCCCACGCGGTTGCCCGGGACGACGAGTTGCTGGCGCTGCTGGACGATCTGCCCCCGGCCAAGCGGCAGCCGCAACTGCTGCTCGGTGTCGTCCGCTGGCTCGGTGGTCCGGTCGACGACCCGGCCGCCTTCCGTGCCCACACCGTGGCGCACTGGGCCACCGTGCGGGCCGCGATGCTCACCCGGGCGGTGCAGACCAACGAGGTCGGCCGCTGCGCGGCGCTGCTGCCGGTGCTGGCCGCGCTGCCGCAGCCGCTGGCACTGCTGGAGGTCGGCGCGTCCGCCGGTCTCTGCCTCTATCCCGACCGGTACGCCTACCGCTACGGCGACCACCTGCTCGGCGCGGGCGACCCTGTCCTCGACTGCGCGCTGACCGGCACCGAGCCCCCGACCACCCGCCCCGAGGTGGTGTGGCGGGCCGGTCTGGACCTGAACCCGCTCGACGTCACCGACCCGGCCGACGTGGCCTGGCTCGACGCGCTGATCTGGCCGGAGCACACCCACCGCCGGTCCCGGCTGCGGGCGGCAGCGGCGGTGGCCGCCGCCGACCCGCCGGAGCTGGTCCGTGGCGACCTGGTGGACGATCTGCCGGCGTTGGCCGCGCGGGCACCGGCCGGCGCGACGCTGGTGGTCCTGCACACCTCCGTGCTCTACCAGGTGCCGTCGGCGCCTCGGGCGGCCTTCGTCGCGCTGGTCCGCGCCCTGCCCGGCCACTGGGTGTCCGCCGAGGCGGCCGACGTGCTCGCCCTCGACGGGCTGCCGGAACCGCCCGACGGGACGCTGCACAACGTGCTCGCCCTCGACGGGACGCCGCTGGCCTGGATGCGCTCGCACGGCCAGGCGGCCCACTGGTTCGGCTGACCGGTTCGGGCCGTGACCTTCCGTGCGGGTGACGGGACGGTGGATGACGGCAGTCGTCACTAGGCTGGGGTGCCGACAACTCCGGTTGAGGTGTCATGGCGAAGCCGTCGCTGTCCCAGTCCGCCCTTCTCACCCGTGCCACCCGGTCGGTCCGGTGGCTCGTCACCGGTGTCGCACCGCTCGGCTGGGGTCTGCTGGTCGGCTGGTGGACCCCGCGTGGTCCCGGCACCACCGCCGAGGCGGTGACGTCGATCCTGGTCAGCCTCGCGGTCGGTGGGCTCGCCGGCTGGGCGGGCCGGTCCCGGGCGGCGATGCTCGCGGCTCCGGTGTTCTTTGCCCTCGCCGTCGAGCTGGTCCGCTGGCCGCTGCGGGGGCCGACCGTGGACGCTCCGCACCTGACCGGCTTCGGTATCGGCGCGCTGCTGCTGGGCCGGGGCGTGCACGGGCTGCTGTCCCTGCTGCCGCTGCTGGTCGGTGCGGCCTACGGTGCGGGTCTGGCCCGGCGGGTCGCCCCGGCGACGGGCCGCCGTCCGGTGTGGACCTGGCTGGGGCGGGCCGGGGTGGGGTTGCTCGCCGCGCTGGTCGCACTGGTGACGGTCGGGGTGGCACTGCCGGCGGTCACGGCCGCCGTACCGGGTGGGATCGCCGAGCTGACCACGGTGCGCGGTGGCGGCGACCGGGAGCTGGGGGTGCTGCTGCGCGGGGCCGACCGGCGTGCCCCGGTGCTGCTCTTCCTGCCCGGTGGGCCGGGCAGTTCCGAGGTGGGGGCGGTCCGTCGGCACCTCCCCGACCTGGAACGGCAGTTCGTGGTGGCGACGGTGGACCGGCGCGGCGCGGCCCGGTCCTGGGCGGCGTTCCCGCCCTCGTCGTCGCTGACCCTCGACAGCGAGGTCGCCGACCTGCTCGCCGTGGCCGACCGGCTGGGGCAGCGCTTCGGCCGATCGGACGTCTACCTGGTGGCGCACTCCGGCGGGTCGTTGGTCGCCGCCGTCGCCGTGCAGCGCCGCCCGGAGCTGTTCCGGGCGTACGTCGGGGTCGGCCAAGCGGTCGACCTGCGGGCCGCCGACCGCAGCCAGTACGCCGACACCGTCTCCTGGGCGCGCCGGACCGGACGGGACGATCTGGTACGGCAGCTGACCGACCTGGGACCGCCGCCGTATCCGGACATGTACCACTACGAGCCGCTGCTGGCCAATGAGGCAGCCGCCTTCGACTTCGACCGCACCGGCAACCACGAGGGCCGGGGCGGGACGGGGGAGAACCTCGGCGTCGCCGAGTACACCCTGCTGGAGAAGGCGCACGTGCTCGGCGGCACCCTGGACGGCTGGGACGTGCTCTACCCGAAGGTCCAGCAGGTCGACCTGCGTACCCGGGTGCGGCAGCTGGCGGTGCCGGTCTACCTGGTCGACGGCGTGCACGAGGTGCCGGGCCGGCTGGCCCTGACCGCCCAGTGGTACGCCCAACTCCAGGCCCCGCACAAGGAACACGTGCTGCTGGACGCCGCCGGCCACCGGTCGCTCTTCCAACGACCCGGTCCCTTCGTGGACCTGCTGACCCGGGTACGCGCCGAGACCGCCGGCCCGGGGCAGTGAGCCCACCGGGTCCGTAGACTCGCCGTGGTGAGTGGGCAACGACGTCCGTTGGCGGGCCGGCCGCTGACCGAGCCGCACCCGTCCCGGCTGCCGCCTGAGCACCCCGACCGGGCGCGGATCCTGGCCGCGCACGCCGCCGCGCTCGCCGCCGGGGACGCCGGGTATCCCGACCCGGCCACCGGGCTGTTCGTCCTCAGCGCCGGGTTCCTGGCCCGGCGGGGCACCTGCTGCGGGCGTGGCTGCCGGCACTGCCCGTACGTAGACGACTAGTTCGGCTGTCCCGGCGGCCCGCCCCACCTGCGCCGACTGATGACCGGCACGGCCCGGGTGATCTGGGTGGTGATGGCGGTGCCGGGGCCGCTCCACTGCGGGCCAAGCGTGACCTCCCGCCCACCTGACGCCGCCGGGTGGCTGCCCGGGTCTTCCGTCCGGCAGTGCCAACCCGTACGGTTTCCGACGGACATCGGCGGATCTCCCGCCGACGATCACGGAGGTGTGCCCGTGCACGGGCGGATCTGGCTCGCCGGGGCGGGCGTGCTGCTGACCACGGGCTGCGGGGCGTCGGAGCCCGACCCGGTACGGCTGCCGGCGGGGGAACCGGTCGTCGTCGAGGTGGGTGCCGCCTCGTCCGGCGGGGCGTGCCGGCTGCTCGACTTCGCGGTGATCGAGGAGCACACCGGCGTCCACTTCGACGTGGCGGCGGCCAGCGAGCGGGGTGATACCCGTACCTGCGTGGTGCGGGCCACGGACACCACCTGGCCGGAGCTGACCCTGACTGTCACCGACACCTCGATCGACGTGCCCACCTTCACCGCCGACGTGCTGCCCGAGGGGGCGACGAAGGTGTCGAAGCTGGGCCAGGCCGGCTACCGGCGGACCGGCGCGAAGACCGCGAAGCACGGGCCGACGGCCGAGGTGGGTTGGTTGGCCGCCGAGGACCGGCTGGCCACGCTCCGCTGGACCTGCCCACCGGCCGAGGACCGGGCGACCGCCGGTGCGGTGGCCGGCCACCTGGTCGACCTGGCCAGGAAGCTCGACACCCGGTCCCTGTGACACCGGCCCGGCAGCCGGCGAGGTCGGCGTGCGGGTCGGGGCGCGGCCAACCAGGCGGCCCTTCGCGGGTCAGTGGGCGGCGACGAACACCCGGGAGGCGACCTCGCGGGGCAGCCGGACCCGTTCGCCGGAGCGGTCGATGAACACCCCGTCGCGTTCCTGGGCGACGGTGACCGTGGCGCCCGGGTCGACCCCGGCGGCGTGCAGTTGCCGCAGCACGTCGGCGTCGGTCTGCACACTTTCGCAGATCCGCCGGACCACCACCGGGCCGGTCAGCCCGGGGAAGGCGAGGTTGCGTTCACCCTCGGCGTGGTCGGTGGCCTCGGTCTCCGGCGAGCCCAGCTCCTCCAGGCCGGGGATCGGGTTGCCGTACGGCGAGCGGGTGGGTCGGTTGAGCAGGTCGTAGACCCGCTTCTCCACCGCGTCGCTCATCACGTGCTCCCACCGGCAGGCCTCCTCGTGGGCCTCCTCGTAGGGCATCCCGATCACGTTGACCAGCAGCAGTTCGGCGAGCCGGTGCTTGCGCATCACCGATACGGCGGTGCCCCGGCCCAGGTCGGTGAGCGCCAGGTGCCGGTCGCCCTCGACGGTGAGCAGCCCGTCGCGTTCCATCCGGGCCACGGTCTGGCTGACGGTGGGCCCGCTCTGCCGCAACCGCTCGGCGATCCGGGCACGCAGCGGCGGCACCCCTTCCTCTTCGAGTTCGAGGATGGTGCGCAGGTACATCTCGGTCGTGTCCACTAAGTCGTGGCTTTTCACATTCGCCCCTTTTGTCCGAAGGCGGCGAAGGTAGCTTCGCGCTCAGTGGTGTCGACCCGGTCATGCTTCACGTCAGCGGCCTCCCGGTGGTCGATGCTACCCCGGCCCACGAAGATCGACCTGCGCCGAATCGCGAGGTCGATGCCCCGATGGTGTTGACTGGACGTCATGTCCGGTACCGCTGCGCCCCTGATCGAGCCGGACCGGCTCGCCACCGAGCTGGCCCGCCCCGACCCGCCGACCCTGCTGGACGTCCGCTGGCGGCTGGTCGGCCCCCCGGGCCGCGACGACTACACCGCCGGCCACCTGCCCGGGGCGGTCTTCGTGGACCTGGACACCGTCCTGTGCGGTCCGCCCGGCCCGGCGGGCCGGCACCCGCTGCCCGAACCGGCCGCGCTCCAGGCCGCGCTGCGGGCCGCCGGTGTCCGCGCCGGTCATCCCGTGGTGGTGTACGACGACGGCGACGGCCTGGCCGCCGCCCGCGCCTGGTGGACGCTGCGCTGGGCCGGCCACCGGTCGGTACGGGTGCTGTCCGGCGGCTGGTCCGGCTGGCTCGCCGCCGGCCTGCCCGGCACCGTCGAGGTGCCCACCCCGCAACCCGGCGACGTGACCGTCACACCGGGTGGGCTGCCGGTGCTGGACGCCGACGACGCGGCCCGGCTCGGCGCGGCCGACGACGGCGTGCTGCTGGACGTCCGGGCCGCCCCCCGCTACCGGGGCGAGACCGAGCCGATCGACCCGGTCGCCGGGCACGTGCCGGGCGCGGTCAACCTGCCCGCCCCCGAGTACGTCACCGAGGGCCGCTACCTGACCGCCGAGGCGCTGCGGGACCGGTTCGCCGCCGCCGGGGTGCGCGCCGACCAGCCGGTGGGGGCGTACTGCGGATCGGGGGTGACCGCCGCGCAGACGGTGCTGGCGTTGCACCTGGCCGGTCGGCCGGACGCCGCGCTCTACGTCGGATCGTGGAGCGGCTGGGTCGCCGACCCGTCCCGCCCGGTGGCCACCGGCCCGACACCAGCCGGTTGACCAGCACGCCTGGTGGGCGACCGGTGACCCGCGTGCGACGATGACCCCATGTCGGACGACACACTGGTGGTGTGGGACGAGTCCCTGCTCGACTACGACATGGGGGAGCACCCGCTCGACCCGGTCCGGGTCGAGCTGACCGTCGCGCTGGCCCGGGAGCTGGGCGTCCTGGACCGGCCGGGCGTACGGCTGATCCGGCCCGAGCCGGCCGACGACGCGACGCTGACCCGGGTGCACCTGCCCGACTACCTGGCGGCGGTCCGGACCGCCCCCCGCGATCCGCTCTTCGCCGGCTACGGACTGGGCACCTCGGACAATCCGGTCTTCGACGGGATGCACGAGTCCAGCGCGCTGATCGCCGGGGCGACGGTGGCCGCCGCCGAGGCGGTCTGGCGGGGCGAGGCCCGCCGCGCGGTCAACGTGGCCGGTGGGCTGCACCACGCCATGCCCGACCGGGCCGCCGGGTTCTGCGTCTACAACGACCCGGCGGTGGCCATCGCCCGCCTGCTCGACCTGGGCGCCGAGCGGGTCGCCTACGTCGACGTGGACGTGCACCACGGCGACGGTGTGCAGGAGGTCTTCTACCACGACCCCCGGGTGCTCACGGTGAGCCTGCACGAGACCCCGCTCGCGCTCTTCCCCGGCACCGGGTTCCCCGACGAGACCGGTGGCCCGGGGGCGCAGGGCAGCGCGGTCAACGTGCCGCTGCCACCGGGCACCGACGACGCCGGCTGGCAACGCGCCTTCCACGCGATCGTGCCGTCGGTGCTGCGGGCGTTCCGACCGCAGATCCTGCTCACCCAGTGCGGTGCCGACGGGCACCGGCTCGACCCCCTGGCCGACCTGCACCTGTCGGTGGACGGGCAACGGGCCACCTACCTGACGTTGCGGGCGCTCGCCGACGAGTTGTGCGACGGCCGCTGGGTGGCCACCGGCGGCGGCGGGTACGCCCTGGTGGAGGTGGTGCCCCGGGCCTGGACGCACCTGCTGGCGGTGGCCACCGGCGACCCGCTCGACCCGGCCACCCTCACCCCGCCCGACTGGCGTGCGCTGGCCGCCCACCGGCTGCCCGGCCGGGACGTCCCGCTGCGGATGACCGACGACGTCGACCCGTCACACCAGCCGTGGCAGCCGACCGGGGAGCCGAACTCGGTGGACCGGGCGGTGGCGGCCACCCGCAAGGCGGTGTTCCCGCTGCTCGGGCTGGACCCGTACGACCCGCGCGACTGAGCCGGGGACCTGGGGAGGGACCGGACGTGGTGACCACTGTCGACCAACCGGTGGACGTGCTGCTCAGCGACGGCAGCACCGTCGCCCTGCGACCGATCCGGCCGCAGGACGCCCCGGAGATCGTCGCCATGCACGGGCGTTTCTCGGAACGCACCCGCTACCTGCGCTACTTCTCGCCGTACCCGCGTATCCCGGAACGGGACCTGCGCCGCTTCGTCACCGTCGACCACCGGGACCGGGAGGCGTTCGTGGTGCTGGTCGGCGACCGGATCGTCGCCGTCGGCCGGTACGAGCGGCTGGGTCCGGCGGCCCCCGAAGCCGAGGTGGCGTTCGTGGTGGAGGACGCCCACCAGGGCCGGGGGATCGGTTCGGTGCTGTTGGAGCACCTGGCCGACGCGGCCGGCCGGGCCGGCATCGGGCACTTCGTCGCCGAGGTGCTCCCCACCAACGGGGCGATGCTGCGGGTCTTCGCCGACTTCGGCTACCAGGTGCAACGGCAGTTCGCCGACGGGGTGGTGCACCTGACGTTCCCGATCGCCCCGACCGAGGCGACCCTGGCCGTGCAGCGCGGCCGGGAGCACCGCACCGAGGCGCGGTCCATCGCCCGGCTGCTCACCCCGCGCGGGGTGGCCGTCTACGGGGCCAGCGCCACCGGTCAGGGGGTCGGCGCGGCCGTTCTCGGGCACCTGCGCGACGGCGGCTACCCGGGGGCGATCGTGCCGGTGCATCCGAGCGCGCGCACGGTGGCGGGGCTGCCCGCGTACCCGTCGGCAGCCGACGCCGGAGTGGACGTCGACCTGGCGGTCGTCGCGGTGCCCCCGGACGCGGCGGCGGGGGTGGTGGCCGACGCCGCCGCTGCCGGCGCGCACGGCCTGGTGGTCATCTCCGCCGGTTTCGCCGAGGCCGGACCGGCCGGCGCGGCGGCCCAACGGGCCCTGGTCCGGGCGGCGCACGCCGCCGGCATGCGGGTCGTCGGCCCGAACTGCCTGGGCGTGGCCAACACCGACGGGCGGGTACGCCTCAACGCCACCCTGGCCCCGGTGCTGCCCGCCCCCGGACGGGTGGGTTTCTTCAGCCAGTCCGGCGTGTTCGGGGTGGCGCTGCTGGCCGAGGCGCAGCGCCGGGGGCTGGGCCTGTCGAGTTTCGTGTCGGCCGGCAACCGGGCCGACGTGTCCGGCAACGACCTGCTCCAGTTCTGGCAGGACGACCCGGGCACCGACGTGATCCTGCTGTACCTGGAGACCTTCGGCAATCCGCGCAAGTTCGCCCGGTTGGTGCGCCGGATCGGCCGGGACAAGCCGGTGGTGGCGTTGGCTTCGCTGGCCCGCCCGGTCGGGTCCGGCGTCGCACCCACGCTCGACGAGGCCGCCGTCGGTGCCCTCTTCGCGCAGTCCGGGGTGATCCGGGTGGACACCGTCGCCGAACTGCTCGACGTCGGGACGCTGCTGGCCAACCAGCCGCTGCCCGCCGGTGGCCGGGTCGGCGTGGTCGGCAACTCGTCGGCGCTGACCGGCTTGGCGGCCACCGCCTGCGCGGGGCAGGGCCTCACGGTCGCCGCCGGCTACCCCCACGACGTCGGCCCGCACGCCGGTGCCGCCGCGTTCACCGCCGCGCTGGCCGGTGCCGCCGCCGACGACGGCGTGGACGCGCTGGTGGCGGTCTTCGCCCCACCCCTGCCGGGGCAGCTCACCGTCGAGGAGGCGGACTTCACCGCCGCCGTGGCGGCGGCGGTGACCGGCGGCAAGCCGACCGTGGTGACGTTCCTCGCCGGCCGGGTGCCGGTCGGGCTGCCCGCGTACCCGAGCGTGGAGGAGGCGGTGCGGGCGCTGGGCCGGGTCAGCCGGTACGCCGACTGGCTGCGCCGGGACCCGGGCACGCCACCGCAACTGACCGGGGTGGACCGGGCTGCCGGGCAGGCCGCGCTGCGCGGTGACGCCGCCGACGCGGCGGCGCTGCTCGCCGCGTACGGCATCGAGGTGGTCGGCTCGGCCCCGGCCGGCACCGTCGACGAGGCGCTCGCCGCCGCCGGGCGGCTGGGCTGGCCGGTGGCGTTGAAAGCCGCCGCGCCCGGCCTGCGGCACCGCCTCGACCTGGGCGCCGTCCGCCTCGACCTGGCCGACCCGGTCGCGCTACGCCGGGCGTACGCGGACCTGGCGGCGGCCTTCGGCGCGGACGTCCTGGTCCAGCCGATGGTGCCGCCGGGGGTGGCCTGCGTGGTGGAGCTGCGCGAGGACCCGGCGTTCGGGCCGGTCGTCGGCTTCGGGCTCGGTGGGGTCGCCACCGAACTGCTCGGGGACCGGGCCTGGCGGGCGGTGCCGTTGACCGACCGGGACGCCGCCGAACTCGTCGACGAGCCCCGGGCGTCGCCGCTGCTGCACGGGCACCGGGGTGCCGACGCGGTGGACCGGGCGGCCCTGGCCGACCTGCTGCTGCGGGTGGGCCGGCTCGCCGACGAGCAGCCCCGGGTGCGGTCGCTCACCCTCAACCCGGTGCTGGCCCGCCCGGACGGCGTGTCGGTGCTGCACGCGGCGGTGGGGGTCGGCACGGCCGGGGCCCGCCCCGACACCGGCCCGCGCCGGCTCTGACCGTGCCCGCCGCCGGCTCCGGCGGTGACCGTGCCCTGCTGCCGGCGGCGCTGACCGTGCCCGCCGAGGGCGCTGACCGTGCCCGCCGGGGGCGCTGACCGTGCCCGCCGGGGGCGCTGACCGTGCCCGCCGGGGGCGCTGACCGTGCCCGCCGGGGGCGCTGACCGTGCCCGCCGGCGGCTCCGGCGGTGACGGGACCCCGGACAGCGGGCAGGCCCCCGGCGAACCGCCGGGGGCCTGCGCCGAACCGTCCCGCTCAGCAGGCGTACGCCTCCAGCCGCTGCGCCCGCTCCGGGTCGCGCAACTTGAGCAGGGTGACCTTCTCGATCTGCCGGATCCGCTCCCGGGACAGGCCGAACTCCTTGCCGACCTCGTCGAGGGTGCGCTGCCGGCCGTCGTCCAGGCCGAACCGGAGCCGGATCACCGCCTGCTCCCGCTGGGAGAGGGTGGACAGCACGATGCGTACCTCGTTGCGCAGTTCGCCGTTGGCGGCCGCGTCACCCGGCTCGGTGCGCTGGTCCACCGAGGCGACGAAGTCACCGAGGGCGCTCTCGCCGTCCTCGCCGACGGCCTGGTCGAGGCTGACCGGCTCCCGGTCGTACGAGATCAGCTCGATGACCTGGAACTCGGGGATCTCCATCGCCCGCGCCACCTCGGAGACGATGGGCTCGCGACCCAGCGTGACCGACAGCTCCCGGCGGACCCGGACCATCCGGTTGACCTGCTCGACCATGTGCACCGGGATGCGGATGGTGCGGGCCTGGTCGGCCATCGCCCGGGTGATCGCCTGCCGGATCCACCAGGTGGCGTACGTGGAGAACTTGTAGCCCTTGGCGTAGTCGAACTTCTCGACCGCGCGGATCAGGCCGAGGTTGCCCTCCTGGATCAGGTCGAGGAAGGCCATCCCCCGCCCGGTGTAGCGCTTGGCGATGCTGACCACCAGCCGCAGGTTGGCCTCCAGCAGGTGGTCCTTGGCGGCGCGGCCCTCCCGGGCGATCAGGGCGAGGTCGGCGCGCAGGTCACCGGAGACAGGGGTGCAGGTGGACAGCTTCTCCTCGGCGAACAGCCCGGCCTCGATCCGTCTGGCCAGCTCCACCTCCTGGGCCGCGGTGAGCAGCTTGGTCCGGCCGATGCCGTTGAGGTAGGCCCGGACCAGGTCGGTGGAGACCCCGCGCTCGTCGGTGGCGTCGAGGTCGGTGAGGGCTTCGGTGCCGTGCTCGGCGTCGATGGTGGTGGCCGGGCGCGTCTTGTTATCGATCATCTGCAGGGCCATCTCTGTGTCTCCCCGTGTCTGCTTTCGGTGTCGCCTACCGGCGCCATCGGCTCCGGTGATGGACAGCTTTCCAACCGGGACGTGAAACGGGGGTGAGGCGATCGGGGACCCGACAGCAATCTGGTCGGATGCGGGGTGGGTCGTCGGCGGTCTTGCCAGGTCCGGCTACCGTGCCAGCGTCGGCCATCGGGGTCGGCGATGCGACAGGCAATGGAGGACGTGGTGGTCTTCAAACGGCTCATGCAGTCGATGGGGGTGGGCGGTCCGTCGGTGGAGACCGTGCTCGCCAATCCGAACTGCCGTCCCGGCGGGGTGCTGGAGGGGCGGGTCCACGTGGCCGGCGGCGACCATGCCGCCGACATCGAGTACGTGGCGCTCGGCCTGGTCACCCGGGTCGAGGTGGAGAGTGCCGACTCCGAGTACGAGACCACCCAGGAGTTCGCCCGCCAGCAGGTCACCGGCCCGTTCCGGCTGGAGGCGGGGCAGCGCTACGACATCCCGTTCCGGTTCGCCGTGCCGTGGGAGACCCCGCTGACCGACCTGTACGGCCACCGGCTGCACGGGATGACGATGGGGCTGCGTACCGAGCTGGAGGTGGCCCGCGCAGTCGACAAGGGTGACCTGGACGCGGTGTCGGTGCACCCACTGCCGGCTCAGGAGCGGCTGCTGGAGGCGCTGCTGCGGCTGGGCTTCCGGTTCGCCCGCGCCGACGTCGAGCGCGGCCACATCTATGGCGTACGGCAGAGCCTGCCGTTCTACCAGGAGATCGAGTTCTACCCCGCCCCGCAGTACGCCGGGGCGATCAACCAGCTGGAGGTCACCTTCGTCACCGACCCGCACCAGGTGCAGGTGGTGCTGGAGATGGACAAGCGGGGTGGCCTGTTCACCGAGGGTCGGGACGCCTTCGGCCGGTTCACCGTCGACCATGCCACCGCCGACCGCACCGACTGGGCCGCCCAACTCGACGGCTGGCTCCGCCAGTCCCTCCAACGCCGAGGCCTCTTCTCCTAACCCACCCCACCCCACTCACCCCCACCCCACCCCCACCCCCCAAATCGCCCCGCCCCGCTCGCCCAGCCCCGGTGATCAAGAAGTTTGCGTCACTTTGAAGATCGAACTTGACGCAAACTTCTTGATCACCGGGGCTGGAGATGAGGGCTGAGGGCTGAGGTGGGGGTGGAGGGGAGGGGAGAAGGGGGGATGGGAGGAGGGGGCAGGGTCAGAGGTCCAGGAGGAGGGTGCGGGGGCCGGTGTTGGTGCTCTCGACGAGCATGTGGGTGCGGAAGCGGCCCGTCTCGACCGTCGCGCCCCGGGCGCGGAGCGCCTCGACCACGGCGGTGACCAGCGGTTCGGCCACCTCGGCGGGGGCGGCGGCGAGCCAGCTCGGGCGGCGGCCCTTGCGGGTGTCGCCGTAGAGGGTGAACTGGCTGACCAGCAGGATCGGGGCACCGGTGTCGGCGGCGCTGCGTTCGCCGTCGAGGATGCGCAGCTCGTGCACCTTGCGGGCCATCGTCCGGGCCAACTCGGGGGTGTCGGTGTGGGTGATGCCCAGCAGCACCAGCAGGCCGTCGGTGATCGCGCCGACCACCTCGCCGTCGACGGTGACGCTGGCCCGTTCGACCGTCTGCACCACCGCCCGCATCAGCCGGTCACCGCTTTGACGATGCCCCGTTCGACCGCCCGCATCGGGGTGCCTCGCTCGACCGCCCGCATCGGGGTGCCCCGTTCGACCGCGCGCATCAGTTGGTCACCGGTTCGACGAGGCCCCGCTCGATCAGCCGCGCCACGATCGGGCCGGCCGCCTCGGCCAGCTCGTCGGGGGTGACGTCGTGCGCGGCGGCGAGCAGGGCGAGCTGGTCGCGCAGCGGCAGCCGTCCGTCGCAGCCGCCGACCAGGGCCAGCACCAGCGGGTCGATCTCCTCGCTCCAGCGCAGCCCGTGCGGCATCGTCAGGACCTGCCGGTCCACCGCCCAGCCCTCGTCGCCGATCGTCGCCTCCTGGCGCAGTTGCAGCCCCGGGGCCGCCCGGTAGCGAAGGTCGAGCAGGCCGTCGGCACCGTGGGCACGCAGGAGGTCCTGCCGGTCGAACCAGCCGGCGACCTGGTCGCCCAGGGGTGGCTCGACCCGCTGCCGCAGGTCCTCCACCCGGACGACCGGGTCTTCGTGACCGTTGCGGCGCAGCGAGACGATGCCGAATCCGATCGACTCGACCTTGTGCGCGTCGAACCAGTCCAGCCAGGCTGCCGCCCGGTGCGGGTCGGTCGCCTCGCCGACGTCGGTCAGCCACAGGTGGACGTACGCCATCGGGTCGGCCACCTCGCGCTGGATCACCCAGGCGTCCAGGCCGGTGCCGGCGAACCAGCCGGTCACCCGTTCCGCCCAGTCCTCCCCGGCGACGTGCACCCAGTTGGCGAGGTACTGCATGGTGCCGCCCTCGGTGAGCAGGCCCGGCGCGGCGGCGGCCAGTTCAGCGCCGATCGCGTCGCCGACCCGGCCGGAGTCCCGGTAGACGTGGGTGGTGGTGCCCGGCCCGACCACGAACGGCGGGTTGCTGACCACCAGGTCGAACCGTCGGCCGGCCACCGGGGCGACCAGGTCGCCGCGCAGCAGTTCCCAGTCCTGCCCGTTGAGGGCGGCGGTGGTGGCGGCGAAACGCAGCGCCCGTTGCGACACGTCGGTGGCGGTGACCCGCCGGGCGTGGGTGGCCAGGTGCAGGGCCTGCACCCCGGACCCGGTGCCCAGGTCCAGTGCGGTGTCCACCGGGTGGCGGACGGTCGCGCCGATCAGGGTGTGGGTGGCCCCGCCGATGCCGAGCACGTGTTCGCTGTGCAGCGGTCGACCCGGGCGGGCGCTGGCCGGTACGTCGGCGAGCACCCACCAGGCGTCGCCGTAGGGTTCCAGGTCGACCCCGGCGCGCAGCCCGTCACCGTACGGCTCGACGAGGCCGGCGGCGACGGCGTCGGCGAGGTCGAGCGGGGCGAGCGCGGCGGCGACCGCCGGTTCCGGTTCGGTCTGGTCGCAGATGAACACCCGGATCAGGGTGCCCAGCGGGTCGCGGTCCTCGGTGGCGCGCAGCGCGGCCCGGAAGTCGTTGCGGGCCACCCCGCCGGTGGCCTGCGGGCCGAGTCGGCCGGCGATGCCGTTGGCGGTGAAGTCGGCGCTGGTGAGCGCGGCGCGTAGCGCCTCGACGCCGGCGGGGGAGAGCAGCATGTCGTCACGGTCCACCACGTCATCCTGCCTGGCGTGGGGGCACCGGTGGCGGGCACCCGCTGACTTCCATAACGCCACCTCAATCCCCCGGCCGTTATCTCTGTTACGTACGTCGATGTCTCGTTAGCATTCCCTCCAACATCCGTCGATGGGACGTTCGGGCGGCCCCTGCCTGCCCGGTCGTACCCGGTAGGGAGTTCAGACGATGTCCGACGTGTCCGTCCCCCGGCGTCACGCGCTCCGCGCGGTCGCCGTCGCGGCCACCGCCGCGGCCCTCTCCGTCGCCGCTGGCGCCCCCGCCCTCGCCGCCCCCACCGGACAGATCCGCTACGCCTCCTCCCCGGACGCGATCAGCGGCAGCTACCTGGTCGTGTTGAAGGGCGACGCCGTCGGCACCGCCAACAGCCGGGCCGCCCGGACCGCCGTGCCGGACCGCGCCGCCAGCCTCACCAAGCGGTACGGCGGGAACGTCGCCGACGTCTACAGCGCCGCCCTCACCGGGTTCAGCGCGAAGATGAGCGCCAGCCAGGCCCGCCGGCTCGCCGCCGACCCGTCGGTGGCCTACGTCGAGCAGGACCGGGTGGTGACCGTCCAGGCGACCCAGACCAACCCGCCGTCCTGGGGTCTGGACCGCATCGACCAGCGCAACCTGCCGCTGAACTCCAGCTACACCTACCCGAACACGGCCACCAACGTGCGGGCGTACATCATCGACACCGGCATCCGGACCACCCACACCGACTTCGGCGGCCGGGCCACCTGGGGCACCAACGCGGTCGACTCCAACAACACCGACTGCAACGGCCACGGCACCCACGTCGCGGGCACCGTCGGCGGCACCAAGTACGGCGTGGCCAAGGGCGTGCAGCTGGTCGCGGTGAAGGTGCTCAACTGCCGGGGTCGCGGCAGCACCACCGCCGTGGTCAACGGCATCAACTGGGTGACCGCCAACGCGGTCAAGCCGGCGGTGGCCAACATGAGCCTCGGTGGCGGGGCCAGCACCGCCATCGACAACGCGGTGGCCAGCTCGATCAGCTCGGGCATCACGTACGCGCTGGCGGCCGGCAACTCCAGCGCCGACGCCTGCACCTCCTCCCCGGCACGGGTCGCCTCGGCGATCACCGTCGGCGCCACCACCAACACCGACGCGCGGGCCTCCTACTCCAACTTCGGCACCTGCGTCGACCTGTTCGCGCCGGGCTCGAACATCACCTCGTCCTGGAACACCAACGACACCGCCACCGACACGATCAGTGGCACCTCGATGGCGTCCCCGCACGTCGCCGGTGCCGCCGCCCTGGTCCTGTCGGCGAACCCCTCGTACACCCCGGCGCAGGTCGCCAGCTCGCTGACCGGCAGCGCCACCCCGAACGTGGTGACCAGCCCAGGCTCGGGCTCGCCGAACCGGCTGCTCTTCGTCGTGAACTGACGCCCCACGGCACCGACGGCCCGGTGGACACCCGTGTCCACCGGGCCGCGCCGCGTCCGGACGCCTCCCGGCGGGGCGGACCGCACCGGATGTCGGCCGGGCGGGCGGCCGGGGCGGGCAGGATGGGGGCATGACGCTCTCGCTGCCCATCGACGGCGAGGCCAACCGGCTGCTGGAGCGCAGCCCACTGGCCCTGCTGACCGGGATGCTGCTCGACCAACAGGTGCCGATGGAGAAGGCGTTCTCCTCGCCGTACGTGCTCGCCCAACGGCTGGGGCACGACCCGGACGCCCGGGAGTTGGCCGGCTACGACCCGCAGGAACTGGTCGAGGTCTTCGCCCGGCCGCCTGCGCTGCACCGGTTCCCGAAGGCGATGGCCGGCCGGGTACAGCAGCTGTGCCGGATCCTGGTCGACCGGTACGCCGGCGACGCCGGCCGGCTCTGGGCGGACGTCACCGACGGACGGGAACTGCTGCGCCGCATCGCCGACCTGCCCGGCTTCGGCACCCAGAAGGCGCAGATCTTCGTCGCCCTGCTCGGCAAGCGGTACGACGTGCGCCCCGACGGCTGGCGGGAGGCCGCCGGCGGCTACGGCGACCCGGACACCTACCGGTCGGTCGCCGACGTCACCGATGCGGAGTCGCTGCGTCGGGTCCGCGAGTACAAGCAGCAGATGAAGGCGGCGGCGAAGGCGGACAAGGGCTGACGCAACCGGAGCCGGGTCGGCTCGTTGAGATCCGCGACAGCGGCGACGGGTGGACGATGGCGGACGAGCGGGGGGCGGCGCTGCTGCGCGGCGGGCTGAGCTCACCCCGGACCACCTTCCTGGAGCTCTTCTTCGACCTGGTGTTCGTCTTCGCGTTGACCCGGGTCTCCCAGCGGATCATCGACGACCTGAGCGTCGTCCGTCAGGATCTGCTGGCCGAGATCACCCAGACCCTGGTGATCTTTCTGGCCTTCTGGGCGGTCTGGACGTTCACCGCCTGGGTCACCAGCCGGTACGAACCGGAGCGCCCGGAGATCCAGTTCGTGGTGGTCTACTCGATGCTGGGCAGCATGGTGATGGCGGTCGCCACCCCACGGGCCTTCGACAGCCGGGGGCTGGCCTTCGCCCTCGCGTTCGTGGCGGTGCAGGTGGGGCGACCGCTCTTCCTCACGTTGGCGTTGCGGGGGCACCCACGACGCCTGGTCACCATGCGGGTGGTGGCCTGGGCGGTGATGAGCGCGGTGCCCTGGGTGCTCGGCGCGGTGTTCACCGGTTCGTGGCGGCTGGCCTGCTGGTCGTTGGCCGTCCTCGTCGACTACGCGGGGTTGATGTTCGGCTGGCCGGTGCCCCGGCTCGGCGCGACCCGCACCTCCACCTGGGGGGTGCTGGGGGAACACCTGGCCGAGCGTTACCAGCAGTTCTTCCTGATCGCCCTCGGCGAGAACATCCTCATCATCGGGTTGTCCTTCAGCGGGTACAGCTTCTCCGGGGCCAGTTCGGGGGCCTTCCTGCTGTCCTTCGTCACCACCGTGCTGCTCTGGCGGATCTATTTCCACCGGGCGGGTCACCTGCTCACCGAGGCGATCCGGGTGGCCGACCGGCCCGGCCGGCTGGGGGAGTCGGTGAGCTGGACCCACCTGGTGATCGTCGCCGGGGTGCTGGCCACGGCCGTCGGCTACGAGCTGGCGATCGTGCACCCGTACCAGCGCACCGAACCGTCCTGGGCGGTCTTCATGATGGGCGGCCCGGCGATCTTCCTGGTCGCCCGCGCCCGCTTCGAGTACGAGATTTTCGGGCGGGTCTCCCGGTCCCGGGTCGTCGGGGTGCTCGCCCTGGCCGCGCTGGTGCCCGTCGTGACCCGGACGGCAACCGTGCTGGCACTGGCTGCGGCGGCCGTCGTGCTGGCGGCGATCACCGTCGTCGACTACCGCCGGGCGCGCGGGCACGCCCCGGAGCGGCCCCGGCCGGCCCTGTGAACCAGCTGCGTCAGTCGGCGCGTGATCGACCGGCGGTGGGGCGGGGGCGTCCGACGCAGGTCAGGCGGCGGTGGGGCGGGACAGCGAGGCGAGCGCCCGGCGTACGTCGGCCAGCGAGACGGTGGCCGAGTCGTCCAGGTCGGCCAGGCCGGCCTCGATCCACTGCCGCATCAGCGTGGTGACTCCGATGCCCCGGGCCTCGGCCGCCGCCCGGACCCGCTCGTAGGTGTCCGTCGGCAGGCGTACCGAGCGGCTGACCATCGGCACGTCCGTGTCGGGGGTGGGCAGTTCGACCGGCGGGCTGTCGTCGATCAGGTCGGCGAACGCGTCGTCGCCGTGGAATCGCTTGATGGCCTCGTTACGGTTCATCGCCGTCGCCTCCTCATCGGCGCGTTCTCCGCACGGCCTCGTCGTAGCGCTTGGCCTCGACGTCGCTCAGGTCGCGGGCGGAGAGGACGTCCCAGTCGTGGTCGGTGCCGTCGGCCTCGGCGAGCAGGATGGCCAGCCGTCGGCCACGAGCGCCCGCCGCGTAGACGACCGTCAGGTCCTCACCGAGATGCCGGATCACCCGGCGGGTGCTGTGCAGCGCCTCCCAGACTTCCCCGGGGGTGACGTCGTAGACCCGCAGGTTGGCCAACGCCTCGTCGGTGAAGCTGAACCGGCTGCCCACCGCCGGAGCGTACCACGCGCGTAACACGATCCCGGTATGCGCCGATTTTCGCTGATCAAGGTGGTGCGGTGACAGGATGGGGGCAATCCCCTCAGGAGGTCCATGGTGAAGCGTCAGGCGTACCAGCCGATTCTGATCACCGACGCCTCGCGCAGCCAGGACGACCAACTCACCAGCCGACAGAAGCGGTACGTGCTGATGATGGGCATCCGGGTGGCCTGCGTGATCGCCGGAGCGGTCCTGGTCGGTACCAAGGCCCCGCTGCTCTGGCTCTGGCTGCCCCTGGTGGCGCTGGGCATGATCCTCATCCCCTGGCTGGCGGTGCTGCTCGCCAACGACCGGCCGCCCAAGGAGCAACACCGCCTCGCCACCAGGTTCCAGCCCCGCCACCGCGACGAGACCCCGCCGATGAGCCTCACCGCCGAGGAACGCCCGCACCGGATCATCGACGCCGAACCCTGACGGGCCCGGCCGGTGCGGGCGTAGCCGGCCCTGTCACCCGCCGGTCGCCGCCGGCCCGGTGTCACCCGCCGGTCGCCTCCGGCCCGGTGTCACCCGCCGGTCGCCTCCGGTCGGGCCCCCACCATCGAGACCGCCAGGGCACCCAGGTCGGCGGCCCGGGTCAACGCGGCCCTCGGGGTCGCACCGGTGATCCACGCGGTGAGCAGGCCGGCCGCGAAGGCGTCCCCGGCCCCGGTGACGTCCACCACGGCGACCCGCAGCGACGGGGTCACCCCGACGGTGGCCCGCCGGTCCACCCAGATCGCCCCCGCGCCGCCGCGTTTGACCACCACCCGACGGGCCGCCGCCGACAACGCGCGCGCCTGGGCCGCCGGGTCCAGCCCGCCGGCCAGCACCCCCGCCTCGTCCGCGTTGACCAACAGCAGGTCGACGTCGCGTACCCAGGACAGGAAAGCCGCCGCGCCGATCCGCCGCAGCGGCGCGGCGGAGGCGGCGTCGACGCTGGTGGTCAGCCCACGCTCGCGGGCGGCGGCCAACGCGCGCAGCCCGGCCGGTCGCGACCCGGCATCCAGCAGGCAGTACGCGGACAGGTGCAGGTGGGTCGCGTCGGGCACCGCCGCCAGGGCCCGGTCGACGTGCTCGGGGCTCAACCGCAGGTTCGCCCCCCGCTCGGTGACCATGGTCCGCTCGTCGGCGGTGGCCAGCACGATCACCGTCCCGGTGGTGGCCTGCGGATGCACCTCGACCGCGCAGTCCACCCCGGCCCGTTCCAGCTCGGCCACCCGGTCCCGACCGGCGCCGTCGTCGCCGACCGCGCCGACCAGCGTCACCGGTGCGTGCTGGGCGGCGATCCAGGCGGCGGTGTTGGCCGCCTGACCACCCCCGGTGACCTTGATGGTGGCCGGGGTGTCCGAACCGGTGGCCAGGGCTCCGGCCAGCACGGCGACCACGTCGGTGATCAGGTCGCCGACCACCACGATCCGACCGGGAGCGGTCATGCGGCGGGGTGTCCGGCCGCCGCGACCGCGATCCGCGCCGCCAGGTCGGCGTTGCGCAGGATGATCCGGACGTTGACCGCCAGGCTCGCGCCCTCGGTGGCCGAGTGGAAGTGGGCCAGCAGGAACGGGGTGACCGCCTTGCCGGTGACGCCGTCGCGGCCCAGCCGGGCCAGCCCCTCGGTGAGGGTGCGGTCGTGCAGCGCCGGGTCGAGCTGCTCGTCGACCGGGAGCGGGTTGGCGACGATCAGGCCGCCACCGTGCACCCCGTGCTGCTCGCGGGCGACGAGCACCGCGGCGACCTGCTCGGGGGAGTCCACCGACCAGTCCAGGTCGAACCCGGAGTCGGTCAGGTAGAAGCCGGGGAAACGCCGGGTGCGGTAGCCGACCACCCCGACGCCGAGGGTCTCCAACCGCTCCAGGGTGGCCCCGACGTCGAGGATCGACTTGACCCCGGCGCAGACCACCGCGATCGGGGTACGGGCCAGGGTGACCAGGTCGGCCGACTCGTCGAAGGTCTGCGCGGCCTCCCGGTGCACCCCGCCCAGGCCGCCGGTGGCGAAGACCCCGATCCCCGCGGCGGCGGCCACCGCGCTGGTGGCGGCCACGGTGGTGGCGCCGTCCGCGCCGGTGGCCGCGGCCACGGCGAGGTCGCGGACGGAGAGCTTGGCCACACCGTCGACGGTGGCGAGGCGGGTCAGTTGGGCGTCGTCGAGGCCGACGACGAGTTCGCCGCCGACCATACCGATGGTGGCGGGCACGGCACCGGCGGCGCGGACGGTCTGCTCGATCTCCCGGGCGACCCGCAGGTTGTCCGGTCGGGGCAGACCGTGCGAGACGATGGTGCTCTCCAGGGCGACGACGGGACGGCCGTCACGCAGGGCTTCGGCGACCTCGGTTCCGGGTCGGAGGTGAAAAGTGGTCACGTCAGCTACCGTAACTGGCCGCCGACGGGGTGGGCTGCGGTGGACCGGACCCGGTCGACCTGCCAAACTTGTGCAGTTGGAGGTGTGACTGTGAGTACAGAGGTTCTTGAGCGTCCCGAGTTGAAGGACGCCGACACCGGTCCCGAGATGTTCCATTACGTACGCAAGGAGAAGATCGCCGAGAGTGCCGTGATGGGCACCTACGTGGTGGCGCTCTGCGGCGAGACGTTCCCGGTGACCAAGGCCGCCAAGCCCGGCTCGCCGGTCTGCCCCAAGTGCAAGGAGATCTACGACTCGTACCGTGAGTGATCCGGGGCGGTCCGGCGGGCCGCACCCGTACCCTTCGGCGGTGTGACCACCTCCACCGCGCTGCTCCTGGCCGACCTGACCGGGGTGGCCGTCTTCGCCGCCTCCGGCGCCTCCGCGGCGGTGGCCAAGCGGCTCGACCTGTTCGGCGTCGTCTTCGTCGGGTTCGTCGCCGCGCTCGGCGGTGGGATCTTCCGTGACCTGGTCATCGACGAGGTCCCGCCGCTGGCCTTCGCCGACTGGCGCTACGCCGCCACCGCCGCGGTCAGCGCCACCGCCGTGTTCTGGCTGCACCCGCAGTTCGCCCGGCTGCGCACCAGCGTGCTGGTGCTCGACGCCGCCGGTCTGGGCCTGTTCACCGTCACCGGCACACTCAAGGCGCTCGACGCCCGGGTCCCGGCGGTCGGCGCGGTGGTGATCGGCATGCTCACCGCGATCGGCGGAGGGCTGGGCCGGGACCTGCTCACCGCCGAGATCCCGGTGGTGCTGCGTCGGGAGATCTACGCCGTCGCCGCGCTCGCCGGATCGATCATGGTGGTGCTGCTGGCGGCGCTCGGGTACGCCGGGGTGGGCGGGCTGACCGCGGCGGCACTGCTGGTCTTCGTCCTGCGCCTGGTGGCGCTGCGCCGGCGGTGGTCGGCCCCGGTTGCCACCATGCGCCCCCCGCAGACCGGGCCCGGCCACCCCGGCTTCTGATCCACCTCGCCCACCCCGCCCCGTGCCCCACTTCTCGCGACGGCGCTGGTCGGGGCGGCGGGCGTGGTGTCGGCTGGGGTTGCCGGGCCCGGCTGGTTATGCTGGGCCGGCCTTCGCGGCAGGCCCTGCGCGGAGGCGTTTTCATGGGCGGCGGAACCGTGGCCCTCGGCCCGGATCCGCCTCGTGCGGTCGGAGAGGAGCCTCGGGTGGCACCCCGGTTGCCGGCGTTGGAGACGTTCCCACCCCTGCGTGCCTGGCAGCGCAAGGCGATGGTGGAATACCTGCGCCGTCGTACCGACGACTTCACCGCGGTCGCCACCCCCGGCGCCGGCAAGACCACCTTCGCCCTGCGGATCGCCGCCGAGCTGCTGGTCGACGGCACCGTCGAGGCGGTCACCGTGGTCGCCCCGACCGAGCACCTCAAGACCCAGTGGGCGCAGGCCGCCGCCCGGGTCGGCATCCAGCTCGACTCCGCGTTCCGCAACGCCGACCTGCACTCCGCCGCCGACTTCCACGGCGCGGTCGTCACCTACGCCCAGGTCGGGATGGCCCCGCAGGTGCACCGGCGGCGCACCATGACCCGCCGCACCCTGGTCATCCTCGACGAGATCCACCACGCCGGGGACTCCCGCTCCTGGGGCGACGGGGTCAAGAACGCCTTCGAACCCGCCGTACGCCGGCTGATGCTCACCGGTACGCCGTTCCGCTCCGACGACAACCCGATCCCGTTCGTCAGCTACGAGCGCGGCGGTGACGGGCTGCTGCGGTCCCGCGCCGACTCGGTCTACGGCTACGCCGACGCGCTGCGCGACGGCGTCGTACGCCCGGTGCTGTTCCTGGCGTACTCGGGGGAGACCCGGTGGCGCACCAACGCCGGCGACGAGTTGGCGGCGCGGCTCGGTGAGCCGATGACCCAGGACCTGATCGCCCAGGCCTGGCGGACCGCCCTCGACCCGGCCGGGGACTGGATGCCGCAGGTGCTGCGGGCGGCCGACGCCCGGCTGACCGTGCTGCGTAACGCCGGGATGGCCGACGCCGGTGGCCTGATCATCGCCAGCGACCAGCAGACCGCCCGTTCATACGCCAAGCTGATCGAGCAGGTGACCGGGGAGAAGGCCACCGTGGTCCTCTCCGACGACCAGGGGGCGTCCGCGCGGATCGCGTCGTTCGCGGCGTCCACCCAACGGTGGCTGGTGGCGGTCCGGATGGTCTCCGAGGGCGTCGACATCCCCCGGCTGGCCGTCGGGGTGTACGCCACCAGCGCCAGCACCCCGCTCTACTTCGCCCAGGCCATCGGCCGGTTCGTCCGGGCCCGTCGCTCCGGCGAGACGGCCTCGGTGTTCGTGCCGAGCGTGCCGCACCTGCTGGGCCTGGCCAGCGAGATGGAGGTCGAGCGGGACCACGTGCTCGGCAAGCCCAAGGACCGGGAGGGCTTCGACGACGAGCTGCTGGAGCGCGCCCAGCGCGACGACCAGGCCAGCGGCGAACTGGAGAAGCGGTTCACCGCGCTGTCCGCGACCGCCGAACTGGACCAGGTGATCTTCGACGGGGCGTCCTTCGGTACCGCCGCCCAGGCCGGCACCCCCGAGGAGGAGGAATACCTGGGGCTGCCCGGCCTGCTCACCGCCGACCAGGTGTCGCAGCTGCTGACCAAACGCCAGGCCGACCAGCTCGCCGCGCAGCGCCGCCGGGCAGCCACCCGGGCCGCTGAGCCGGCCGCTGCGCCCCCCGCCGCCCCCGTGGTACCCCTGAGTGCCGCCCAGCGCCGCGTGGCGTTACGGCGTCAACTGAACGCCCTGGTGGCCGCCCGGCACCACCGCACCGGCCTGCCCCACGGCAAGATCCACGCGGAACTCCGCCGACTCTGCGGCGGCCCCCCCAGCGCCCAGGCCACCATCGAACAACTCGAAGAACGCATAGCCACCCTCCAAACCCTCTAACCCACCCTCACTGCCCCGCTCCCCCCGTCCCCGGGTCTTCCCGGTGGTCCCGTTCCCCCCGTCCCGTGGTCTCCCCGGTGGTCCCGTCCCGTGGTCTCCCCGGTGATCAAGAGGTTTGGGTCAGGAACGGGCGCTTCGGTGACCGAAACCTCTTGATCACCGGGGGCGGCGGCCGGGTTACGGGGGAGCGGGACTGGTGGCGGGAGGGGGCGGGGTGGGTAGTGGGGTGGGCGGGTAGGGGGGTAGCGAAAAGCTGGGCGGGAGCACCCTGAGGGTGCTCCCGCCCAGCTATGTCGTCGTAGGGGTTACCGGGTCAGTTCGCCATCAGATCGGCGCCTCGCCAGCTGAACTCCGGGTCCGTCGCGAACTTCACCGTGATCTTCACGAGATCCTCGGCGTACTTGTTCGCGTGGTGCCCACAGAACACCAACTCGCTCCCACCCGCCAGAGTGATACGGAGCTTGCCGGCAGCATTGCAGCGGTCGCACCGTTCATCGGCGGCTGGGGGAGCCACCGTTTCGGGCGGCGGCGTGAGGGTCGGGGTCATCGCCTTCCTCCTCTGGTCGTCACCGATGAACACTCTCTTCGGTCGTTGCTCACTCATCGTGCAACACCCTTACCGGGCCCCGCCTTCCCAGTGTGCCCGCGGGGGACCGAGGTCACACCTGACGGGAAGGACAGTGTGCCGTGCTACCAGGGTGCCACGTCAACGATCACAAACGCGTGTTGGACCGGTCACCTTCGCATGTTCTACGCCTGGTGATCAATCCGACACGACGGGTTGACGTGAACGGCTCAGTCCAGGTAGTCCCGGAGCACCTGGGAGCGCGACGGGTGCCGGAGCTTGGACATCGTCTTGGACTCGATCTGCCGGATCCGTTCCCGGGTCACCCCGTAGACCTGGCCGATCTCGTCGAGGGTACGCGGCTGGCCGTCGGTCAGGCCGAAGCGCAGCCGTACCACCCCCGCCTCGCGCTCGGAGAGCGTCTGCAGGACCTGCTGGAGCTGGTCCTGCAACAGCGAGAACGAGACGGCGTCGACGGCGACCACGGCCTCCGAGTCCTCGATGAAGTCACCGAGCTGGCTGTCGCCCTCGTCACCGATGGTCTGGTCGAGCGAGATCGGCTCCCGAGCGTACTGCTGGATCTCCAGCACCTTCTCGGGTGTGATGTCCATCTCCTTGGCCAGCTCCTCCGGGGTGGGCTCGCGACCCAGGTCCTGGAGCAGCTCGCGTTGGATCCGGCCGAGCTTGTTGATCACCTCGACCATGTGCACCGGGATGCGGATGGTGCGGGCCTGGTCGGCCATCGCCCGGGTGATCGCCTGCCGGATCCACCAGGTGGCATACGTGGAGAACTTGTAGCCCTTGGTGTAGTCGAACTTCTCGACCGCGCGGATCAGGCCGAGGTTGCCCTCCTGGATCAGGTCGAGGAAGGCCATCCCCCGCCCGGTGTAGCGCTTGGCCAGCGAGACGACCAGCCGGAGGTTCGCCTCCAGCAGGTGGTTCTTGGCGCGCTCGCCGTCCCGGGAGATCCACAGCAGGTCGCGCTGCATGTCGCGGGTGAGCTTCTCCTCGCCGTCGTCGGCGGCGCGCAGCCGCTCGGCGGCGTAGAGCCCGGCCTCGATCCGCTTGGCCAGCTCGACCTCCTGCTCGGCGTTGAGCAGCGGAACCTTGCCGATCTGCTTGAGGTACGCCCGGACGGAGTCGGCGGAGGCGGTGAGTTCCGCGTCCCGCCGCGCCTGCTTGAGCGCCTCGGACTCCTCGTCGTCCCACTCGAAGTCGTTGTCGGTGGCGGAGGCGGCGGCATCGGTCTCGGCGGCCCGGGTCAGCTCGGCCGGCTCCTCGACCACCACGTCCTCGATCTCGGCGGCCAACTGCTCGGGATCGATCTCACCCTCGGCGCCCTCGCCCTTGGTGGCGACCTTGCCGGCACCGGCGGCGGCCACCGTGGCCTTGGTGGCCCGGGTGGACTTGGTCGCCTTGGCGGCCGGCGCGGCGGCCTTGGCGGCCACCCCCGCCGTGGTGGCCGCCTTGCGGGGGGCCACCTTGCGCGGGGTGGGCGCGGTGGCCTCGTCGGCGGCGGGCGCCTGCTTCGGAGCCGGCGCGACGGCCTTCTTGGTGGTCTTGGCGGTGGTGGCGCGCGAGGCCGGGGTGGCCGACCGGGCGGCGGCCACCCGACGGGGGCGGGTGCTGGCGGAGCCGTCGACCACCACGGTCACGCCCGCCTCGGAGAGCGCCCGCAGGATCTTCTTGGCCTGGGCCGGGGTCACCTCGGCGGACTCGACGGTGCGCGCGAGCTGGGCCGACGTCAGCTGACCACCGGCGCTCTGGGCGTGGGCGATCAGGGTGTCGGTGAGCGAGCGAACGTCGGCGCCGGGCTGGCGGGGTTCTGTCACGAATGACCTTCCGGAGGCGAAGAGCGAGCACGGCCGGGGTCGTCCGGCGCAGCGTGGCGTGCCGTGCCGTGCGATGTCGTTGAGTGACCCCCGTGTCCCGGGCCGGCTGTGCGGCTGCGGTCCGTGGCGCGTGGGCAGGGTGAATTGTAACCCCGGTTGCCGCGATCATCCTGCGGCGCACGGCAACCGGCCGTCTGTACCGCCGGTTCGGCCCGGATGTCGACTTTGTGGCCACCCGCTCGGCCCGGGTCGGACGGGCCGTCGATCGGGGCCCGGACCTGCTGCCACACCGGCGGGGTCCGGGCGTGACGCGGGCTGCCTATGCTGTCCGGAGGAGATCGACGATGCGGGGTGGGGCGCGCGTGTCGCACCGGACGGCAGGCGCGGCGGCCGGTGGGTCCCCGGCCGTGGGGGCCCGGTTGGTACGTCCGGTGCCGCAGGGCGGCGCGAGAGGGGCAGTTTCGATGACCGGTTCGACACCCACACCGCAGGATCTCCTCGAGATCGCGATCCCGGTGGCCCGGGACGCCGCCACGACCGCCGCCCGGATGCGGGTCGAGGGGGTCTCGGTCGCGGCCACCAAGAGCACCGTCACCGACGTGGTCACCGCCGCCGACCGGGCGGTGGAGCAGCAGGTCCGCGACGCCCTGCGCGCGGCCCGGCCGGACGACGCGGTGCTCGGCGAGGAGTACGGCGGGGTGCCGGCCGGTGCGGTCGGGGCGGGTGGGGTGCGCTGGATCGTCGACCCGATCGACGGCACGGTGAACTACCTCTACGGGCTGCCGTACTGCGCGGTGTCGCTCGCCGCCGAGGTGGACGGCGAGGTCGTCGCCGGGGTGGTCCGCAACGTGTCGACCGGCGAGGAGTGGACCGCCACCGCGGGGGGCGGCGCCTGGCGGGACGGCACCCGGCTGCGGTGCTCCACCGAGACCGACCTGGGGCAGGCGCTGGTCGCCACCGGGTTCGGCTACGACGCCGGTCGCCGCCGGCACCAGGCCCGGGTGGTCGCCGCGCTGATCGGGGAGGTCCGGGACATCCGGCGGATGGGGGCGGCGGCACTGGATCTCTGCCTGGCCGCCGAGGGGCGGGTGGACGCCTACTTCGAGAAGGGGCTGGCCGCCTGGGACCTGGCCGCCGGGGGACTGGTCGCCGCAGAGGCCGGGCTGCGGGTGACCGGGCTGAACGGCCGGCCCGCCGGCCCCGACCTCGTCATCGCGGCCCCACCGGCGCTGTTCGCGCCCCTGCACACCCGGTTGGCCGCCCTGGACGCCTCCGGCGGCCCCTGACCCCCGCCGGCCCGGCGGCCGGTCGTCCCCGACCGGGATCGGTTACCTGTTCTCGACCAGTGGTCGGTTACTCGTTCTCGACCGGTGGTCGGTTACTTGTCCCCGACCACCGGTCGGCCCCGACCGCCGGGTGGTCACCTGTCGCTGACCGGTGGTCGGTTACTTGTTCTCGACCGGCATCGGGCAGGAGCCCTCCGGCGCGGTCGGCGCGCCCAGGTCGCCGAGGGACTGGTTGACCTCGGTGGTGGTGGCCAGCTGCTGGAAGCCGTCGCCCAGCACCACGTCGACCGTGTCGTCCTGGCGCTTCGCGTCGTAGTCGCGTTCGGCGTTGTCGAGGAAGAAGGCGCGCAGCAGGTGCGCGGAGCCGACACCCTTGGGGCCGAAGCGCAGCAGCGCGACGCCGTCGAAGTGCGCGGCGTTGCCCTCCTTCTTGACCTGGAACTTCCGGTTCCGGAAGTCGTCGCCCACGCTGCTGGCCAGGCCCGGCTCGCCGGTGCCGTTCAAGATGTTGATCTTGACATCCTGGTAGGTGCGCAGGGACAGGTCGGCCAGCGGCCAGCCCTCGGGGCATCCCCTGGCGTTGGCCCCGCTGCCCTGGGTGTCGCGGACCACGGCGACGACGACGAAGACCAGGGCGACGGCCGCCAGCAGTCCGACGACAACGAGTGCTCGCACTCGCGCAAAACTCATCTGGGCGCTCCCCGGACAGTGAGGTGGTGGTGGCGGCGGACGCCGTCGGCGGGCGGTGTCGTCGGCCGTCGAGTACGCCGCTGAGGTTAACGGTTGTCCGGCAGTCGCGTGGAAACAGTCCGACATGCCGGCGCGCCAACCGGGAACGGGGTACTACTACCCCTATCTTCGTGTCGCCTGAGTCACATTGGGAACATCTTGGGTCCCTGGGGCGTACATCTCTGCCGCGAGGGCGGTATACATGCCTCGCCTGGGAGGGGGTAAGGTACCGCGCTCGTCGGTGCTTGCCCCGGAGACCTCGATCCAGAGGCCGTCGGGTGGGGCGACCGACACACATTGGTGGCCGGCCAGTGGGAACCGAAACAGCGTCGCCCGGCGTTACAACCGGAAGCGACAACATCGATATGGGAGAGTGAAACCGATGGCCACCGACTACGACGCCCCGCGTCGCGACGAGGTCGACCTCGGCGAGGACAGCCTGGAAGAGCTCAAGGCCCGGCGGGTCGACTCACAGTCGGGTGCCGTGGACGTCGACGAGGCCGAGGTGGCCGAGAGCTTTGAGCTGCCCGGCGCCGACCTGGCCGACGAGGAGCTGACCGTGAAGGTCCTCCCGATGCAGCAGGACGAGTTCCGATGTGGGCGCTGCTTCCTGGTGCATCACCGCAGCCAGTTGGCAGTCGAGCGCAACGGCGACCTGATCTGCCGTGAGTGCGTCTGAGTACCCACCCCACCGGCGGCGGCCTCCTCGCGGGGCCGCCGCTGCCCGAGCCGCCGTGCGCACACGGCGGGTTGCTGCTTGACTCGTACCGGCGTCCACCGGAACCGGTGGGACCTCGGGAGGGCAGGCAGATGAACGAGCACGGCGAGCGGCATGGCGAGTCCGACCCGGACGGGTCGCTGTCCGACGCCGGGCCGCCCGTCGCCGTACCCGAGGACCGGACCGCCGGGGCCGACCCGGCTGCCCGGCCCGGCGACGAGTTGGGCGCGACGGTGGCGGCGCTGACCGCCGACGACATCGCGCCCGCCCGCCGCCGGCAACTGCTCACCCGACTGGTCGGGCAGACCCGTGGTCGAGGGCTGGGCGACCTGTTCAAGCCGCGGTCGGCACTGCGTTGGATGGCCGACACGGTCGCCGACGTCGCGCCGCACGTCCCGGTCCGGGACCTGGCCACCCTGCGACGGCACTTCCCCGGTCTGGACGACGAGGCGCTCGCCGACCGGCTCGTCCGCAACGCCGCCCGGGCCACCGCCGGGGTGGGTGCGGCCGGCGGCGGCGTCGCCGCGGTCGAGTGGGCCGTCGCGCCGACCCTGCTCTCCGCGCCGGTGCTGCTCGCCGCCGAGACGGTGGCCGTGGTGTCGATCGAGCTGAAGCTGATCGGCGAGCTGCACGAGATCTACGGGGCGCCGCTGCCCACCGGCACGACCCCCAGGACCGTCGCCCTGCTCCAGTCGTGGGCCAGCCAGCGGGGAATCAACCCGATGGTGCCGGGCGCCGGGGTGGGTGCCGTGCTCGGTACCGCCGCCCGCAAGGAACTACGGGACACCCTGCTCAAGCGTTTCGGCCGCAACCTGACCACGCTGGGCCCGTTCCTCACCGGGGCCGCCGTCGCCAGCTACCTCAACCGTCGGGCCACCCGCTCCCTGGCCGACCAGCTCCGGCGGGACCTGAGCAAGCAGCGCCGGGAGCTGCCCCCCGGCGGGCGCCCCGCCCTGCCTTGACCCGCCCGCTGCGCCCGCTCCGAACTGCCCTGCCCCGGTCGGCCCTGCCCGCGAAGGAGCGGTCGACCCTGACCACGGGCGGGAAGGTCTGCCGGGAGCGGCGCAGTGGCGGGGCCGGCGGGGGCGTTCAGGCCGCGTCGCGGGCGGCCAGCAGGGCGGCGGCCAGCTCGGTCGGCCGGCGGGAACTCACCACCCAGAACGGGGTCGGGTCGGCCGGATCGTCGAGCACCACCTGCACCGCGCCGCCGATCCACGGTCGCTGCACCACGAAGGCCAGCGGGTCCGCACCCACCCCGAGTACCTCGCGCCGGCCCTCGGCGTCGAGCGCGACGGCGTCGGCGACGTACCGCACGGGCAGGTGGGCGTCGTCGACCCACAGCTCACCGCCGTCGACCGCGACCCGGACCCGGCCCAGCCACCACAGCCCGGCCAGGACTGCCGGCAGCAGCAGCACGAACGGCAGCCAGGACCGCACCCCACCGGCACCCATCCACAGCTCGGCGGCGGCGAACCCGGCCAGGGCGAGCCCGGCCAGCCAGCACCACCACGGCAGGCCGAGCCGCTCGGAGTACGTCGGGGCGGCCGCGGCGCGCGGCGTCGACGACGACGGGGAAGGCGACAGGCTCACACTCGAAGGGTACGGAACACGACGGCCGGTCGACCCGGCAGGATGGCAGGGGCACCCCGTGAACGCCGACGGAAGAGGCAGAACGTGACCCACGTCGTACCCGTGCCCGTACGGCAGCTCGACCCGGAGCTGCCGCTGCCCGCGTACGCCCATCCCGGTGACGCCGGCGCCGACCTGGTGGCCGCCGCGGACGTCGAGCTGCCCCCGGGTGGCCGGGCCCTGGTCCCCACCGGCGTGGCGCTGGCCCTGCCGGAGGGCTACGTCGGCCTGGTCCACCCGCGCTCCGGGCTGGCCGCCAGGCTCGGCGTGACGGTGCTCAACGCGCCCGGTACGGTCGACGCCGGCTACCGGGGTGAGATCCTGGTCAACCTGATCAACCACGATCGGGACGCACCGGCGAAGATCTCCCGTGGCGATCGCATCGCGCAACTCGTTGTCCAGCGGGTGGAGCGGGCCGATTTCCAGCCGGTGGCGGTGCTGCCCGGGTCCCGACGGGGGACCGGCGGGCACGGGTCGACCGGCGGCCATGCCGGGCTCGTGCCCCCGCCCGGTGGCCCGGCCGGGCCCGAGGGTGCCGACCGGGCGGGCGAACGGACGGAAGAGGTGGCAGGGTGAGTGCGAACAGCGGAGGGTGGGCGCAGTGATCTTCTCCCGAAAGCGGGCCGACGGTGGGCGGCACGCCCGTGACCAGCGGGCCGACGTCCTCGACTCGTACGAGGCGGCGGGCCCGGCCCGTGGCCCGTACGACCTCGCCGAGGCACCGGACGACGTGCAGCGGCTCGACCTGGGCAGCCTGCACATCCCGGCGGTGCCCGGGGTCGAGGTGCGGGTGCAGGCCGACCCGCAGGGCGTCGTCCAGCAGGTCGTGCTGGTGAACGGCGACAACGCCCTCCAGCTCGGTGTCTTCGCCGCGCCCCGCTCCGAGGGCATCTGGGACGAGGTGCGCGAGGAGATCCGGCAGTCGCTGGCCGGTGACGGCGCCACCGTCCAGGAGACCCGGGGCGAGTACGGCGTCGAGTTGCACGCCCGGGTGCGTACCCCGGACGGGCCGACCGACCTGCGTTTCGTCGGCATCGACGGGCCGCGCTGGATGGTCCGGGGTGTCTACCAGGGCGCGGTCGCCACCGACCCGACCGCGGCCGGCCCGCTCGCCACCTGCCTGGACGGCCTGGTGGTCGACCGGGGGCAGGAGGCGAAGCCGGTCCGTGAGCCGCTGCCGCTGCGGTTGCCCCGGGAGATGGCCGACCAGGCCGCCGAGGCCCCGAGCGAGAGCTGAGCGACCCCGTCCGGGCCGGAGGCCGTCACCCGAGGGTGGCCGCACCCGGCCCGGACCGCTGTCCGTCGTCGGACCGGGCCGTCGTCGACCGGGTGGTCCTCGGTCGGGTGGGGGGCCCGGGGTTCGGGCCGGGACCGGCACACCGCACCGACGCCGTCGGGGCCCGATCGGCGTACGCTGGCGGCACGGTCCCGCCCGGGGTCGGGGCAGCGCCGGTGCCGACCGGTCCACCTGGAGAGGGTGACGCGGAGGTCATGTCGACCGACGAGAGCAGGAAGTCACTGCGGGACATCCTGCGCCGGTTCACCGCCAGCGAGGCCGAGATCGAGGCGCAGGAGCTGCGCCGGGAGAGCGCCGAATCCGGTGGCGTGCTGGCCCGGCAGTGCATGCGGGGGCAGGTGGTCTCGGTCGCCGGGCGGCTCCGCACGGTGGTCTACACGCCGCGTACCAACCTGCCCACCCTGGAGGCGGACCTCTACGACGGCAGTGACGTGGTCACCCTGGTCTGGCTGGGTCGACGGCACATCGCCGGCATCGAGCCGGGCCGGCACCTCACCGCCCGGGGCCGGGTGGCCGTCCGGGACGACCGCAAGGTCATCTACAACCCGTACTACGAGCTGGAGTCGCCGAAGTGACGACAGGACAGCCCCCGGCCACCGAGCCGCAGACCACCCCGGCGGACGACGAACGGCTGCCCAGCCTCGCCGAGCAGATGGCCGACCAGTTGGGCGGCTGGCGCGGGCTGGTCGAGTCCAGCATCCCGGTGGTGGTCTTCGTGCTGGCCAACGTGGTCGGGGAGCTGCGGCCGGCGGTGATCGCCTCGGTCGGGGTGGCGCTGCTGATCGCGGTGGTCCGGCTGGTCCAACGCCGTCCGGTCCGGCACGCCGTCAACGGGCTCTTCGGCGTGGGCATCGGGGCGGCCATCGCCTGGCGTACCGGGGACGAACGGGACTTCTACCTCCCGGGCATCCTCTACGGCATCGGCTACGGCATCGCCCTGCTGCTCTCCGCGGTGATCCGGCAACCCCTGGTGGGGTGGATCTGGTCGGTGCTGGTCGCCAAGGGGCGCTCCGAGTGGCGCGACGACCCCCGGCTGGTGCGTACCTTCACCCAGCTCACCGTGCTCTGGGGAGTGGTGTGGCTGGCCAAGGTCGGGGTGCAGGCCGGGCTCTACCTGGCCCACCAGGACACCGCGCTGGGGGTGGCCCGGCTCGCCCTGGGCTACCCGCCGTACGCGCTGCTGCTGCTGATCACGGTCTGGACGGTGCGCCGGGTGACCCGGGAGAACGCCCCGACGCCGCTGCCGGGCAGCTGACCGGCAGCGCTCAGGTCGCTCCCCGGGTCCGTTCCACGCTGTCCGGGCCGAGGATCACCCCGCGCACGTCGTCCTCCACCTGGGCGGTGCACACGAAGATCAGCTCGTCGCCGGCCTCGATCGGGTCGTCGGGGCTGGGCACCAGCACCCGCTTGCCGCGCAGGATCGCCACCAGCGCGGCGTCCCGGGGGAGCGGCACGGCGTGGATCGGCTGGCCGACGTAGGGCGCGGTCGGCGGCAGGGTGATCTCCACCAGGTTCGCCTCGCCCTGCCGGAACGTCATCAACCGGACCAGGTCGCCGACGGTGACCGCCTCCTCGACCAGCGCTGCCATCACCCGGGGCTTGCTGACCGCCACGTCGACGCCCCACTGCTCGGTGAACAACCACTCGTTCTCGGCCCGGTTGACCCGGGCCACCACCCGGGGCACCGCGAACTCGGTCTTGGCCAGCAGGGACACCACCAGGTTGACCTTGTCGTCACCGGTGGCGGCGACCACCACGTCGCAGCCCGCGACGTTCGCCTCCTCCAGGCTGGCCAGCTCGCAGGCGTCAGCCAGCACCCAGTCGGCGGTGGGCACCCGGTCCGGGCGCAGCATCCGCGGCTGCCGTTCGATCAGCATCACCTGGTGGCCGTTGTCGATCAGCTCCTGGGCGATCGACCGGCCCACGTTGCCGGCGCCCGCGATGGCGATCCGCATGGCTCAGTGCCCTCCTTCGGGCGGCGTCGCGGCCACCGCGGTGACCGAGGCGGCGATGTCGTCGGTGACCAGCACGTAGAGCTGGTCACCCTCCTGTACGACGCTGGAGGCGGTGGGCAGCATGCCGATGCCGAACCGGGTCAGGTACGCCACCCTGGTCCCCGCCGTCTGCTCCAGTTGGCTCAGCGGTCGACCGATCCAGTCCTTGTGCACCGGCACCTCGATGATCGACACGGTGCTGGTCGGGTCCCGGAAGATCTCCACGTTGCCCTCGGGGACCAGGTGGCGCAGCATCCGGTCGGCCGTCCAGCGGACGGTGGCGACGGTGGGGATGCCGAGCCGCTCGTAGACCTGGGCCCGGCGCTGGTCGTAGATCCGGGCCGCGACCCGGGAGACGCCGAACGTCTCGCGGGCCAGCCGGGCCGAGATGATGTTGGAGTTGTCGCCGCTGGAGACGGCGGCGAAGGCGTCCGCCCGCTCGATGCCGGCCTGGCGCAGCACCTCGCCGTCGAAGCCGGCACCGGTGACGGTGATCCCGGCGAAGTCGGGGCCGAGGCGGCGGAACGCGTCGGCGTCGTGGTCGATCACCGCCACCGAGTGCCCCCGGGACTCCAGGCTCTGGGCCAGCGTCGAGCCGACCCGCCCACAGCCCATGATCACGACGTGCACGGTGTCCCTCCCAAGGTGCGCCTGCGTCCGGCGACTGTCGTCTGCGAGCCTGCCACGTCCACCCCGCCGACGGGGGACCGAACCGTACCGCGCCGGGGCGTGGGAGCGGGATCAGGCACCCCCCGGCGACCACCATCCGGTGGTCGTACCCTTAGCGCTTGTGGCCAGTCCCACCTCGCTGCTGAAGCGACTCCTCGTCGGTCGACCGTTCCGGTCCGACCGGCTCCAGCACACCCTGCTGCCCAAGCGCATCGCCCTGCCGGTCTTCGCCTCCGACGCGCTGTCCAGCGTCGCGTACGCCCCCGACGAGATCCTGCTGACCCTCTCCATCGCAGGGGCGTCGGCGTTCCTGTTCTCCCCGTGGATCGCCCTCGCGGTGGTCGTGGTCATGCTGACCGTGGTGGCCAGCTACCGGCAGAACGTGCACGCGTACCCCTCCGGCGGCGGCGACTACGAGGTGGCCACGGTCAACCTGGGTCCCCGGGCCGGGCTGGCGGTGGGCAGCGCGCTGCTTGTCGACTATGTGCTGACCGTCGCCGTGTCGGTCTCCTCCGGGGTGGCCAACCTCGGTTCGGTGGTGCCCTTCGTGGCCACCCACAAGGTGCTGATCGCGGTGACCGCGGTGGTGCTGTTGACCGCGATGAACCTTCGCGGGCTGCGTGAGTCCGGCACCGCGTTCGCCATCCCCACGTACGGCTTCGTGATCGTCATCGGCGGCATGATCCTCACCGGTCTGGTCCGGTACTTCATCCTCGGCGACGACCTGCGCGCCCCCAGCGCCGGGCTGGAGATCCAGGCCGAGCACAGCGTGACCGGCTTCGCGCTGATCTTCCTGCTGCTGCGGACCTTCTCCTCCGGCTGCGCCGCGCTGACCGGGGTCGAGGCGATCTCCAACGGGGTGCCGGCGTTCAAGGCCCCGAAGAGCCGCAACGCGGCCACCACCCTGCTGCTGCTCGGCACGATCTCGGTGTCCATGCTGGTCGGCATCATCTGGCTGGCCCGGCTGACCGGCCTGCAGTTCGTCGAGGACCCGAACACGCAGATCCTCTCCGGCCCCGACGGGTACGTGCAGAAGACCGTCACCACCCAGCTCGGCGAGACCGTCTTCGGCGGCGGGTCGGTGCTGCTCTACGTGGTCGCCGGGATGACCGCGCTGATCCTCTTCCTGGCCGCGAACACCGCGTTCAACGGCTTCCCGGTGCTCGGTTCGATCCTCGCCCAGGACCGCTACCTGCCCCGGCAACTGCACACCCGGGGCGACCGGCTGGCGTTCTCCAACGGCATCGTCTTCCTCGCCGTCTTCGCGATCGTGCTGATCGTCGGTTTCCAGGCCGAGGTGACCCGGCTGATCCAGCTCTACATCGTCGGCGTCTTCGTCTCGTTCACGCTCTCCCAGGCCGGCATGATCCGGCACTGGAACCGGCACCTGCGCACCGAGCGTGACCCGCAGGCCCGCCGCCGGATGTTCCGCTCCCGGGCGATCAACGCGTTCGGCATGGCGATGACCGGCACCGTCCTGGTCATCGTGCTGATCACCAAGTTCCTGCTCGGCGCGTGGATCGCCATCGCGGCGATGGCGGTGATCTACGTGCTGATGCTGGCCATCCGCCGGCACTACGACCGGATCGCCGCCGAGCTGGAACCGACCGAGGTGCGCGGGGTGCTGCCCGCCCGCAACCACGCCATCGTGCTGGTCAGCAAGCTGCACCAGCCGACCCTGCGGGCCATCGCGTACGCCCGTGCCACCCGGCCGGACACGCTGACCGCGGTCACCGTCAACGTGGACGAGAAGGACACCCGGCAGCTCCAGCAGGAGTGGGAGCGGCGGGAAGTGCCGGTGCCGCTGACCGTGGTCGACTCGCCGTACCGGGAGATCACCAGGCCGATCCTGAACTTCGTGGCGAACACCCGCCGGGAGTCGCCCCGCGACGTGGTCACCGTCTTCATCCCCGAGTACGTCGTGGGCCACTGGTGGGAGAACCTGCTGCACAACCAGAGCGCGCTGCGGCTCAAGGGCCGGCTGCTCTTCGAGCCGGGCGTGATGGTGACCAGTGTGCCCTGGCAGTTGGCGTCCACCGCGACCAAGAACCTCGACCGGCTGGACGAGACGTTGAGCCGTACCCCCGCCCGGGGTCCCCGGGTCGCGCCGCGCAGCACCCTGCCGCCGCCCGCCCCGCCGGTGAGCGCCGTCCCGTCGGGCGAGCCCGACCCGTCGACCGGAGACCGCCCGTGACCGCCCGATCCCGCCCCACCCGTTCCACGACCACCGCCCGTTCCGGCCCGGCCCTGCCCGAGGCAGCCGGGTCCGAGGCGGGACGGTCCGACGTGGCCGGGTCCGAGGTGGGTCGGTCGGCGGTCGGGGCCGGTGGGTCCGGGGCGGAGCGGCGGCCCGGGCTGGAGGAGGCCGAGCGGGTCGAGTTGACAGTCGACGCGGTCGCCCCCGGTGGGCACTGCGTGGCCCGGGTCGACGGCCAGGTGGTCTTCGTCCGGCACGCGTTGCCCGGTGAGCGGGTGATCGCCGAGGTGACCGAGCTGCACCGGGGTTTCGCCCGCGCCGACGCCGTCGAGATCGTCGAGGCGTCACCGGACCGGGTCGCCCCGCCCTGCCCGTACGCCCGGCCGGGCGGTTGTGGTGGTTGCGACCTGCAACACGTGGCCCCGGCCGCCCAGCTCGGCTGGAAGACGGCAGTGGTCCGCGAGCAGCTCACCCGGCTGGGTGGGCTCACCGACGCCGAGATCGACGGGCTGCGGGTCACCGTCGAGCCGTTGCCCGGCGGCCCGCTGGGCTGGCGCTCCCGGGTCCGCTACGCGGTCGACGCCGCCGGCCGGGCCGGGCTGCTCAAGCACCGCTCGCACGAGGTGGTGCCGATCGACCGCTGCCTGATCGCCCACCCGGCGATCCAGGAACTGCCGTTGCTCGGTCGGCCCTGGCCGACGGCCGAGTCGGTGGAGGTCGTCGCCTCGACCGGCGGCGACGTCGTGGTCACCGCCCTGACCGACGGGGTGCCCACCCTGGTCGACCTGCCCGGCCCGCCGGCCACGACCGTCGACGTCCCGGATGGGCCGGCGGCCGAGGTCGACGGACCGGCGACGGTACGGGAGGTCGACGGACCGGCGACGGTACTGGAGGTCGCCGCCGGTCGGAACTGGACGCTGCCGGCCGGCGGGTTCTGGCAGGTGCACCCGGCCGCCGCCGACACCCTGGTCGGCGCGGTCCTCGACCTGCTCGCCCCGCAGCCCGGCGAGTCCGCCTGGGACCTGTACGGCGGGGCGGGCCTGTTCGCCGGCGCGCTCGCCGCCCGGGTCGGCCCGGACGCCCGGGTCACCGTGGTCGAGTCCGCCGCCGAGGGGGTCGCCGCCGCCCGGCGCAACCTGGCCGACCTGTCCCGGGTCGAGGTGGTCGCCGCCCGGGTGGAGACCGCGTTGGCCCGCCGCCGGATCACCGGCCCGGTCGACCTGGTGGTGCTCGATCCGCCGCGTACCGGTGCGGGCGCGGCGGTGGTCCGGGACATGATCGCCGCCGATCCCCGGGCGATCGCCTACGTGGCCTGCGACCCGGCCGCCTTCGCCCGGGACGTGCGCACCTTCACCCGGGCCGGCTGGCGGCTCGCCGCCCTGCGTGGCTACGACCTGTTCCCGATGACCCAGCACGTCGAACTGGTCGGCCTGTTCCTGCCGCCGCCCGCTGACTAACCTGGCCCGATGAGGATCGTCGGGCTCATGTCGGGCACCTCGTACGACGGGGTGGACGTGGTCGCCGCCGAGTTCACCGCCGTCGGGCAGACGCTGCGGATGCGGGCGTTGGGGCACCGGGAGCTGGGCTACGACGCGCAACTGCGGGAGCGGATCGGGGCGGTGCTGCCGCCGAACCCGACCACGGTCGAGGCGGTCTGCCGGCTCGACAACGCCCTCGGTGCGGTGTTCGCCGACGCCGCCGCACTCGGCGTCGCGCTGGCCGGCGGGCGGGCCGACGTCGTCGTCTCCCCCGGGCAGACGGTCTTCCACTGGGTCGACGGCGGCACCGTGCACGGCACCCTCCAGCTCGGTGCGCCGGCCCGGGTCGCCGCCCGGGTGGGCGTACCCGTGCTGTCGGACCTGCGGTCGGCGGACGTCGCCGCCGGTGGCCAGGGCGCCCCGCTGGTCCCCGCCTTCGACGCCCTGCTGCTCGCCCCCGACGACCCGGCCGGGGCGCGCGGTGACCTGGGCGGGCGACCCGGCGGCGGGGTGCGGGCGGCGCTCAACCTGGGCGGCATCGCCAACCTCACCGTGGTCGCCCCGGACGCACCCGTGCTCGGGTACGACGTGGGCCCGGCCAACGCCCTGCTCGACGCGGCGGCCCGCCGGTTCCTCGACCGGCCCTGCGACGTCGACGGGGTACGGGCGGCGGCCGGCCGGGTACACCCCGGGCTGCTGGCGCTGCTGCTCGCCGAGCCCTACTACGCGGCACCACCGCCCAAGTCCACCGGCAAGGAGCTGTTCCACCCCGGCTACCTCGACGAACGGCTGGCGGCGCTGGGGGAGCCGGTCGCCCCGGACGACGTGTTCGCCACGCTGACCGAGTTGACCGCCCGGACGGTGGCCGCCGCCTGCGCGCGGCACCGGGTGACCGAGGTGGTGGCGGCCGGTGGCGGGGTGCGCAATCCGACCCTGTGGGGTCGGCTGGCCGCCCTCGGTATCGGCCGCTGGACGCTGCGGACCACCGACGAGCTGGGGGTGCCCGCCCAGGCCCGGGAGGCGTACGCGTTCGCCCTGCTGGGCTGGCTGTCCTGGCACGGCCTGCCGGGGGCGCTGCCCTCGGTGACCGGGGCCCGCCGGGCGGCCGTGCTGGGGTCCTGGACCCCGTCCGGGCCGCCGGCCGGGGTGACCGGGACGCTCCCGCCGCGTCGACTGGTCGTGCTGCGCTGATCCTGGCCCCCACCAGCGATGATCCACGGCCGCACTGCGGAGTGTGCGGCGGCCGATAGACTCTCTCGTCATGAGTGTTGACGAGGACACGGCCCACCACGGCCGGCTGCTGGGCACCGTGCGTGGTCCGCAGGACGTGAAGCGGATGACCGGCGAACAGCTGGACATCCTCGCCGCCGAGATCCGTGACTTCCTGATCGCCAAGGTCTCCCGCACCGGTGGGCACGTCGGCCCCAACCTGGGGGTGGTGGAGCTGACCCTGGCCATGCACCGGGTCTTCGACTCCCCGCGCGACCGGCTCCTGTTCGACACCGGCCACCAGTCGTACGTGCACAAGATCCTCACCGGCCGGCAGGACGGCTTCGACAAGCTCCGCCAGCGCGGTGGCCTGTCCGGCTACCCCAGCCAGGCCGAGAGCGAGCACGACCTGATCGAGAACTCGCACGCCTCCACCGCCCTGTCCTACGCCGACGGGCTGGCCAAGGCGTACGCCCTGCGTGGCGAGCAGCGCAGCGTGGTCGCCGTGGTCGGCGACGGCGCGCTCACCGGCGGCATGTGCTGGGAGGCGCTGAACAACATCGCCACCGCCGGCAACCGGCTGGTCATCGTGGTCAACGACAACGGCCGCTCCTACTCGCCGACCATCGGCGGCCTGGCCGACCACCTGTCGTCGCTGCGGCTCAACCCCGGCTACGAGAAGGTCCTCGACACGGTCAAGGACGCACTCGGCAACACCCCGTTCGTCGGCAAGCCGATGTACGAGGTGCTGCACGCGGTCAAGAAGGGCATCAAGGACGCGGTCGCCCCGCAGGCGATGTTCGAGGACCTCGGCATCAAGTACGTCGGCCCGGTCGACGGGCACGACATCGCCGCCGTCGAGTCGGCGCTGCGCGCGGCCAAGAACTTCGGCGGCCCGGTGATCGTGCACGCGGTGACCCGCAAGGGCTACGGCTACCGCCCGGCCGAGGAGGACGAGGCGGACTGCCTGCACGGTCCGGGCGCGTTCGACGCCGAGACCGGCAAGCTGCTCGCCGCCCCGTCGGTGAAGTGGACCCAGGTCTTCGCCGACGAGCTGGTCGCCATCGCCGACGAACGGCCCGACGTGGTGGGCATCACCGCCGCGATGGCCGAGCCCACCGGCATCGCCACCCTGGCCCGCAAGCACCCCCACCGGGTGTACGACGTGGGCATCGCCGAGCAGCACGCGGCCACCTCCGCCGCCGGCCTGGCGATGGGCGGCCTGCACCCGGTGGTGGCGGTCTACGCGACCTTCCTCAACCGCGCCTTCGACCAGGTCCTGCTGGACGTGGCGATGCACAAGCTGCCGGTGACGTTCGTGCTGGACCGCGCCGGCATCACCGGGCCCGACGGACCGAGCCACTACGGCATCTGGGACATGTCGGTCTTCGGGGTGGTGCCGGGGCTGCGGATCGCCGCCCCCCGCGACTCCGCCAGCCTCCGCGAGGAGCTGCGCGAGGCGATCGCCGTCGACGACGGGCCCACCATCGTCCGGTTCCCCACCGGCACCGTCGCCGCCGACCTGCCGGCCGTCCGCCGGGTCGGCCCGGTCGACGTGCTGGCCGAGTCGGCCCGTACCGACGTGCTGCTGGTGGCGGTCGGCTCGTTCGGGCTGCTCGGGATGGAGGTGGCGTCCCGGCTGGCCGAGCAGGGCTACGGCGTCACCGTGGTCGACCCGCGCTGGGTGCGTCCGGTGCCGGCCGAGCTGGTCGAGCTGGCCGCCGGACACCGCCTCGTGGTCAGCGTCGAGGACGGCGTCCGCATCGGTGGTGTCGGTGACGCGCTGGGCCAGGCGCTGCGCGACGCCGACGTCCGGGTGCCGCTGCGCGACTTGGGCGTACCGGCCGACTGGCACCCGCACGGCACCCGGGCGCAGATCCTGGCCGACCTGCGGTTGACCGCGCAGGACGTGGCCCGCGACGTCACCGGCTGGATCTCCGGCCTGGACGGCGACGCCCCCACGGTGGAAACCGTCCGCCTCCCCGCCCGCGACACCACCCCCAACTAACCCACCCCGACCCCGCAGGGGCGGTCACGGCACCGCCGTGACCGCCCCTGCGTCGTCTCTCTCCCGCGCCCCGCCCCCGCCTGCCTGCCTGCCCGCCCGCTCGCCGCCGACCCCGGTGATCAAGAGGTTTGTGTCACCTGCGGCGGCCACCGTGACGCAAACCTCTTGATCTCCGGGGCGAGCGGGGGAGTCGGGGCGAGCGGGGGAGTCGGGGCGAGCGGGGGGAGGGGGAGGGCGGGCCGGGGTGGGGCGGGGTCAGCGGCCGCCGGCGGAGCGGTAGTAGGTTTTTTCGGCGGTGGCCAGGCTGAAGGTCTGGCGGGCGGCGGGCAGCGGGACGACCACCAGGCCGGGGCGGTCCACCAGGCGGGGGGTGCCGGGCGGCACCGACAGGGACGCGTCCCGGTTACCCCGCCAGGTCAGCACCACCAGCGGCTGCCCCGGCACCGGCAGGACGTACGTCTGGAGCGGGTTGGACCGGTCGGCGGGGGAGACCACCGGTGTGCCGTCGCCGGCCGGGCGGTAGACCACCGCGGTCATCGTCCCCGCGTCGGTCTCCCAGGTCAGCTGCTCCAGGTCACCGGGGTCGGCTCCGCCGCCCAGCATCATCTCGCCGATCGCCCGGACGGCCACCTTCTCCATCGGCCACGACTCGGGCACCGAGCGGGGGGCGTCCCGGTCGCCGATGCGGCGCGGGATGCTCCCGAACGGGCCCTGCTCGTCGGCGAGCATGCAGGTGTCCAACCCGTCGAGGGCCCGCCGGCCGGAGCCGGTGTCGTCGCGGACCAGGGGATACCTCGGGTCGGCGGTGGCGACGCCCAGGTCGAGCAGGCGGTCGGCGGCCCGCCCCCGGGGCAGCGACTCGGTGGCCCGCAGGGTGGCCGTCACCGGCACCGCCCGGCACTCGGGCACCTTGACCGCGCCGGTCAGCCCGTCGGTCAGCAGCAGCGCCCGACCGTCCGGGCCGAGCAGGCGTTCCACCCGGCCGGAGGTCAGGTAACGCCGGCCGTCGGGCAGGTGCAGCGGGAGCACGTCGGCGTAGACCAGGTAACCCGGGTCGGTGTACTCGCTGGCCCGGGTCACCTCGTACCGGCCGTCGCGACCGGTGAGCTGAAGCAGCCAGGAGGCGCTCTCCCCGGGCACGTCGGCCGCGACCAGGGCCAGCGGGACGCCGTCGACCGCACCCGACCACAGGATGCCCGACGACGGCAGGTGGGCGCGGTCGTCGATCGGGGAGCGCCAGGCACGGACCGCCTCGGTCACCGCCGACGTCGCCGTGGCGTCCCCGGCGAGCGACCCGCGGGGCGGCCACACCGCGCGGGTGCCGTCCAGGCTGTCGTAGCCGACCCGCAGCTCGCGGGCCTGACGCTCGGCGACCGGGCCGCACGCCGGGACGGCCAGCAGCAGGCCGAGCAGCACGGCGACAGTCGTGCCACGACGGCGAACCGAAGCCATCCCTACGCCCCCGATCGCGTCGCCGTCGTTGTCGGAAGCCCACATGGTACGCAACGCCCGGTGACGCCCCGCAGCCGTGTCCCCGATGACCACAAGGGACACCAGAGTGAATTTCGGGCTTTTTCCCGGCTCCGGTAGACTCCGCCGACTGTGACGTCTGCCGAGCCCCGTGGCGCCTCCGCACCGGCCCCCGACGACTCCGAGGGCCCTGCCCGCGGCACGACGGCCACCGCGACAGCGCCCCCACCCGTGACCCGTACCACCCCTGCCGACCTGCGTATCACCGGAGTGTCGGCACCCGTGGACCGGACCGTCGAGGCGACGCCGGTCGACGCGCCACCGGTGGAGGCCGCGCCCGTCGGGGCAGCCGACGGGTCGGAAGTCGACGGCGACGGCACGGCGACGGTGGGCGTACCGGAGCGGGGGGCGGCGGACACGGACGGTGACGGCGCGACGCCGGCCGCGTGGTGGCGGCGCTGGCGCTGGACCGCCCGCCGCAAGGACCTGGTGGTGTACGGCATCTTCCTGCTCGTCGCGCTCTGGGTGACCAGCCGGATCTGGGCCGACCCGGCCGGCCGGGTGGCCTCGCTCTACAGCAGCGACCCGGCGCAGGTGCAGTTCTTCCTGGCCCACTCGGTGCGGGTGGTGCTGCACGGGGAGTTCCCGTTCTACACCGACCAGTTCAACTTCCCCGACGGCGTCAACCTGATGGCCAACACGGCGGTGCTGGCGCTGGGCATCCCGATGGTGCCGGTCACCCTGCTGTTCGGGCCGGCGGTGTCCTTCGTGGTGCTGGTCACCCTCGGCCTCGCCGGCACCGCCGCCGCCTGGTACCACGTGCTGTCCCGGCACCTGGTGCGGCGGCGGCTCGCCGCGGCGGTCGGCGGCTGGTTCTGCGGGTTCTCCCCGGCGATGCTCTCGCACGCCAACTGGCACCCCAACATCATCAGCCAGTTCCTGCTGCCGTTCATCGTGTGGCGGGTGATGGTGCTGACCCGTTCCACCCGGCCGCTGCGCGACGGCCTGCTGCTCGCCGTGCTGGTCACCGGGCAGGCGTTCATCAACGAGGAGATCCTGCTCTTCACCGCCCTGGCCTGCGGCATCTTCCTGATCGCCATGGTGGCCCAACGCCCGGCGCTGTGGTCGGCGGCGTGGCGGCCCCTGGCCAAGGGGGTGGCCGCCTGCGCGGTGCTGGCCGGGGCGCTGCTGGCGTACCCGCTCTACATCCAGTTCGCCGGGCCGATGGCCTACCACGGGCTCAGCGACGCGGTGCAGGACTACGGCAACGACATCGCCGCATTCTTCGCCCCCGGCTCACCGACCTTCGGCGGCAACGAACGGGCCAACGTCAACCTGGCCCCGAACTACTCCGAGGAGAACGCCTTCTTCGGCTGGAGCCTGTCGCTGATCGCCGTCGGCATCGTGCTCTGGCTGCGCCGCGAACGCCTCGTCCGGGCGCTCGCCGTCACCGGCGCGTTCTTCGCGCTGCTCTCCCTCGGCGAGCGGATCTCCTGGTGGGGGCGGGACCTGGTCACCGGGCCGTGGGAGCTGCTGGTGCGGTTGCCGCTGCTGGACGCGGTGGTGCCCACCCGGTTCGCGCTGATCACCTCCGTGGTGATCGGCATGCTGCTGGCGCTGGCCGTGCAGCGGGCCTGGACGCTGCGCGGCGCACAGTGGCAGCACGCCAAGACCGTCACGGTGGCCGCCCTGGTGCTGGCGCTGCTGCCGATCGTGCCGATGCCGCTGAAGGTGACCTCCCGCCCGCCGGTGCCGGACTTCATCACCGCCGACCGCTGGCGGGAGTACGTCGGCCCCGGGCAGACCCTGGTGCCGGTGCCCGTGCCCAGCATGGGCAACACCCACGGGATGCGCTGGGCGGCGGCCACCAACCTGGACTTCAAGATCCCGGGGGGTTACTTCCTCGCCCCGCGTAACGGCAACACCGGCGACCCGGGGCGGTTCGGCGGGCGGCCCAGCGGCATCGGGCAGCTCCTCGACGAGGTCGCCACCACCGGGCGTACCACCAAACTGGACGACCGGCAGCGCCGGCGCAGCCTGGACGAGCTGCGGCACTGGAACGCCGCCGTGCTGGTGCTGCCGTTGCGCCAGCACAACGCGGAGCCGTTGCGCCGGACCGTCGAGCAGTTGGTCGGCCCCGCCCGCCGGGAACTCGACGTGTGGGTGTGGGACGTCCGGCCGCTGTCCGCCCGCACCGCCTGACCGTTCCGGTCCGGCCCGGCCGGACCACGGTCCGACCGGGCCGGGCTGCGCGACGGGCCGGGCGGGTCAGCCGACCAGCGGGCGGACGTCCCAGAGCCAGACGTCGTCGACCCGCTGCGCCGGGCCGAGCAGGCCGGTCATCAGGTCCCGCAGCACCGCCTCGCGCGGATGGGCGCCCAGCACCACCACCGAGGCCCGCCAGAACCGCAGGTCCGCCACCGCCTGCCGACGGTTCTCCTCGGTCAGGGCGGGCACCGTGCCGGCGTCCATGGTGGCGTAGACCAGGGTGCTGGTCGGCCGGTTCGGGGCACCGAAGACACCCTGACCCAGCTCGTTGGGGCCGATGAAGTAACCGCCGGGCACCGGGAACTCGTGCCCGGTCAGCGCGCTCCACCGCAGCGTGGGCAGGCCGTGCACGTTGCTCGGGATCGGCACCGGCACCAGGGTGCGCCCGTCCGGCACGTACGGCCGCCAGCCGCCCGCGGTGATGAAGTGCGGGGGCAGGTCGATGTGCTGCGCGGGCAGCGGACGGGGGAACAGCGGCAGCACCGCCAGCGCGATCGCCGCGTACCCGACCGGGCGGACCCAGCGGCGGCGGGCCGGCGGCCCCGACGGGTCGGGCACGGCGGTGGGGGTGGCGTCGTCGGCGGCGGCGCGGGGTGCGGGCACCCGGGGCCGGCGGTGGCCGCCCAGCGCGTCCCAGGCCAGCGCGAGCAGGACACCGACCGCACCGGTCACCACCAGGGTCAGCCGGGTCGGCATCATCATCTCGACCAACGGCAGATCGTCGGAGATGTACGCCCACGGGCCGTCGACGGTGGTCTCCACCCCGTTGAATCGGACCTTGGGGCCGATCGCCGCGACGGTGAAGACGACCACCAGCACCCCGGCGATCCGGGCGGCCAGCGACCGCCGCCAGAGCAGCACCAGGGCGGCCACCGCGACCAGCACCAGCGGCCAGCCGAACCAGGTGTTCTGCTCGGTCAGTCCGATGGTCTTCTCGACCGCCTCGTCCCCGGCCACCGTGTCCCGGGCGAAGGTGACGAAGGCCATCAGGTCCTCGCCCCAGTTGTGGAACACCCCGCCCTGCAACCCCCGGTAGGACTGCGGCCCGTTGAACTGGTACCAGATCGGGTACGCGGTGAGCAGCAGCGCCAGCCCGCCGCCGACCCCGAGCGCGGCCAGGAAGCCACCGGCCCGGGCGCGGGCCTCGCGGGGCCGCTGCACCACGTACGCCACCACCGCCACCAGGCAGGCCAGCGCGGTCAGCAGCAGCATCTCCTCGTTGATGAAGACCTGGTACGCCACCAGCAGCCCCAGCACCAGCCCGTCGCGGCGCCACCGGCCGGGCCGGCCCAGCAGCAGCACCCGGGTCACGATCACCGGCAGCAGGAAGTTGGAGACGAAGTTGGGCTGCCCGTTGGCGTGGTGCACGATGCCCGGGGCGAAACCGAGGAACGCGCCGCCGACGAACGCGCCGGCCCGCGAGCGCACCAGGTGCCGGGAGAGCATCCAGTACGAGGTGGCCGCCGTCGCGGCGAGCGCCCCGCCCAGATAGAGCGCGTACGTCACCTGTGGGCCGAACAGCAGCGTGACCGGGGCCAGCGGGATGGTCATCCCCAGCAGCGAGGTGTTCGCCATCATGTTCACCCCGTCCGGGGCGTTCTGCCGGGCGCTGAACAGCGGGTTCTCCAGGTGCCGCACCGAGTACGCGCCGTGGGTGAACAGCCACTCGAACCAGCTGTGGTCGGTCGGCAGGTGGGACGACACCCGGTGCTGCACGTCCACCCAGTAGTTCAGGCACACCAGAACGCCGATCAGCACATAGGCTCCGATGGCGAGCACGTCGACCCGGCCCGGCCGACGGCGGGGCCGCCGGTGCGGGTCTGTCGCGTCCGGCTCGACGGTGTCGGGCACGGACGTCGGGTTCAACGAGGGATCTACCACCGGCACGGCCACGACGGGCCATCGTACAGGCGACGGTCGGCCGGTCCGGTGACCCGGTGCACGGCGGTCCCCGTCCACCGGCGGGCGGTGCGGTCGACGGGGTGCGACTGTCGAAAGAGGGTGCGCGTGACGGTCATCGATCTGGGTGAACTCCGCGACGCCGGGTCACCGCCGCCCGGTCCCGTGCCCCGGCCCGTCGGCCGACCGCTGCGGCTGGCCGTGGTGCTGGTGTTCGCCCTGCTGGCGTTGGCCGCCGCCGCACCGGTGGCGAAGCGGGCGACGTTCGTGGTGCCCGCCCCGCTCGGCGCGGTGGCGCTGCTGCACGACGGGGAGGTCTTCCTCCTCGAACCGGGGGACGCCTCGACCGCTTCCGGCCGGTTGAGCGCGTGGCGCATCCCCGACTCCCCGAGGGCGCGGCCGGTGCGGCGCTGGCAGGTGCCGGTGTCGGTGGTCAGCGGTTCCGCCGAGCTGCGCTGGCACGCCGACCTGGTGCTGGTCACCGGCTCCTCCGGCCGACCGGACGGGGCGTACCGGACGTTCGCCCACGCGCGGGACACCGGTCGGGTGCGGTGGCAGCGGTCCGGGGAGGGCCTGGCCGCCGGCCCCGACCTGCTCTTCGAAGACGGTGGGGACGGCCCACCGACGGTTCACTCGGTCGACCCGGTGACGGGAAGGGACCGCTGGTCGGCGTCGATGCCGTCGGCGGTCACCCTGTACCGCAACCGGGCCGACGGCGTGGACCGGATCGTGACGGTACGCCCCGACGGCCCGGCCGAGGTCTGGGACGCCCGCCGTGGGGTACGCCTGCATACCGCACCGTTGGTGGCCTCGCCGTCGGGCACCTACGGGGTCGCCGGCGATCTGCTGCTCGCCGTCGAGCCGAACGCCGACCGGCTGACCGGGTACGACGTCGACGGGCTGACGCGCCGGTGGGACGTACCGTGGCGGGTCCCGTCGTTCTTCGTGCCGTGCGGGTCGTTGATTTGCGCGCAGGGTGAGGCCGGTGGGGTGCGGGCGTTGGATCCGGCGACCGGCCGGACGGTGTGGCGCGACAACCGGTGGGAGCTGGCCGGCGCCGAACGCGGCGGCCGGATGCTGGCGAGCAGCCTGGGGCGGGGCGTCTGGCACCCCCTGGTGGTGCTGGACGTCGCCTCCGGGCAGGTCGCCGCCGAGCTGGACGTCTGGAACCTCGCCCCTTCGGACACGCCGGACGGGCCGGTGTTCGGGGTGCGTCCGGCCGGCGGGGACCGGATGCTGGTCGCCGAGTTGGATGTCGCCGCCGCGCGGGTCCACGCGCGCGACGTGCTGCCCGCCGTGTCCGGTGACTGCCGGGCCGACGCGCAGCTCCTGCTGTGCCGCCTGATGGACGGCAGGTACGGGGTGTGGCGGGTGTCCCGGTGGCGGTGATCGATCTGGGTGAGGTGGGTCACCACGACGAGCCGACGCCGCCGCCGGCACGCCGGCCCCGGGCGCGACGGTCGGCCGGCCACCCTGCGTTCGTCGCCCTGACCGTCCTGCTCCTGCTGCTCACCATGGCCGGCGCGGATCCCGGGCCGCCCCGGTTGATCCCGGTGCCCCTGCCGGATATGCCGGAGCCCAGTCACCTGATCGTCGGGGACCTGCTGGTGCTCGCCTACCCGTCGGCGCTGTCACCGGCCGGCAGCCGGCAGCTCACCGCGATCGACCTGACCGACGGGCGGGTGCGCTGGGAGACGTCGCTGTCGCCCCGGCACCAGCTGGTGGTGCTGGAGGGGGTCGACGACGACGTGGTGGTCACCACCGATCCCGGCGGCGAACCCGTCTCCATGGTGCTCGACCACGTCGACGGGCGGACCCGGTGGCGGCGGCCCGGGACGGCGGTGGTGACCGGCGACGGCGGGTTGCTGCTGGAGGATCTCCACGTCGACCGGGTGGCGGTGCGCGGCGTCGACCCGGCGACCGGCGCGGTCCGCTGGACGGCCACGGCCGGACCGGCCACCGTCGGGTACCGGACGGCCCCCCGGGGCGTCGAGGACCTCGTCCTGGTCACCAGCGCCGGTCAGGCCGAGGTGTACGACGTCGCCACCGGCGCGCGTCGGTCCACCTTTCCGGTGCCGCCCGCCCGGGGCGACCACCACCACCTGGCCCAGCCGGTCGGTGGCCTGCTGCTGGTCAGCGAGGACCCGGGCCGGGTCGCCGCGTACGACCTGGGGTCCGGTCGGCGTCGCTGGGACACGACGGATCCGGTCCCCGGCGGCGGGAGCGCCTACGCCTGCGGCGATGCCGTCTGTCTCGGTGGCTCCTCCACCGCCCGGGTGCTCGATCCGGTGACCGGCCGGGAGCGCTGGTCCAGCGACCGGTGGGCCCCGGTCGAGGCGGTCGGCAACCGGATGCTCGGCGTCAGTTTCGGCGACGGGCCGCAGCGGCTGGCCCTGCTCGACTCGGCGACCGGCCGACTGGAGGCCGAGCTGGGCGAATGGAGGACGGTCTACCAGCGGCCGTTCACCGCGCCGATCCTCGCCTTCCGACCGGCGGCGGGCGGCCGGCAGTTGCTCGCCGAACTGGACCCCACCGACGGCACCGCCCGGGTACGCGACGTGCTGTCCGGGCGGTGGGACGTCTGCTGGCACAGTCAGGGTGTGTTGGTCTGCTGGCGGCAGAGCAACAGTCTCGGGGTGTGGCGGATGCCGGCTGACCGTGCCGGGTGACCTGCCTGCGGCCGGTCGTTTGGCCGGCGGCGCTAGGTTGTCGGACAGGTCGGCGAGGAGGTCGGGATGCGGGTGCTGGTGGTCGAGGACGAACGGAACCTCGCCGACGCGATCGTGCGTGGGCTACGCAAGCGGGGGATGGCGGTCGACGTGGCGTACGACGGGGACGCCGGCCACGAGGCCGCCTTCGTCACCCGGTACGACGTGGTGGTCCTCGACCGGGACCTGCCCGGCATGCACGGCGACCAGATCTGCGCCGAGCTGGCCGCCTCCGGCACCCTCACCCGGGTGCTGATGCTGACCGCCAGCGACAGCGTGGCCGACCGGGTGGCGGGGTTGGGCCTCGGCGCGGACGACTACCTGCCCAAGCCGTTCGCCTTCGACGAGTTGGTGGCCCGGGTGCAGGCGTTGGCCCGCCGGGCCACCCCGGCCGCCCCGCCGGTGCTCCAGGTGGGCGACGTGGTGCTCGACCCGGCCCGCCGGGTGGTGACCCGGGCGGGTGCCCCGGTCGACCTGACGAACAAGGAGTTCGGTGTGCTCAGCGAGCTGGTCAAGGCGCGCGGCGCGGTGGTCTCCAGCGAGGAGCTGCTGGAACGGGTCTGGGACGCGAACACCGACCCGTTCACCACCATCGTCCGGGTCACCGTGCGGACCCTGCGCAAGAAGCTCGGCGACCCCCCGTTGATCGAGACGGTGGTCGGCGCCGGCTACCGGACGGTCAGCCCGTGAGCGCGAGGAGTGGGTGGGTCGTGCGGGTCGGGGTGGGTTCGTGACCCGGCGGTTGCGGCCCACCCTGCGGCTGCGGCTGACACTGCTCAACGGGGTACTGCTGGTCGGGGCCGGGGCGATCCTGGTGACGCTGGCCTGGCTGCTGGTGCGCGACGCGCTGCGGCCCACCGACGAGCTGCGGCCGGACACCACCGTGCTGCTGGCCGACGGGCGGTCGCTGGACGCGGCGGTGTGGCAGCGGCAACTGGTCGACGCCGCCTCCGACGAGTTGCTGGTCAAGGGCCTGCTGGCGCTGCTGGCGATCAGCGTGGTCGGGGTGGCCGGGGCGTACTGGGTGGCGGGCCGGACACTGCGCCCGCTGCACCAGGTCACCGCGACCGCGCGTCGGCTCGGCGAGACCACGCTGGACCAGCGGATCGGCTGGTCGGGGCCGGACGACGAGGTGGCGGAGCTGGCCCGGACGTTCGACGCGATGCTGGACCGGATCACCGCCGCCTTCGAGGCGCAGAAACGGTTCGTCGCCAACGCCTCGCACGAGCTACGGACCCCGCTGGCGGTGATGCGTACCGAAATCGACGTGACCCTCAGCGACGACGAGGCGGACGCCGCCGAGTACCGCCGGATGGCCACCGTGGTCCGGGACGCCTCGGAACGCGCCAACGGTCTGGTGGACGCGTTGCTGGTGCTGGCCCGCAGCGAGGCTCAGACCGGCCGCCGGTTGGCCCGGCGGACGGAGTGTGACCTGGCGACGGGGACCGCCAACGCGTTGTCGGCGATGTCCCGGGAGGTGGAGCGGATCGGGCTGCGGGTGCAGTCCTCGCTGCGGCCGGCCCCGGTGACCGGCGACCCGGGCCTGCTGGACCGGCTGGCCGGGAACCTGATCGAGAACGCGGTGCGCTACAACCACCTGCACGGTCGGCTCTGGGTGCGTACCGGCACCGACGGGCGCTCCTCGTGGCTGGTGGTGCGCAACACCGGCTTCGAGGTGGACCAGGCCGACGTGCCGGGGCTGTTCGAACCCTTCCGCCGGGGTGGACGGGAACGGACCGGGGCCCGGGGGTCCGGGCTGGGCCTGTCCATCGTCCGGGCGGTCTGCGACGCCCACGGGGGGACCGTCCAGGTCACCGCGCAGAAGGGCGGCGGGCTGGAGGTGACCGTCACGTTGCCGTCGGTCGACCAGGTGCCGACCGGCTCCGGTCGGGTCGAGCCGCACCGGTAGCACCCGGTCCACCCGGGCGGATCAAACGGATTGCCGGCCGGCCGGGCCGCCTGCGAGGATCATGTGGTCGGCCCGAGCCGGAGAGAGGGGGTGCGGTTGATGTCCACCATGACCTGTCCCGCGCCCCACCCCGCCCACCGCTGACATCGCACGTCGCGGGGCGCGTACCACTGCTTCGGAGGCAGACCCGTGAGCGCACGAATCCACAACCTGAGCATCGACTGTCATGACACCTATGCCCTGTCCGGCTTCTGGGCGCAGGTCTTCGAGTGCCCCCGCCAGCCCGACGACCTCCCCGGCGACCCGGAGGCGATGCTCCTGCCCGAGGGTGGGCCGGAGGTGCTCTTCCTGGCCGTGCCGGAGGGCAAGTCGGTGAAGAACCGCCTGCACCTCGACCTGGAGCCGGTCGACCGGACCCGGGACGAGGAGGTCGAGCGGCTGCTGGCCGTCGGCGCCGTCCACGTCGACGACCAGCGTCGGCCGGACGGCACGGGCTGGGTGGTGCTGGCCGATCCGGAGGGCAACGAGTTCTGCGTCCTGCGCAGCGCCGCCGAGCGGGCCGCCACCGCCGGCTGACGTTCGCGTCCCGTCGTCGACGGCGACAGGCCCCGCCCACCCTGAGGTGGACGGGGCCTGTCGGGCCGACCGGTGGGTCAGCCCTTCTTCTCGATCTGCCCGCGCATCGTGACGAACTCGGACTTCAGGTCGGCGGCCGACTTGTAGTACTGCACGATCAGGCCGACGCTGCCCCGGTCGGCCCAGATGCAGACGCCCAGCGGGACACCCTCGCTCTTGCCGTCGCCGCACTTGGCGTCGCCGCCGAGCGGGCCGGCGTCGACAGCTGCCATGTTGGTGACGTTCAGCTGGGTGGCGATGCCGGTGACGGCGTCGTTCAGCTCCTTCTTCGGGTCGGCCATCACGCCGGACGCGGCGGCGATCATCAGCAGGTCCCGCTTGGCCGGGTCGCCGTAGAAGGCACCTGCGGTGCTCGTCTCGTTCTGCACGGACTTCTTCATCTCGGTGACCAGCCCGTCGGCGACCGCCTTCAGCGCCGGCTCGGTGACCTGCGGGCGGCCGGCCAGGGTGGCCGGGGCGGTGACCGTCGTGTTGACGGCGTCCACGGCCTCCTTGACGTCGTCCTTGAGGGCGAAGGCGGCGATGGCGGCACCACCGAGGCAGAGCACCAGCAGTACGGCCAGCACGATCAGGACGATCTTGACAGGGGACCGCTTCTTGGCCGGTGGCGCGGGCGGCCCGGCGTACGGCGGCGTGCCGACGGTGTCCGGCTGCGGCGGTGGCGGGTAGCCGCCCTGGGGCGTACCGCCGTCCGGCTGGGAGGCGTGCGGACCGGTCGGGGGCTGGGACATGAGGTCGACTCCAGAACGTCGTGGGTAAGGCCGGATGATCTTAGCCAGAGGGTCGGACAACCCTGGCCCCGCTCCACCGGCCCGTTCCGACCCGGCCCGTCGGGCGGTCGGCGCGTTTCGGGACAGGTCGATGCGGGCGGCGGGGTACGGCGCGCGGGGCGGACCCGGGCGCGCGGAGTCACCGGTCCCACGTGGGACCGGTGACCGTGACCGTCGTCGCGCGGATCAGTCCCGCTTCTCGATCTGCCCCCGGATGGAGACGAACTCGGACTTCGCCTTGCTGGCCGAGGAGAAGTACATGACGATCATGCCGACGCTGCCGTGGTCGGCCCAGACACAGACGCCGAGCGCGATGCCGGACGCCTTGCCGTCCCCGCACTTCGCGACCCCACCCAGCGGACCCGGGTCGATGGTCGACATCTTGGTGACCGCAAGCGAGCTGCCCAGTCCCTTGACCGCGTCGTCCAGCTCCTGCTCGGGGAGGATGACCGGGCCCGACGCGCCGGCCATCATCACCATGTTCCTGCTGGCCGCGCTGCCGTAGAACGCGCTCACCGCCCCGGTCTCGTTGCGGACCTCGGACTTCATGTCGCGGACCATCTGGTCGGCGATCCGGCGCAGCTCCGGGTCGGTGCTCTTGGACCGGCCACCGAGGGCCGTCGGGGTCACCAGCCGGATCGGGCCCGGGTCGTCGGCGCTCTCGGTGGGGGTCGGCTCGGGAGTCTCGCTGTCGGTCTCGACGGGGGTGGGGCTCGGGGTGGGCGACGTGACCGCGGTGGGCGTCGGCGACGGGGTCGGCGTCTTCGGGTCGTCGTCGCTGAGGGCGACCCAGGTGAGACCGCCGCCGCCGAGGCAGAGCACCAGTAGGCCGGCGAGCCCGAGCGTGAGCAGCAGCGGCAGCTTCGACCGCTGCGGCGCGGGTCCGTGCGGCAATCCCGGCGGAGCGCTGTACGGCGCACCGCCGAAGCCGGCGTACTGCGGCGCGGCGGGCTCCGGGTAGCCGCCGGGCCGGGGCGCACCCGGGTACCCCGGCTGCGGGCCGGGATAGCCGGGCTGCGGGGTGCCCTGGTAGCCGGGCTGCGGGGCGGCCGGGTAGCCGGACTGCGGCGCACCGGGATAGCCGGCGGGCGGGCCGGACTGCGGCGCACCTGGGTAGCCGGCGGGCGGGCCGGACTGCGGCATGCCGGGGTAGCCGGCGGGCGGGCCGGACTGCGGGGTGGCGGGGTAGCCGGACGAGGGGGCGCCGGGCGGGCCGGAGTGTGGGGGCGTGGGGTAGCCGCCCTGCGCCGGGTCGGGCTGCGACCAGCCGCCGTACTGCGGACCGGGATAGGAGTCGGCCGGGGGAGCTGACTGCGGGTCGGGCCAGCCGCCGGACTGCGGGGTCGCTGCTCCCGGGTACGGCGTGGTGGGCCAGCCGCCACCCGGTGGCGGGGTGTGCGGACCCTCGGGCGGGGCGGGCGGGCCGTCGGACGGAGGCGGGTAGTGACCGGTGGGCGAGCCGTGCTCCGGCTGCCCGGACCAGGGATCGACCGGCGGTGTGGTCATCAGATCAGCTCCAGGCGAGGGTGAGAACGCGTGATCGTAGCCAGACGGAGCCCGGCCCCGCAGCCCCCCGAGTCTGACGAGGGTACGCAAATGACGATCGCGGTGGCCACGATAGCCCGGGGGGAGGACATCGTCGGCCACCGCGATCGCGGGGGAGCGGGGATGGTTCAGGCGCGCAGGCTGGCGACCCCGCGCGGCAGGAAACGCTGCCCGGTGACCCGCTCGGAGGTGCCGGTCCGGTCCAGGTACGGGGTGACCCCGCCCAGGTGGAACGGCCAGCCCGCACCGAGGATCATGCACAGGTCGATGTCCTGCGCCTCGGCGACGACACCCTCGTCGAGCATCAGCCGGATCTCCTGCGCCAGCGCGTCGAGCGCGTTCTGCCGGACCTGCTCGCCGCTGAGCGGCTGGTCGCCGACGACGAGCAGCTTGGCCACCTCGTCGTTGATCCGGTCCTCGACGACGATCGGCTGACCCGACTCGGCGATCCGGCGGAGGTTCTCGCTGACGTCGAACCGGTCCGGGTACGCCGCGTGCAGGGTGCCGCCCACGTGGTACGCCACGGCCGGCCCGACCAGCTGGAGCAGGGCGAGCGGACGCATGGGCAGCCCCAGCGGGTCCAGCGCGCTGTCCGCCACGTCGAGCGGGGTGCCCGCGTCGACGGCGGCGAACACGGTGCCCAGGAAGCGGGTGAGCAGCCGGTTGACCACGAACGCCGGGGCGTCGGAGACCAGCACCGACGACTTCTTCAACTGCTTGCCCACGGCGAACGCGGTGGCCAGGGTGGCGTCGTCGGTCCGCTCGCCCCGGACGATCTCCAGCAGCGGCAGCACCGCGACCGGGTTGAAGAAGTGGAAGCCGACCACCCGCTGCGGGTGCTCCAGCTCGGCCGCCATCGCGGTGATCGACAGCGACGAGGTGTTGGTGGCGAGCACCGCCTCCGGGGAGACGATCTTCTCCAGCTCGGCCCAGACCTGCTTCTTGACGTCCAGGTCCTCGAAGACGGCCTCGATGACGAAGTCGGCGTCGGCGAAGACGGACTTGTCGACCGAGCCGGAGACCAGGCCGTACAGCTTGGCGGCGGTGCCCTTGTCCATCCGGCCCTTGCTGACGGCCTTCTCGATCTGGGTGTGCACGTAGCCGACGCCCTTGTCGACCCGGGACTGGTCCAGGTCGGTCAGCACGACCGGCACCTGGAGGCGGCGGGCGAACAGCAGCGCGAGCTGGCTGGCCATCAGGCCGGCGCCGACGATGCCGACCTTGGTGACCGGCCGGGCCAGGGCCTTGTCCGGTGCGCCGGCCGGCCGCTTGGCCCGCCGCTGCACCAGGTCGAAGGCGTACAGACCGCTGCGCAGTTCCTCGGAGAAGATCAGGTCGGCCAGTGCCTCGTCCTCGGCGGCGGTGCCGGTGGCGAAGTCGGCGTCCTTGGCCGTCTCCAGCAGGTCCAGCGCCTTGTACGCGGCCGGGACCGCGCCGTGCAACCGCTGGTCGAGGGTCTGCCGGGCGAAGTACAGCACACCCGCCCACATGTCCTTGTCGACCTCGGGTCGGGTGACGGTGACCGCGCCCCGGACCACCCCGGCGGCCCATTCCAGCGACCGTTCGAGGAAGTCGGCCGGCTCCAGCAGCACGTCCGCGATGCCCATCTCGGCGGCCTGCTTCGGCTTGAGCATCTTGTTCTGCATCAGCGGGTTCTGCAGGATCACCTGGGTGGCGGCGGGGATGCCGATCAGATTGGGCAGCAGTTGGGTGCCGCCCCAACCGGGGATCAGGCCGAGGGAGACCTCGGGCAGGGCCAACGCCGCCGCGCCGCCGGACAGCGTCCGGTAGTGGCAGTGCAGGGCCAGTTCCAGGCCGCCGCCCATCGCCGCGCCGTTGACGAAGGCGAAGGTCGGCACCGCGCTGTCCTTGAGCCGGGCGAAGACCCGGTGGCCGAGCCGGCCGATCTCCAGCGCCTGCTCCCGGTCCGCCAAGGCCGGCAGGCTGGTGATGTTCGCGCCGACGCAGAAGATGTACGGCTTGCCGGTGACCGCGATGAACGCCGGGTCGGCGGCCAGCGCGGCGCTGATCGCCTCGTCGAGGCTGGCCAGGCCCCCCGGGCCGAAGGTGTTCGGCTTGGTGTGGTCGAGACCGTTGTCCAGGGTGATCAGGGCGGCGGGCCGGTCCAGCCCGGGCACGGTCACCTGACGCAGCAGCGCCCGGGTGACGACCTCGTTCGGTGCGCTGAGGCTCATTTGTCTGCACCCTCCCAGTTCGGGTTCTCCCAGATGACCGTGCCGCCCATGCCGATGCCGATGCACATGGCGGTGAGGCCGTAGCGCACCTCGGGGTGCTCGGCGAACTGCCGGGCGAGCTGCGTCATCAGCCGTACGCCGGAGGAGGCGAGCGGGTGGCCGATGGCGATCGCGCCGCCCCACGGGTTGACCCGGGGGTCGTCGTCGGCGATGCCGAAGTGGTCGAGGAAGGCGAGCACCTGCACGGCGAACGCCTCGTTCAGTTCGAACAGGCCGATGTCGTCGATGCTCAGGCCGGCGATGCGCAGCGCCTTCTCGGTCGACGGGATCGGGCCGACGCCCATCACCTCGGGCTCGACGCCGACGTAGCCGTACGACACCAGCCGCATGGCGACCGGCAGGCCCAGCTCGCGGGCGGTGGCCTCGTCGGCGAGCAGGCTGGCGGTGGCGCCGTCGTTGAGCCCGGCGGCGTTGCCGGCGGTGACCTTGCCGTGCGGGCGGAACGGGGTCTTCAGGGTGGCCAGCTTTTCCAGCGAGGTCTCCCGGGGCGCCTCGTCGACGGTGGCCAGGCCCCAGCCGCCGTCAGCGTCGCGGATCGCGACCGGCACCAGGTCGTCCTGGAGCTTGCCGTCGGCGTACGCCTTGGCGGTCTTGAGCTGCGAGGCGAGCGCGAACGCGTCGGTGCGCTCCTTGGTGACGTGCGGGACCCGGTCGTGCAGGTTCTCGGCGGTGGCCCCCATCACCAGGGCGGACGGGTCGACCAGCTTCTCGGCGATGATCCGCGGGTTGGGGTCGACGCCCTCGCCCATCGGGTGCCGGCCCATGTGCTCGACGCCACCGGCGATGGCGATGTCGTAGGCGCCCATCGCGATGCCACCGGCGACGGCGGTCACGGCGGTCATCGCGCCGGCGCACATCCGGTCGACGGAGAAGCCGGGGACGGTCTTGGGCAGGCCGGACAGCAGGGCGGCGGTGCGGCCGATGGTGAGGCCCTGGTCACCGATCTGGGTGGTGGCGGCGACGGCCACCTCCTCGACCCGCTCCGGGGGCAGCTGCGGGTTGCGGCGCAGCAGTTCGCGGATGCAGCGGATCACCAGGTCGTCGGCGCGGGTGTTGGCGTACATGCCACCCGCCTTGCCGAACGGGGTGCGGACACCGTCGACAAAGACGACATCCCGAACTTCTCGGGGCACTTGGAGCCTCCTCTTCGACCACGATCCGGCGTCGTGCCGCCGGACGGCGGCACGCGCCGAACGAGGGTCGGCCGGCACTGGCGTTTGCCCCGAATGCTACTAGCCAGTAACCATGGGCGTCACCACCCCGGGTGTGGCCCACCCCACACCCCGACCGGTCGGGTCAGGGGGTGGGCAGGAGGGCCTCGGCGAGCGCGGGGAGCAGGAGGTCGAGCTGCCACTGCCGGGCACCGTAACCACGCAGGGTCTCCGTGACGGTGTCCACCGTGATCTCGTCGGGCGGCTGCCAGGCCAGCCGCCGCACCGAGTCGGGGGTGATCAGGTTCTCCGGCGGGAGCCGGTGCTCACCGGCGACGCGTACCACCAGCTCGCGGCAGCGGGCCAGCCGCCCGGCGGCCACCGGGTCCCGCTCCGCCCACCGGTGCGGCGGGGGCGGCCCCTCCACCGTCGGGGTGACCGGCAGCGCGTCCTCCGCCAGTTGCCGGGCCTCGTCGAGGGCGACCAGCCAGGTGCGGGCCAGCCGGCGCACCGACCGCCCCCCGAAACCGGGCAGGGTCAGCAGGGTCTTCTCGTCCTTCGGGTCCAGCTCGGCGGCGGCGATGATCGCCGAGTCGGGCAGCACCCGACCGGGCGCGGCGTCGCGTCGGACGGCGATCTGGTCCCGGGCGTACCACAGGGCCCGGACCCGGGCCTGCGCCCGCGACCCGCGCACCCGGTGGATGCCGGAGGTCCGCCGCCACGGCTCCGCCCGCACCCGGGGCGGCCGGGTGGCCCAGGTGATCAGCGCGGCGAACTCCTCCGCCGCCCACGGCGACTTGCCCTGCGCGTGCAGCTCGGCGTCCAGCGCGTCGCGCAGGTCGACGAGCATCTCGACGTCCAGCGCGGCGTACGTCAGCCACGACTCGGGCAGCGGCCGGGTGGACCAGTCCGCCGCCGAATGGTGCTTCTCCAGCGTGTAGCCGAGCAGCTGCTCGGTCAGCGCGGCCAGGCCGACCCGTTCGAAACCGGCCAGCCGGGCGGCCAGCTCGGTGTCGAACAGCCGGCGCGGACGCAACCCCACCTCGGCCAGGCAGGCGAGGTCCTGGCTGGCGGCGTGCAGCACCCACTCGGTGTCACCGATGGCCTCGTCGAGGGTGGACAGGTCGGGCAGCGGCAGCGGGTCGATCAGCGTGGTGCCGGCACCCTCGCGGCGCAGCTGCACCAGGTAGGCCCGCTGGCTGTAGCGGTAGCCGGAGGCGCGTTCGGCGTCCAGGGCCACCGGGCCGGTGCCCGCCGCGAAGCGGGCCACGACCTCGTCCAGCTCAGCCGGGGTCGCCACCGGTTGGGGGGTGCCGTCGCGGGGTGCGGTCAGCGGAACGGGCCCGCCGGTGGGCTGCTCGGTGCCCGCGTCCGCCGGCTCCGCGACGGCCGGGGGCGGAACGTCTGCCGTGCGGCTTTCGGCGGCCCGACGGCGCAGGGGTGGTTCGTCGGTCACCTGACAACCCTAGTGCGCCCGGCGATGTGGTGTGCGCAGCCGGTCCGGTGTGTGTCGTCCCGGTGTCCGGCAGAGGTCCGGACGGTACGGACACCGACCTCGCGCCGGGGACGTTCCCGGCCGCCCGGGACGTCCCTGTCGTGTCCAGGACATCTACTTGCGGCTCGGGCGTGTCGCGCGGTCCTACGGTCAGGCCGCGCCGGCCGGCCGGCGCTCGGAGAGCGCGGTGACCCCGGGCGGCGGCAACCCCGCGGTGGAGGCGAGCAGGGCGCACCAGGCCGACAGATGCGCGGCGAGGTCCTCACCCAGTGGCGTCCAGGACGCCCGGATCTCGACGTCCCCGGCGGCGGGCGGGCCGGCCAGCTCGCCGAACCGGGTCGAGACGGTCTGGGTGACCGTGCCGCCGGCCGCCCGGTGCCGCGCCTCGTGCGCCTCCAGGGCGTCGGTGAGCCAGGTCCAGCCCACCCCCGGCAGCAGCGGATCGGCGGCCAGGTCCACCTCCAGCTCGGCGGTCACATAGGTGACCAGCCGCAGGGTGCCCTGCCAGGCGTCGTGCCCGGCCGGGTCGTGCAGCAGGATCAACCGGCCGTCGGCCACCTCGTCGTCGTCGCGCAGCACGGTGGCGGAGAGGGCGAACGCGTACGGCGCGAGCCGCTGCGGCGCACCGACCTCCTCCAGGACGATCTCCGCCCGGGGAGTGACCGACCGCAGGCCGGCGACCGCGCGGGCGAACGTCTCCGGGAGCGCGATCGGGGGGGCCATGACCGGAGCTTATGCCGACGCGCCGCCGCCCGCTGGGACGGCACGCCGAAGCAGCCACCGACGGCGGTGTCCCGTCGCCGACCGCGCGTCCGGGGGGTCAGCCGGCACCGTCTGCCGGGGGGCGGACCGGGCCCCGGATCACCGCCGCCGGGCCCGACCGGGGGCGCGGGTCACAAAAGGCGGCGCTGCCCGCCGCGTCCCCACGGGTGCGTGGCACGATTGCCCCGATGACCACCGACACCACGGGCACCGCCGCCCGAGACGGAGAATCCCGCCGCAGCGGGCCGGCCGACTCGCCCTTCGTCCGGGCCTGCCGCCGGGAACCCGTCGGGCACACCCCGGTCTGGTTCATGCGCCAGGCCGGCCGGTCCCTGCCGGAGTACCGGAAGATCCGGGCCAACGTGGGGATGCTCGACTCCTGCCGCCGGCCGGACCTGGTCGCCGAGATCACCCTCCAGCCGGTCCGCCGGCACGGCGTCGACGCGGCCATCCTGTTCAGCGACATCGTCGTCCCGGTCGCCGCGGCCGGCGTGGACCTGGACATCGTCGCCGGCACCGGGCCGGTGGTGGCCGAGCCGGTCCGCACCGCCGCCGACGTCGAGCGGGTCCGCCGCATCGACCGAGCCGACGTGTCCTACGTGGACGAAGCCGTCCGGCTGCTCGTCGCCGAGCTGGGCGACACCCCGCTGATCGGCTTCGCGGGCGCCCCGTTCACCCTGGCCAGCTACCTGGTCGAGGGCGGGCCGTCGCGTACCCACGCCAAAACCAAGGCGATGATGTACGGCCAGCCCGAGCTGTGGCACGCGCTCTGCGCCCGGCTCGCCGAGGTCACCCTGGCGTTCCTGCAGGTGCAGATCGACGCCGGGGTCTCCGCCGTGCAGCTCTTCGACTCCTGGGCCGGCGCGCTGTCGGAGGCCGACTACCGCCGCTTCGTCCTGCCGCACTCCACCACCGTGCTGTCCGGCCTGGCCGACGCGGGGGTCCCCCGGATCCACTTCGGGGTGGGCACCGCCGAACTGCTCGGCGCGATGGGGGAGGCCGGGGCCGACGTGGTCGGCGTCGACTGGCGTACCCCGCTGGACGTGGCGACCCACCGGATCGGGCCGGAGCGCGCCGTGCAGGGCAACCTCGACCCGACCGTGCTGTTCGCCCCCTGGCCGGTGATCGAGGCCGAGGTGCGGCGGATCGTCGAGCAGGGCCGGGCCGCCCCCGGCCACGTGTTCAACCTCGGTCACGGCGTGCTGCCGGAGACCGACCCCGAGGTGCTGACCCGGGTGGTCGCGCTGGTGCACGAGGTGTCCGCGCGCCGGGCCGAGCAGGGCTGACCCGTGGGAGCGCGACCGTGGCGGGTGGCGGTGGTCGGTGGCGGCATCACCGGCCTGGCCGCCGCGCTGCGGCTGCGCGACCGTGCCCCCGCCGACACCGAGATCACCGTGTACGAGCAGTCCGGCGCGCTCGGTGGCAAGCTGCGCACCGGTGAGCTGGCCGGCCGCCCGGTGGAGTTCGGCGCGGAGTCGTTCCTGATGCGGGACCCGGCCGGGGGCGAGTCCGCAGCGGTGGCCCTGGCCCGCCGGCTCGGCCTGGCCGGGCGGATCGTGCACCCCACCGTCGGGCAGGCGGCGCTCGTCGTCGACGGCGGGCTGCGCCCGATCCCCGGCGGCACGCTGGTCGGCGTACCCGGGGACCTGGCGGCGGTGGTGGCGGTGGCCGAGCCCACGGCGGACGCCGACCGCGACGGCGGCCGGCCGCTGCTCGGCGCGGACCAGGACGTCTCGGTCGGCGCGCTGGTCCGGGCCCGGTTCGGTGCGCAGGTGGTGCAGCGGCTGGTCGACCCGATGCTCGGCGGCGTCTACGCCGGTCGGGCCGACGACCTGTCGCTGGTCACCACCATGCCGGCGCTGGCCCGCGCGGCGCGGGTGGAACACACCCTGGTCGGGGCGGTCCGGGCCGCGCAGGCCGCCGCGCCCCGCGCCCCTGGCGCACCGGTCTTCGGCACCCTAGCCGGCGGGCTCAGCACCCTGGTCGAGGCGGCGGCCACGGCCAGCGGGGCGACGATCCGCCGGCACGCGGCGGTCCGCGAGCTGACCCCGGTCGGCGACGGCTGGCGGCTCACCGTCGGCCCGACCCGCGACCCGGAACTGGTCGAGGCGGACGCGGTGCTGCTCACCGTCCCGGCCCGGCCGGCCGCCCGGCTGCTCGCCGGGTTCGCCGAGGCGCAGGCGGCGACCGTCGGCGGGCTGAACTACGCCAGCGTCGCGCTGGTCACCCTGGCCCTGCCCCGGCCGGGGCTGCCCCCGCTCTCCGGCTTCCTGGTGCCGGCCACCGAGGGGCTGCTGATCAAGGCGTCGACCTTCTTCACCACCAAATGGGGGCACCTGGCCGCGCCGGACGGGTTGGCCCTGGTCCGCGCCTCCGTCGGCCGGTACGGCGAGGAGACCTCCCTCCAGCTCACCGACGACGACCTGCTCGCCACCGTGCACCGGGAGTTGACCCGGGTGCTCGGGGTGGCGTTGCCCGTGCCGGTCGCCGGTCACGTGCAGCGCTGGGGTGGCGCGCTGCCCCAGTACCCGCCCGGCCACACCGGGCGGGTGGCCGCCGTCCGGGCGGCGCTGCGCGCGTCGCACCCCACCCTGGCGGTGGCCGGGGCGGGTTTCGACGGGGTCGGCATCCCGGTCTGCGTGCGCTCCGGCGAGGACGCGGCCGGGGAGATCATCGAAGCACTGGAAGGATCGGGGCCATGACCGAGCAGACGACCGAGCAGACCAACGCGGCCCGACTCAAGGAACTCAACGCCACCGTCCGTTACACCATGTGGTCGGTCTACCGGGCCACCGGCACCCTGCCGGCGCTGCGGGAGAACGTCACCGGCGAGGTGGAGTCCCTCTTCGAGGAGCTGGCCGGCAAGGACGTGGTGGTCCGGGGCATGTACGACGTGGCCGGGCTGCGCGCCGACGCGGACGTGATGATCTGGTGGCACTCGTCGTCCAGCGACGCCCTCCAGGACGCCTACCTGCGGTTGCGTCGGACCACTCTGGGGCGGGCGTTGACCCCGGTGTGGTCGCAGTTGGCGCTGCACCGGCCGGCGGAGTTCAACAAGAGCCACATCCCGGCGTTCCTCGCCGACGAGGCACCCCGCCCCTACCTGTGCGTCTACCCGTTCGTCCGGTCCTACGAGTGGTACCTGCTGCCGGACGCCGAGCGGCGGGAGCTGCTGGCCGAGCACGGCAAGATGGCGCGCGGCTACCCGGACGTACGGGCCAACACGGTGGCGTCGTTCGCCCTGGGCGACTACGAGTGGATGCTGGCCTTCGAGGCCGACGAGCTGCACCGGATCGTCGACCTGATGCGGGACCTGCGGGCCTCCGGGGCCCGTCGGCACGTCCGCGAGGAGGTCCCGTTCTACACCGGCCGCCGTCGCTCCGTCGCCGACATCGTCAACTGCCTGGTCTGACACCGCCCTGCCCCGCCCGGTCGGGTCGCGGTGCCCCGGCGGTCAAGATCGTGCCCGATCATGGAAATAGTGGCCTCCCGCCGCGCGGGAGGCCACTATTTCCATGTTGTTGCGTGTGCTGTGCTGTGCCGACCGGTCAGACGGTCGCGGTGCAGACCGGGGTGGGGCTGGCGCCGCTGCCGGAGGCGAGGAAGCCGAAGGTGGTCTTCCCCCCGGCGGCCAACGCGCCGTTGTAGTTGACGTTGCGGGCCGTCACCGTCGAACCGCTGCTGGCCAACGTGGCGTTCCACGCCTGGCTGACCTGCTGGCCCCCGGAGTACGTCCAGTTCACCGTCCAACCCTTGATCGCCGAGGACCCGGCGGTCACGTCCACCTCACCCTGGAACCCGCCGTTCCAGGTGGAGGTCACCCGGTAGGTGGCGGTGCAGCCACCGGTCGCCGGCGGCGGGGTGGTCGGCGGGGCCGTGGTGGGCGGCGGCGTGGTCGGCGGGGCCGTGGTGGGCGGCGGGGTGGTCGGCGGCGCGGTGGTGGGCGGCGGGGTGGTCGGGTTGTTGCCGCCACCGAAGTCGACGTCACTGCACAGGTAGTACGACTGGTCCAGGTGGCTGGCCTGCCACACGGTGTAGACGATGTGCCGGCCGGTACGGCCGGCCGCGTTCACCGGGACTTGGATCGACACGCCACCGGTGTCCTTGTCCCACTGGGAGGCCGGCGTGTTGCCGATCTGCCCGGCCAGCTCCAGGTTGCTCCAGCCCAGTGGGGTGGTCAACGCGTTGAAGCCCTGCTTGGTCACGTAGACCCGGATGTAGTCGGCCCCGTGGCTGGCCTGGTCGAAGAACTTCAGCCGGAAGCTGTTCGCCACCGACGTGGTCTTCCAGGCGCCGAGGGTGTCCAGGGCGTTGTAGCGGCCGTTCTGGGTGCGGCCGCCGCTGCACAGCTGGCCGTTCGGGATGGCGCCCTGGTGGTTGCCGGCGACACCCTCCCGGAACAGGCCGTTCCAGTTCCACATGGCCTGCGGGTCGGCCTGCCAGGCCTGCCAGCACATCGGGTCCTCGGTGGCCATGCGCGGGTTCTGGAACTCGGCACCCCAGCGCTCCCAGCAGCTGTAGGCGCGGAACCCGGGGTTCACCACCGCGCCGTGCGCGGAGGCCGAGTTGGCCAGGGCGGTGGTGAGCAACAGCGCGATGATCGCGCCGATGGTGAGCAGCGACCCCGCGAGCGCGGTGGGTCGTCTGCGTAGGACGGTGGACATGGAGCCTCCGAGGTGAAGGGGTCGGTCGAACGACGCCCGGACGGCCGGGAGTTGCCCCTCCCATGCCTGCTGTGCGGCTCCCACGACGGCTCTATCCCGCAGGCTTGCACAGGAAAGCGGTATCCGTCAATGTTTCGGACGGCTCGACCAGGCGGCACCCCGGGTGGGCCGGTCAGCTCTCCCGGCGCATCGGCAGGTGCGGGATGCCGTCCTCGACGTACTGCGGTCCGGTCACCGTGAAACCGTGCCCGGCGTAGAACCCCGCCAGGTGGGCCTGCGCCTCCAGCACGCACGGCCGGTCACCGACCAGCCGCAGGGCCTCGGTCATCAGCCGGCCGGCGAGCCCGCCGCCCCGGGCCGCCGGGTCCACCACCACCCGACCGATCCGCGTCACGTCACCCGGGTCGACCAGCATCCGCAGATACGCCAGGACGACGCCGTCGTGGGCCAGCCAGAGGTGCCGGGTGCCGGGTTCGACGTCGCGACCGTCCAGCTCCGGGTACGGGCAGCGCTGCTCCACCACGAACACGTCGACGCGCAGCCGCAGCAGGTCGTGGAAGGTGCGCGCGTCCAACTCGGCGAACGTGGCGACGTGGACGTCGACGGTCTGAGGTGCCATCCCGCGATGCTAGGCGGCCCCGCCCGACACCGCTCTGCTGCCCTGCCCGCGACGCTGACGCCCTGTGGCCGGCTGCTCTGCTGCCCTGCCCGCGACGCTGAGGCCCCGTGGCCGGCTGCTCTGCTGCCCTCCCCGCGACGCGGCTGCCCCTGTGGCCGGTTGTTCTACCGCCGGTTGGTGCGCCGTGCCTCGTCGCCCGGTCGGTTCGCGTCGGACGCCGGGTCGCGTCGGACGCCGGATCGCGATGGGTCAGGCCGGGCGGGCACCGACCGCGTCGCGGATCTCGGCACCCAGGGCCTCCACCGCGCGGGCGCAGTGCGCGCAGCAGAAGAACCGGCCGCCGACCTCCACGCCGTGCCCGATGATCTTCACCTGGCAGTGTTCGCAGATCGGCGCGAGCTTGTGTGCCGCGCACTCGAAGCTGTCGAAGGTGTGCACGTCACCGCTGACCGTACGCACCTCGAACGCCATCCAGTAGTCGTTGCCGCAGACCTCGCAGGTAGCCATCTGTCGTACCCCCCGAATCGGACATCTGCCCCAAGCGTGCCTTGTGGGAACGCCTGAAGGGGGCAAATGCCCTGAATTCGGTCGGGTTGGACGGCGTGTCGGGGTCAGCTCTGCGTCGGCTCCAGTCGGATCGAGACCGAGTTCACGCAGTGCCGGGTGTCCTTCGGGGTGAAACCCTCGCCATGGAAGACGTGCCCCAGGTGGCTGTCGCAGCGGGCACAGCGGATCTCGGTGCGGACCATGCCGAGGCTGCGGTCCTGGATCTCCTTGACCCGGCCCGGGATGGCGTCGTCGAAGCTCGGCCAGCCGCAGTGCGAATCGAACTTGGTGTCACTGGAGAACAACTCCAGCCCGCAGGCCCGGCAGTGGTAGACGCCTGCGGTCTTGGTGTCGACGTACTCGCCCGTGAAGGGGCGCTCGGTGCCGGCCTCGCGCAACACCCGGAACTCCTCCGGGGTCAACCGGACCCGCCACTCGTCCTCGGTGCGGGGCAGCTCTTTCTCGTCAGGACTCACCGGTCAACCGTACGTCGGATGTCGGGGGCATCGCATATGGTCGCGCCATGGCGGGCAGCGCGAAGGCGACCGAGGTCGAGGTGGCCGGGCACACCGTCCGGCTGAGCAGTCCGGATCGGGTGATCTTCCCGGGGCGTGGGTTCACCAAGGCCGACGTCTTCCACTACTACGTCGCGGTGGGCGACGGCATCATGCGCGCCCTGCGGGACCGGCCGACCACCCTGCAACGCTTCCCCGACGGGGTCGAGGGGGAGGCGTTCTACTCCAAGCGGGTGCCCACCCGTGGGGTGCCGCCGTGGGTGCAGACCGTCGGGATCACCTTTCCCAGCGGGCGCGGGGCCGACGAGTTGCGCCCCACCGACCTCGCCCACGTCGCCTGGGCCGCGCAGATGGGCACCGTGGTGTTCCACCCCTGGCCGGTCCGGGCCGCCGCCGTCGACCACCCCGACGAGCTGCGGGTGGATCTCGACCCGCAGCCCGGCACCGACTTCGCCGACGCGGCCACCGCCGCCGCCGAGCTGCGCGGCATCCTCGCCGAGCTGGGCATCACCGGCTGGCCGAAGACCTCCGGCGGTCGGGGGCTGCACGTCTACCTGCGCATCGCCCCGCGTTGGACGTTCACCGAGGTCCGCCGGGCCACCATCGCGCTGGCCCGGGAGCTGGAACGACGTCGTCCCGACCTCGTCACCACCGCCTGGTGGAAGGAGGAGCGCGGGCAGCGGGTCTTCGTCGACTACAACCAGATGGCCCGGGACCGCACCATCGCCTGCGCGTACTCGCTGCGGGCCAACGCGCGGGCCACCGTTTCGACCCCGGTCACCTGGGACGAGTTGCCCGACGTCGACCCGGACGACTTCGACCTGAAAACGGTGCCGGTCCGGCTGGCCGAGCGGGGCGACCCGCACGGGGGCATCGACGACGACGCGGTCGACATCACGCCCCTGCTCGACTGGGCCGAGCGGGACGCCGGGCACGGCCTGGGCGACCTGCCCTACCCGCCCGACCATCCGAAGATGCCCGGCGAACCGAAACGGGTGCAGCCGAGCCGGGCGAAGCGCCCGGCCGACGACACCGCCGAGTGAAAGCCGCCGACCCACCGACGGAAATCGGAATGCCGGCGGCGACGGTGGTACGGGCTGTCCGCCGGTAATCCGAAATCAGTTGCGCGGCATGCCACTCCCACGCGTGAAAATGGCATTCCTCCAGACTCTTTCCGGTACTGATGATTGCGCTCGGCTGGTCGTCGCGCCTACGGTCGAATATGAAAGGTAGGATGCGCGGAAGTCGGCTGCACTCATGTGACCAGGGAATATGCCCTCGCTGTGGAGTGTCCGGTCGGCTGCTGCCCGGCGGCGACATTCGATTCGCCGGTCAGCGGCTCCGATTCATCCGACCGGACGCGGGCACCGGACAGGGGAATCACCATGGCGGCCACGACGAGAAGAACGCAGCGGATCGGTGGGACGCCGCGCCGGCATTCCGTGATCCTCGAATACCTCAAGATCCTGCCAGCCGTACTCACCGGGGTGGCGGCGGTCCTCGTCGCCCTCACCGGACTACTGACCCTGCTCGTCAGATAGTTTCCGGCAGGCGGTCGGCCGGGCGGTCCGTAGCCGGTTCCGGTTCCGGGATCGCGGCCCCGGCTCGACGCCCGTCGCCCGGCCGGGACGTGTTCGCGGCCCGGGTTGACGGTCGGGCCGTCCAGGCGAGGAAACGGTCGAACAGTTCCGCCGGGGACGGGGCCGGGTGCGGATTGAGTCGCACCAGATCGGCGGTGGCCTCGAACAACTGGCTGGCCATGTAGATCGACAGTGCCACCCGGTCCCGTCGGTACTCCCTGGTCAGGAGCAGTCGGGCGGGCTGGCACGGCCAGGGCGCGGCGCACGTGCGGCACCGCCACAGCGGGCGCATCGGCGGATGCCCGCCCACGGGCCGCCGCTGCCGATCATGAACAGGCGAAACGTTCTTTGGCATACCCGATACAGTGACCGGGCTCTTGACCCGAGTCAAGAGTCCGGGGCAACTGTTTAGCGTCCGCCGTATGGAGCTGGTGGGTGCGCACGAGATCCGCGTGATGCTGGGCGGCATCAGCAAGCAGCGGGTCTACGTGATCACCAGTCACCGGAACTTCCCTGATCCGGTGGCCGACCTGATGCAGGGCAAGGTGTGGCGGAAGGTCGACGTCGAGGCGTGGATCCGCGAGCACCGGCCGGAGCTGACCAAGGACTGACTAGGCTCGGGCCGATGACCAGCCACATCCGCCGGGCCACCGCCCTCGACCTGCCCCGCGCGGCACGTACGCTCGCCGCCGCCTTCCACGACTACCCGTGGACGCGATGGTCGATCCCGGCCGACGACCACCCGCGTCGACTCGAAGAGCTGCAGGCCCTCTACCTGGGGCACGCCCTCGCGCACGGCGTGGTCCTCGTCACCGACGACGCTCAGGCGGTCGCCGCGTTCCTGCCGGGCGACGCGCCCGCGCCGGGGGAGGACCTCCAGGCGCGGATCGCGGAGCTGCACGGTGACCGGCTGGCGGCGCTCATGGCCGTCGAGCTGCCGGCGCGGCCACCCGGCGCGTGGGAACTCGCGACGTTGGGCGTCCACCCGGAGCGGCGCGGCGTCGGTCTCGGCTCCGCCGTCGCCGCCGCGGGGGTGACCCTCATCGACGAGTCCGGCGACCCGAACGGCATCGCGCTGGAAACCTCCGACGAGCGCAACGTCCGCCTCTACGAACGCCTCGGCTTCACGGTCACGGCACGCACCACGATCGAGGGCGGCCCCCTGGTCTGCTCCATGTACCGCCCGGCCCGGCGGACGCCGGTCCAGGGCTGACCCTGGCCGGGTCGGGCGGCGTCCCGGCCGGACCCGGTCGGCTCAGCGTCCGGCGGCGATCGCCTCGACCGCCTCCTTGGCGGTGCGCAGGTCCGTCCCGGTCGCCTCCCGGTAAGCCTTGATCGCCTTGATCTTCTCGCCCCGGGCCAGGTGCTCCCGCACCCCGGGCAGAGCCGGGCCCCGGTCCACGATGCCCAGGTGCTCCATGATCAGTCGCTGGCGACGCTCGATCTCCACCAGCCGAAACGAGCCGTCGCCCCGGCCGTCCCGGCGGGGGAGCTGCAACAGCAGCGCCAGCACGAGGGCGGTGCTCGACAGGATGAGGGCGATTTCCATGCCGCCGATCCCACCAGATCGACGCCGAACGGCCAACCCCGGCCCGGCCGGGCGGTGACCGGAGTAACGATCAAGTAACGGGTGCGAACCTTTACCGCCGGGTCGCCACTCTTGCTCTCCGTCGGCCCGACCCCGGGCCCCGGGGAGGCAACGGATGAAGCTGGTGTGGAGGCGGGCCCGCGAAGCGCGCGGGCTGCTGCTCGCGGCGGTGGCCGCCGCGCTGGTCGCGATCGCACTGGTCACCGGGCTGGCCGACTACAACCGGCGGGCCGTCGACGCCGGTCAACGCGCGCTGATCGCCGCCGCCCCCGTCGAGGAACGCAGCCTGCTGGTCAGCGGCTCCGGCGGGCGCGACCACACCGAGTTCACCAGCCGAGACCGGGCCGTGCGGGACGGCTTCCGGACCGCCCTCGGGAACGTCCCGGTGCGGGTCGCCGCCGCCCGCTACGGCACGGGGCGGGAACTCACCGGCGACCTCGGGCCGGGCACCCGTACCGGCAAGGAACCGGTCTTCGCCAGCCTGGCCACCCTGGACGTCCTGGTCGGCCACGCCGACCTCGTCGACGGCGACTGGCCCACCCCCGGAGCCGGCCCGCTCCAGGCCACCCTGCCGGAGAAGGTCGCCGGTGCGCTGGGACTGCGGACCGGCGACCGGGTGCCGATGCGCGACCGCAGCGCCGACCGGCGTACCGAGGTGGTGCTCTCCGGGACCTGGCGACCGCGCGACCCGGCCGACCCGTACTGGCGGCTCGCCCCCGGGCTCGGCGTCGCCCCGGACGCCGACGCCACGCACGGGCCGTTCGTGCTGGACCCGGCCGACTTCGACGCCACCTTCCCGGGCTCGGTCTCCGCATCCTGGGTGGTCGCGCCCGACCTGGCGGCCGTCGGGGCGGACCGGTTGCCGGCGCTGCGTCGGGCCGTCGCCACCGCCGCGACGGAGGTGCCCGAGGCGGCCGGGCTCGGCTCGTCGGCACAGGCGGTCACCACCCTCGACCGGCTGATCGACCGGATCAGCCGGGCCGACCTGGCCGGTCGCTCCGCGCTGGCCACCCCCCTGCTGCTGATCGTGGTCCTCGGCGGGTACGCGCTGGTGCTGATCGCCGCCCTGCTGAACGAGGACCGCCGGGCGCAGACCGCCCTGCTACGGGCCCGGGGTGCGGCCCGCCGGCAGCTCGCCGGCCTGGCCGCCCGGGAGGCGACCCTGGTGGTCGTCCCGGCGGCCCTGCTCGGGCCGCTGCTCGCCGGTGGGGTGCTGCGCCGGGTCGCCGCCGACGGCCCGGTCGACCTGGGCGGCGCCGTCGGCGGCGGCCGGTGGGTGTGGGTGGCGGCCGTCGCCACCGCCGTCGGTTGTCTCGTCGCCATGGTCGCCCCCACCCTGCGCGGCGCGGGCACCTACGTGGCCGACCTGGCCGCCCGGTCCCGCCCCGACCGGGTCGCCACGGTCAGCCGGGCCGGGCTCGACCTGGCCCTGGTGGCCTTCGCCGTGCTCGCCTGGGTGCAGCTGCGCCGCTACTCCTCGCCGCTGGCCGGGGCCGGCAACGACCTCGGCGTCGACCCGCTGCTGGTGGCCGCGCCGACCCTGGGGGTGCTGGCCGGGGCGGTGGTGGCGTTGCGGCTGCTCCCACCGGCCACCCGGTTCGCCGAACGATTCGTCGACCGGCGGCTGTGGACCGCGACCATCCTCGGCATGTGGCAGGCCGGCCGGCGTCCGCACGCCGGACCGGTGCTGCTGCTCGCCCTCGCCGTCGGCGGCAGCACCCTGGCCTGGTCGCTGGTCGCCACCGGGGAACGGTCCCAGGTCGACCAGGCCGACCACACCGTCGGCGCGGACCTGCGGCTGGTCGAGCGGAGCGGGATCGCCCCCGTCGACCGGGTCGCGACGCTCGCCGCCCTGCCCGGGGTCGACCGGGCGTTGCCGGTCTGGCGCGACGACATCCGGGTCGGCCGCGACGACCGGCAGGCCACCGTGCTGGGCCTGGACACCGCACACGCCGCCGAGGTGGGCAAGTTCAGCGACCGACTCGCCGACCGGCCCGCGCGGGAGCTGTTCGCACCGCTGACCGCCGCCCGGGGACCGGCCCTCGGGGTGCCGCTGCCGGCCGACGCCCGCAGCCTCACCGGGACCGTCCAGACCCCCGTCGACCAAGCCGTCGTTCCGCACCGGATCGCCGTGTCGGTGCTGCTCACCCGGGCCGACGGGGTGGCGTACCGGCTGCCGGTGGCGCGCACCGGCAGCGACGGGCGGGCCGTCGGGTTCCGCGTCACCCTGCCGGCCGTCGACGGGCTACGACTGGCCGGATTCGAGGCCGACGGCGGGGACGTGGCCGGCACCGGATACGCGCTCCAGGTGCGTGACCTGCGTACCGTCGGCCCGGACGCCCGGTCGACCGCCCTCGCCCTCACCGGCCGGTGGCGGGTCGTCGCCGCCGAGTCCACCGGGAACAGCACCGCCACCGCCGACGCCGCCGGACTGACCGCCACCCACCCGGTCGGGTTCCTCGACGGCGGCCGGTACGCCTACCAGCCGTCGTCCCGCTTCGCGGTGGTGCCGGACGGCCCGGACACCCCCGCACCGGCGCTGATGACCCCCGCCGTGCGGGCCGCGCTCAACGTCCGGCCCGGGGAGACCGTGGTGCTGGCCCTGTCCGGGGTCTCCCTGCCGGTGCGCCTGGTCGGGGAGGTGACCGCGCTGCCCGCCACCGCCGGTGACGGGGTGCTGCTCGACCTGCCGGCGGCCACCGACTGGCTGATCCGCAACTCCGGGACCGTCCGGACGGTGCCCGAGTGGTGGTTACGGGTCGACCCCGCCGCGCACGCCGAGGCGACCCAGGCCGCCGCCGCCCTGCCCGGGACGACGCTGCTGGACCGCCGGCAGGCCGCCGCCGTGGCCGCCGACGACCCGTACTGGCAGGGTGCCCGGACGGGGTTGCTGGCCGCCGCCCTCGGTTCGGTGCTGCTCGCCCTCGTCGGTCTGGTGGTGGACGTCTGGGCCACCGCCCGACACCGGACCGGTGAGTTCTCGGTCCTGCACACCCTCGGCGGGTCGCCCCGGCTGCTGGCCCGGGCGCTGCTCGCCGAGCAGACCTTCCTGGCCGGGATCGGCGTCGGTGTCGGGCTGCTGCTCGGCGCGGTGGTCGGGGCCACCATGGCGCCGCTGGTGGTGCTCACCCCGGCCGCCGGGCGTCCGGTGCCCGCACCGGTGTTCGCCCTGGCCTGGACCCCGATCGGGTGGACCGTGGCGGGGTTGCTGCTGGCCGCGCTGGCCGGCAGCGCGGCGATGGCCGCCGGGCTGCGGCGGCGGGTCGCCATCGCCCGGCTGCACACCGGGGGAGACCGGTGAGGGCGTCGACGACCCGACCGTCGCACCAGGGGGAGGACCAGCGATGAACATCGGTGCCGTGATCCGTCGGGTGCGCGCCCACAGCGGGCAGTTCCTGCTGCTGGCCGCGCTGACCCTGGTGATCGCCCTGCTCGTCGGCGGGGTGCCCCGGGTGGTCAACCGGCTGGCCGACCAGGGCCTGCGGGAACACCTCGCCGCTGAGCCCGCCGCCCGCCGCGACCTGACGTACGCCACCCGCCCCGGCGTCGACGCCCCGTCGGTGAGCAGCCAGGCGGCCGAGCTGGACACGCTCCAGCAGCGGATGCCCGCCGACGTACGGGCCGCCGTGGCGCAACGGTGGTACGCCGCGCAGACCCCCGAGGATCGGGTCACCGGCCCCGACCTGGCCCGGGGCAACTACCTGGTGCACCTCGGCCTGCGGGCCATGCCCGGGGTCGAGACGGCGGGCACCCTGGTCGAGGGACGCTGGCCGGACGGGACGGCCGCCGCCGACGCCCCGGTGCAGGTGGCCCTGGCCGCCGACATCGCCGGCCGGTTCGGGCTACGGGTCGGCAGCCGGCTCACCCTCGCCCCGCCCGACGAGGAACACCCGCCGACCCCGCTGACCGTGGTCGGGTTGTTCCGGCCCGTCGACCCCGCCGACGGCAACTGGGACACCCTGCCCTCGGTGCTGGAAGTGGCCGAGCCGGAGGGGGACGGCCAACCGTTCATCCTGGTCGGGCTGGTCTCCGTCGCCGCGCTGGACCGGCTGGCCGTCGAGGACCACCCGGTGTCGTTCACCTGGCGGTACCGGCTCGGCGCGGACGGCATGGACGTCCGGCGCATCGACCAACTCGTCGACGGGGTGCAGCGGCTGGTGCGGGCCAGCACCGGCACCGGCACGGAGCTGACCCAGGGGGTCGACGTCCCGCTGCGCGAGTTCGGGCGGGCGGTCACCTCGGCCCGTACCCTGCTCGCCGTCATCGCCGCCGGGGTGTTGGCGACACTCGCCGGGCTGGTGGTGCTGGCCGCCGCGTCGACCGTGCGCCGACGCCGCACCGAGTTCGCGCTGATCCGGGCCCGGGGCGGCGGGGTCACCACCGGAGTGCGGCGCAGCCTCGCCGAGTCGCTGCTGGTCGTACCGCCCGCCGCCGGGTTGGGCTGGCTGCTCGGCGGCCTGCTGCCCGGTGCGCCCGGCGACACCGGCCCGCTCGCCGTCGGCGCGACCGCCCTGGTCACCCTGGCCCTGCCGGTGGCGACGCTGGCCGTACCGTCCGGGGTGGTCGGGCGGCGGGACCTGGGCCGGCTACGGCCGTCCGCGCGGCGGGCCACCACCGAGGCCGCCCTGGTGCTGCTGGCCGGGGTGGCGGTGGTGCTGCTGCGGCGGCGCGGGCTCACCCCCGGCACGGTGGACCCGCTGCTGGTCTCGGTGCCGGCGCTGGTCGCGGTCGCCGCCTCGGTGCTGGCGCTGCGGCTCTACCCGTGGCCGGTGCGGCTGGCCGGGCGGCTCGCCGCGCGTACCCGGGGAAGTGTGGCCTTCCTGGGCACGGCCCGCGCCGGTCGGGCGGCGGCGGCCACCCCGCTGGTCGTGGTGGTGCTCGCGGTCGCCACCGCCGCCTTCTGCGCGGTGATCGCCACCGGCATCGAGGACACCCGCGACGACGTCGCCACCCGGGCGGTGCCGGCGGACGCGCTGATCCGGGGCGACCGGCTCGCCCCGGACACCGGCCCGGCACTGGAACGCCTGACCGGGGTGCGGGCCGCCACCGCGCTGGCCGACGAGTCGGCGCAACGCCTGGCGACCGACGCCGACGGCACCGACGCCCGGCTGCGCGACACCAGCGTGCTGCTGGTCGACGGCCCCGGGCTGGCCCGCACGGCACGGGCCGCCGGCCGGGACGTCCCGGTGCCCGGCCCGCTGCGCGACGCCCGGCCGGGCGGCGGACCGCTGCCGGCGGTGGTCTCCCCGGCGGTCGCCGCCGACCTGGCCGACGCCGGGCTGCGGTCCGCCTTCATCACCGTGCAGGGCCAGCGGTACGAGTTCACGCCCGTCGACACCGTCGTCGACTTCCCGCTGGCCCGACCCAACACCAGCCGGTACGTGGTGCTGCCCTGGCAGGCGCTGCCCCCGCGGGACAGCCCGCCGGTGCCCACCGCGTTCCTGGTCGCCGGTGACCGGCTCGACGCCGGGGTGCTGCGGCAGGTCGGGGACGAGGGACAGCAGCGCTACCAGACCGGCGGCGCGGTGACCGGCCGGGAACGACCCCGGGGCGTGGTGGTGCAGACCTGGTCGCAGACCCGGCTGCGGCTGGGCGGCGGTGGCGCGAACGGGCTGCTGGCGTTCGGGTTCGTCGCCGGGGCGGTGGCCGGTGGGGTGCTGGCCCTGCTCGCCGTCGCCTTCACCGTCCTCGCCGGGGCCCGCGCCCGGGGTGAGGTGCTGTCCCGGCTGCGCACCCTGGGGCTGTCCCGCCGGCAGTGGCGGGGGCTGCTGCTGGTGGAGCTGGCCCCGCTGGTCGGGGTGGCGGTGCTGACCGGAGCGCTGGTCGGGGTGCTGCTGCCGGTGCTGCTCACCCCGCTGCTCGGGCTCGCCGCGTTCACCAACGGCACACCGGTACGGGTGGGTTTCGCGCCCGGTCTGGTCGCCGCCACGGTCGGGCTCGGCGCGGTCGCGCTGGGCTTCGCCATGGCGGTGGAGGCTTTGAACAACCGTCGGATGCGCCTCGGCGAGGTGCTCCGGCTCGGAGAGGAGAGCTGAGATGACCACGACCGCCCAGAACCCCGTCGTACCCGACCTGGCGGACCTGCAACGCCGGGCGGCGCAGCGGGCGGCCGAACGGGCCGGCGGGCAGGACCGGCTGCGCGGGCACATCGTCTGCGACGGCCTGGTCCGGATCTTCAAGACCGAAGGGGTCGAGGTGGTCGCCCTCCAGGGGCTCGACCTGGTGATCGACCGGGGTGAGCTGGTGGCGATCGTCGGGGCCTCCGGCTCGGGCAAGTCGACCCTGCTCAACATCCTCTCCGGGCTGGACACGCCGACGGCGGGGATCGCCCGGGTGGCCGACTACGACCTGCTGGCGCTGTCGGCCCGCCGCCGGTTGCGCTACCGGCGGCACACCGTCGGGTTCGTCTGGCAGCAGACCGGCCGCAACCTGCTGCCGTACCTGACCGCCCGGGAGAACGTGGAGCTGCCGATGCGGCTGGCCCGGCGCGGCGGTGGCGGCCGGGCCCGCCGGCGACGGGCCGACGAGCTGCTGGACCTGGTCGGGGTGGGCTACTGCGCGGACCGGCGTCCCGGGCAGCTCAGCGGCGGAGAGCAGCAGCGCTGCGCGGTGGCGGTGGCGGTCGCCAACGACCCGGAGGTGCTCTTCGCCGACGAACCGACCGGGGAGCTGGACGAGGCGACCGGCGCGGAGGTCTTCGCGGCGCTGCGCACCATCAACGCCGAACTGGGGGTGACCGTGGTGGTGGTCACCCACGACCACGCCGTCGCCGACCAGGTCCGCCGCACCGTCGCGATCCGCGACGGCCGGACCGCCTCCGAGGTACGCCGGACCGCGCGGATCGGCGCCGACGGCAGCACCGAACTGGTCAGCGAGGAGTACGCGGTGCTGGACCGGACCGGCCGGATGCAGCTCCCGGCGCCCTTCGTGGCGGCCCTGGCACTGCGGGACCGGGTCCGCCTCGATCTCGCCCCCGATCACGTGCAGGTCCGCCCCGGCGACCAGACGCCGGACCAGAACGGGAGTGACGCATGAACGAGCAGGTTCCCGCCGTCCGGGCCGACACGACGGTCGTCCGGGCCGCCGACGCGGTCACCGACGAGGTGGTCCGGGTCGAGGGGGTGAGCCGGACGTTCGGCCGGGGGCGGCACACCGTGCACGCCGTCCGCGAGGTCTCCTTCACCGCCGCCCGGGGTGAGCTGGTGGCGGTGCGGGGCCGTTCGGGCGCCGGCAAGACCACCCTGCTGAACCTGGTCGGCGGGCTGGACCGACCGGACACCGGCCGGGTCCGGGTGGCCGGGCACGACGTCACCGGTGCCGGCGAGGCCGAGCTGCTGCGGCTGCGCCGGGGCACTGTCGGGTTCGTGTTCCAGACCTTCGGGCTGGTGCCGATCCTGTCGGCGGCGGAGAACGTCGGGGTGCCGCTGCGGCTGGCCCGGGTCCCGGCGGCGGAGCGTGAGGAACGGGTGGCGGTGCTGCTGGAGCTGGTCGGTCTGGGTGGCCACGCCGGTCAGCGCCCGTACGAGCTGTCCGGTGGGCAGCAGCAGCGGGTCGCCGTGGCCCGGGCCCTGGCCAACGAACCCGACCTGCTGATCGCCGACGAGCCGACCGGTCAGCTCGACTCCGAGACCGGCCGGGCGATCATGGACCTGCTCCGCGCGGTGGTGCACGCCCGGGGGATGACCGCGCTGGTCGCCACCCACGACCCGGCCCTGATCGAGGTGGCCGACCGGGCGCTGACCCTGCGCGACGGCCGCCTGGTCGACGACTGACTGGCAGAGGTGGGTCGGATTGGCCGGGTGACCCGTTCCCACATCCGCACCGTCAGAGGGGGAGTTTCATGCCCTCGTGGCTGGCGACGAAGCCGAGGCGCTGATAGAAACGGTGCGCGTCGGCGCGGGACTTGTCGGTGGTGAGCTGCACCAACCCGCAGCCCCGCCGGCGGGCCTCGTCGATCGCCCAGGTCATCATCGCCTGGCCCACCCCGTGCCCACGCAGGTCGGAGCGGACCCGGACCGCCTCCACGAGCGCCCGTTCCGCGCCGTGCCGGCCCAGCCCCGGAATGTAGGTGAGCTGGAAGCAGCCGACGACCTCCCCGGCGCGCTCGGCCACCAGCTGCTGGTTGCGTGGGTCGGCGGTGATGGCGGCGAACGCCCGCTCGTACGCCTCGTCCACCCCGGTGTGCTCGCGTGCCCGGCCGAGCACGTCGTCGGCGAGCAGGGCCAGGATCGCGGGCAGGTCGTCCCGGACCGCCTCGCGGAGGATCACGTCGGTCATGACCGGCAGCCTGTCACAGCACCCCGCCCGGTCGCCGGGCACAGGTGGGTGTCCCGGCCTGCGGGTCGGTCGTCGGACGCCCGGCGGGCGGCGGTGGCGTCCGGGAGGCAGCATGGTGCGGCATGAAGCTGTTGTTGCCGTTCCGGTGGGTCTACCGGGGCCTGGTGTACTTCGCCAACTCGCCCCGGACGCTGATCACGTCGTACCTGCTGATGATCGTGGTGGCCGGGGTGATCTACGGCCAGGTGGAGCACCGCAGCGCCGCCGACGCCGTGTGGTGGGCGGTGGTCACCGCCTCCACCGTCGGCTACGGCGACATCTCCCCGACCAGCTGGCAGGGACGCGTCCTGGCCGCGCTGCTGATCTCCACCATGGTGCTGCTGGTCATCCCCCTGATCACCGCGCACTTCGCCAGCCGGCTCATCGTCGACGACGACGCCTTCGAGCACGTCGAGCAGGAGGAGCTGAAGAACGACGTGCGTCGGATGCGGGCGCTGCTGGAGGAGTTGGCCGCCCGGCAGGGCATCGAGCTGCCCGAGCTGCCACCGCCGCCGGCCCCACCGGACCACGCGACCCTGGTCAGGCAGCGGCTGCGCGGACGCCGCAACCGCCGCTGACCACCGGCAGCGACCCCGAAACCCGGTCGGAGCAGCGACCGTGACGTGGTGGGGTCGGCGACCGTCGCCCGGAGGGAGCGTCCGTCGCCCGGCGGGAGTTGTCCGTCGCCCGGAGGGAGTGTCCGTCGCCCGGAGGCGGCGTCGCCGGGTCAGCGGGCGGGGCAGCGCAACCCCTCCCGGGGGACGGTGAGCGAGATCAGGTAGGCGTCCACCGCCTCGGTGATGCAGGCGGTCTGCGGGTAGGCGGTGTGCCCCTCGCCCTCCCAGGTGAGCACCCGGCCGACCCCCAGCATGTCGGCCAGCCGGGCCGTCTGCTCGTACGGCGTGGCCGGGTCACCGGTGGTGCCCACCACCACGATCGGTGGCGCCCCGTCGGCCCGACCGGTCGGGTACGGGTCCCGCCCGCCCGGCCACTCGACGCAACCGAACATCCCCACCGCCAGGGCCGGCCCGAACAGCGGGTACTGCTGCCGCCACTGCGACTGCAACTGGCGGATCTGCGCCACGCTGGGCTTCTCGGTCTCGTCGGCGCAGTTGACCGCGAGGTTGGCGTCGAAGAGGTTGGAGTAGTGCCCGTCCTCGCCCCGCCCGGCGTACGAGTCAGCGAGCTTGAACACGTCGGTCGGGTCGCCCTCGTCGAGCCGGTCGATCGCGCGGGCCAACTCCTCCCAACCCGACTCGGTGTAGAGCGAGGAGATCACCGCGTAGAAGACCCACCCGGAGGTGGCCTCCCGCCCGTCGGCACCGCGTACCGGGGAGACCTTCGCCTTGTCGATCGCCGAGGTCACCGCACCCCGGGCGTCCGGGGCGATCGGGCAGCGGCCGGCATTCGCCGCGCACCACCGGTCGAAGTTGTCGAACGCCCGCTCGAAGCCCCGGGCCTGGCTCTCCGAACCGGCCACCAACTGCTGCCGGGGGTCGACCGCACCGTCGAGCACCAGCGCCCGGACCCGCTGCGGGTAGAGCTGGGCGTAGGTCGCGCCGAGCAGGGTGCCGTAGGAGTAGCCGAGGTAGGTGAGCTTGTCGTCACCCACGGCGGCCCGCACCGCGTCCATGTCCCGGGCGGCCTGCTCGGTGCCGTAGAGGGGGAGCTGGTCGCCGTACCGGTTGCCGCAGCCCTGGCCGATCCGCCGGTTGAGCGCCTGGTAGGCGTCGAACGACTGTTGGCTGCGCGGGTCGGGGTCGTAGCCGAAGCTGGCGTCCAGGTCGGCGTCGGAGATGCACTTGACCGGGCTGGACCGGGACACCCCGCGCGGGTCGAAGCCGACGATGTCGAACCGGTCGGTGACCGCGGCGGGCAGCCCCCCGAAGGACGGCCCGAAGGACAGGTAGACGGCGGTGTCCACGCCGGAACCGCCCGGCCCACCCGGGTTGATCACCAGGGAACCGATCCGGTCCCGTTGTTTCGAGGACCGGGCCCGCAGCAGCGCGATCTCGAAGGTCTCGCCGCTGCCCGGTCCGGTGGTCGCTCCCGTCCCGGCACCCCAGTTGCGGGGCACCGCGATCCGGGCGCACTCGTAGCGCATGCCCGGGGCACCCCGGCCCACCAGCTCGTCGGCGACCTCCGGGCAGGCCCGCCAGGCGGGCGTGTCGCCCGGTGCCGCCGCCGACGAGTCCTCCGTCCGCGGGGCGAACGCCGGCATGGTGCACCCGGTGACGAGCAACGCGCCCGCGACGAACCCGGCCAGGGCGAGCCGGAACCGGCGGTTGCGGCGGGCGGTGCTGGTCACCGGCGAACCTCCATGATCGGATAGCAGTCAGGCTACGCCCGGGTGCCGGCGTCCGGCGGCACGGTCGCCGCCGGATCGCCCCGGAGCACCTGGTCGACGTCGAAGCGCACCGGGCGGTCGAGCTGGTCGTAGCGGCAGGACCGGGGATCGCGGTCGGGCCGCCAGCGGACGAACCGGGCGGTGTGCCGGAACCGGTCGCCCTCCATCGCGTCGTAGCCGACCTCCATCACCAGCCCGGGGCGCAGCGGCACCCAGTCGAGGTTCTTGCCGCCCGTCCAGCGGCTGACCCCGCCGGGGATCCGCTGGCCGCGCTCGTGGTCGCCGTGCACCCACGGGTGCTCCCCGTCGCCCTCCCGGTAGGGGGCCAGCTCGTCGAGCAGCTCCTGCCGGCGGGCCATGGTGAACGAGGCGCTCACCCCGACGTGGTGCAGCACCCCGGCGTCGTCGTAGAGGCCCAGCAGCAACGAGCCGACCACCGGCCCGGACTTGTGCCAGCGGAACCCGGCCACCACCACGTCGGCCGTCCGGGCATGTTTGACCTTGGCCATCAGCCGCTTGCCCGGCTGGTAGGTCAGGTCGGCCGGCTTGACGATCAACCCGTCCAGCCCGGCACCCTCGAACACCTCGAACCAGCGCCGGGCGGTCTCCGGATCGGTGGTGACCTGGGTGACGTGCACCGGCGGCCGGACCCCGGCCAGCGCCCGCACCAGACGCTCCCGCCGGGTCGGGTAGGGCTGGTCGACCAGCAGCTCGTCGTCGAGGGCGAGCAGGTCGAAGGCGACGAAGTCGGCCGGGGTCGTCTCGGCGAGCAGGGCGACCCGGGAAGCGGCCGGGTGGATCCGCTGGGCGAGCTGCTCGAAGTCGAGCCGGGGCTGGCCGCCCGGACCGTCGCGGCGGATCACGATCAGCTCGCCGTCGACCGCGCACCGGGTGGGCAGCTGCGCCAGCACCTGCGCGACCACCTCGGGGAAGTAGCGGGTCATCGACTTGCCACCGCGGCTGGCCAGCTCGACCTCGTCGCCGTCGCGGAACACGATGCAGCGGAAGCCGTCCCACTTGGGCTCGTAGGTCAGGCCGGGATCGGTGGGCAGGCGGGCCACGCTCTTGGCCAGCATCGGCTCGACCGGCGGGTTGATCGGCAGGTCCACGGCGACAGTCAACCAGACGCCACCGACAGTGGTGAGGCAGATCACCGTCGGTCCCGGTCCGGCATGTCCCCGCGGGTACCGACCGTCCCTCGGGGGCGGATTCGTCTGCGCAGCTCAGAGCTACCGTCGCGGGGTGGAGTGGCGGTGTGGTTGCTGTGGGCGCTGGCAGGTCAGCGTCGAGCTGGTGCGGGGCCGGCACCGCTACCGCCTGGTGCACCGCTATCCGGCCCGCTTCGGCGGCGGCAGGAACGTGCTCGGCGAGGCGGGCACCGTCGCCGAACTGACCGAGCTGCTCCACCGGCACACCCCGCTGGACCTGGCCGACCTGCGCGAGGCCGGCTGACCCGCGCCCCGGCCGAGGCCCCGCCCGATCGAGGCTGCGTCCCACCCGGTCGAGGCTGCGCCCGGTCCCCGCGTCCGGCCGGGCCGCGTCCCGGCGGTCGCACGGTCGGGAGGTCGCACGGTCGGGAGGGCGACCGGAGGGTGGCCCGGTCACGATCGCTGCGGCAGGCTCGTCGGGGAACCGGGCGGCACGCGGGTGCCGCCGGTGGAGCCACGGAGGCGGCATGCGGTTCGAGACGGCGACCGAGATCGACGCGGACATCGACACGGTCTGGGCGGTGCAGAGCGACATCGACCGCTGGCCCGAGTGGACCGAATCGGTGCGGACCGCCCGCCGGGGTGAGGCCGGACCGTTGGTCCTCGGGGCCACCGCCCGGCTGGAGCAGCCCTGGCTCCGTCCGACGTCCTGGCGGGTCACCGAGATCGACCCGCCCCGCTGCTTCGTCTGGGAGTCCAGCACCCCGGGGGTGCACAGCCGGGGCGAGCACCGGATCGTGCCGCTGTCCGACGGTCGGGTCCGGGTGGAGCTGGCCCTGGTGCTCACCGGACCCCTCGCCGGACCCACCGGCCGGCTCGGCGGCCGGCTGGTGCGCCGTTACCTGCGGTTGGAGGCCGACGGGCTCCGGCGACGCTGCGAGGCCGGCTGAGCCGGGTGGGCGGCACCGCCGGTCGGGTCGCCGGGCGACGACATCGGCCATAAGCTGGGGGTGACCCTGGGGAGGCGCGGTGTCCGAGTTGACGTACCCCGAGGTGGGTGCGACCCGACGGGGGCCGCTGCCGGCGGGCTACCACCACCTGCGGCACACCGCCCCGATGCCGCCCGGCAGTTTCCTGGTCGCCGCCGAGGCGGTGCTGAGCTGGCGGCTGCACCGGGCGGCCGGGGTGCGGATGCGCACCGACGCGCCCCGGGCCGCGCCCGGGGTGCGGGTCACCCCGGGGCTCGGGCTGGGACCACTGCGGGTGTGGGGGCCGTGCGAGGTGGTCTGGGTGGCCGAGGGCGACCGGGAGGCCGGCTTCGGCTACGGCACCCTGCCCGGCCATCCGGAACGCGGGGAGGAGGCGTTCCTGGTCCGCTGCGACGCTGAGGGCAGGGTCAACTTCGAGGTCACCGCGTTCAGCCGGCCGGACCGCTGGTTCATGACCGCCGCCGGGCCCGCCGGTCGCGCCGTCCAGCACGGGTACGCCCGTTGGCTGGCCCACACCCTGCGCCGGCTCTCCCACCAGCCGACGTCATGAGCGACCCGGGGTCGCCTCGGTAACGCCCCGGTAGCCCCCGCATCGGCGTCACGGCGCACCGGGTCCCCGCCCGGCGGGGCGACGGTGGCTGGTGGGGAGGGGTCAGAAGCGGGCGAAGGAGCGGATCGGCATCCGGGGACCGAACCGGGGCGCCTGGATGCCGGCGACGGCCAGCAGCAGGCAGACCCGCCCCCGGTGACCCCGGAACGGGGCGAGCAGGTCGAGCATCCGGGCGTCGTCACCGCGCGCCTCACCGGCGAGCGCCCAGGCCACCGTGTTCGGCACGTGGTAGTCGCCGACGCTTACCGCGTCCGGGTCGCCGTACCCGATCCGGACCACCTCGGCGGCGGTCCACGGGCCGATGCCGGGGATCGCGGTGAGCCGTCGGGTCGCCTCGGCGCTGTCGACGCAGCGTTCCAGCCGGTCGGCGAGGGCGGCGGCCCGCCGTAGCGTGTCGGCCCGGCGCTGCTCCACGCCGAACGGGTGGAACACCCAGTACGGCGTCGCCGCCACGGTGGCCGCGTCGGGTGGCAGCAGCAGCGGCTGGAACGGGCCGGGCGCGGGCTCGGCGAAGTGCCGTACGGTCGCCGCGTACGCCCGGTACGCCTCCGTGCCGGTGACCTTCTGTTCGAAGACGGCGCGCAGCACGCGGGGGAAGAGTTGGCCGGTGGCGGGCATCCGCAGCCCCCGGTGCCGGGCGGCCAGTTCGGCCACCACCGGATGGGCGGCGGCCAGCTCGGCGAAGCCGGTCAGGTCGTCGCGCAGTCCGGCGACCGCGTCGGCCCGCTCGACCACCCAGTCGGCACCCGGCCCGTGGCCCTCGGCGACCAGTTCCCCCTGCCCGGGGCGCAGGGCGAGGGTGGCCGGCCCGGCCGGGGTGCGGGTGGCCCACCAGAAGGTGCCGGCGGCGATCCGCGCACACGGGTCGTACGGGCTGAAGGTGAGGGGCCGGACGGAGGCGGTGAACCGGTAGTCGGCCGGCGGTCGCAGCACCCGGCGTGCTGCCGGCTCGTCCCAGGTCACCCCGTCACTGTGCCATGCCCGGGCGGCCGGGTCACCCGGCCCCGCCCCGGCGTCCGGCCCCGCCCCGGCGTCCGGCCCCGCCCCGGCGTCCGGCCCCGCCCCGGCGTCCGGCCCCGCCCCGCCCCGGCGCGGGGCCGGGGCCGGAAATGGACGACACCGCCGACGCCCTGCGCGTCGGCGGTGCCTCCATCCCGGAGTGGACCGGCCGCCCGAGCGGCCGTGGGTGCGGGGTTGGGGGGACCTTCGATGGCGCGCGCCCGCTGGCGTGTGGCGCGTCCACCGCCCTCGTCCGCTCCGGGGGTTCGTGGGGGGAGGGTCCGGCGGGTGGTACCGCGACGCCGGCCCGGTGGGGGCCGGCGTCGCGGCCGGGACCGTGCGACGCTGCCGGTACGTCGAGGCCCTGGTGTACCGGTGGCCGGCCGCGCCCTCCCCGGCTGCGACCGGCCACCGTGTCCCGGCTGATGCTGGATCAGTAGGTGTAGTCGCCGCCGCTGCTGGAGCCGCCCGAGTCGCCGGCCGCCGGCGGGGCGACCGCCTTCGGCGTGCCGGTGGGCAGGCAGGTCAGGTTCTTCTTGCCGTTCGGGTCGACCACGAACCAGGTGCCGCCGACGCCCTGGCCCTTCCACTGGCCGGCCTTCTTGTCGCCGATGTAGCGGTAGACCGGCCAACCACCGATGGTGATCTGGCGGGTGCCGTCCTGGCGGGTGACGGTGCCGACCTTGTCGTCGGAGACGCCCTGGAGCTGCGGGTTGCCGTCGGTCAGCGCGGGCGGCCAGACCTGGGCGCACTTGTCGACGCAGTTCGACGACGGCGGATCGTCGGAGTCCTTGTCGAAGCGGTAGAGGATGAAGCCCTCCTGGTCCACCACGACCTGGCCCATCCGGGCGATCTTCTTACCGACGAGCTGGTCGGTGAGCTGAACGTTGGCCGGGGGCGGCGCCTGGTCGGCGGCGGGGGCACCCGAGGCGCCGGGGGAGGCCGAGGAATCCGGCTCGACCGACGCGGTGGGCTCGGCCGCGGCGACGGCGACCGGCTCGGCTGCGCTGGAGTTCGCTCCGTTGTAACCTGCGGGGGCGCAGGCCGTGAGTGCGACCACCGCGCTCGCGACGATGACGGTCGTCCGCTTGATCTTTGCCACGTGCCCTCCTCATTCTTGGTAGTTCACCGAGTAGTACGGAGCGTCCACTGTCAAGGTTGAACGATCTACAGTGGGCCATTTCACATCTGATTCGTTGAACCGTTCCGGCCGGCCGTACGTGTGCGCCAGCAGAGGCACCCTCCGGCCCCGGAAAGCCGAAACGGCGTCGACCCGGACCGGGTCGACGCCGTTTCGACGGTTGGTTCAGGGAACCAGGGTCACCAGCGGACTCGCCACCCCGTTGGCGTCCACCGACTGCACCTGCAACTTCGCGATCTCACCGCGCGGCGCCGAGGTGGACGCCTCCAACTGGAGATTCTGCGGGTTGGCGGTGGTGCCGTAGCCCGTTCCCGGCACCGCCCAGGTGGAGATCACCTCGGTGGTGTCGTTCTTGCGGATGACCACCAGCCGGCAGGTGCGCGGGCCGGGCAGCCGGGTCAGGTTGAACCCGATCCAGGTGCCGTACTCCTTGCTGGCGAGCCACATGGTGGTCTTCACCCCGGTGCTGCCGTCGGTCGCGTCGAACTGGTCGCCCTCGATCTCGGTGCCACCCACCGACGGCCCCGACCGGGTCGGCTGCGGGCTCGCCGGCCCGTCCACCGGCGCGGACCGGCTCGGCTCGGCGATCACCGGGCCGGAACCACCGCCCGGGTTGCCGAAGGTGGCCACCCCGACGCCGCTGAGCGCGCCGACCGCCACCACCGCGGCGGCCATCGACAGCACCTGCCGGAACCGGGCCTTGCGCCGGTGGGTACGGACCGCGACCAGGGTACGGTCCAACAGCCGCGGGTCCGTCGCGGTCTGCTCCATCGCCATCATCGTCTCGCCGTCGATGTCGGAGAGCAGCCCCACCACCGGGACCATGGTCTCCAACTCGGCGGCACACGCCCAGCAGGTCGCGAGGTGTTCCTCGAACCGTTCGGTGTCCTGCACGTCCAGGACGCCGAGCGCGTAGGCGGCTACGTCCATATGGTCTGCCCGGCTCATTCCGTCACCCCCCTCTCCTGTAGGGCCGTGCGCAGCGCGCGCAGCGCGTAGTAGACCCGCGACTTCGCGGTGCCCAGCGGCAGGCCCAACTCCTCGGCTGCCTCCGGCACCGTCCGGCCACGGAAGTACGTCGCCACCAGGATCTCCCGGTGCGACTGGCTCAACGTACGCAGCGCGTCCGCCACCGTCATGGTGCGCAGCACCCGGTCGGTGCTGTCCGCCTCGGCGAACGCCGTCAGATCCCGGTCGTACGTCTCGGGCGGGCGGGCCTGCTCGCTGCGGTGCTCGTCGATGGCGATCCGCCGGGCCACCGTGACCAGCCAGGGCCGCAGCGAACCCTGCCCCTGCACGCCCAGCCGGTGCGCGTTGCGCCAGGCCCGCAGCAGCGTCTCCTGGACGATGTCCTCGGCGCGCTGCCGGTCACCACCGGTCAACCGCATCACGAACATCAGCAGCGGGCCGGCGTGCTCGGCGTAGAGCAGCCGGACCAACTGGTCGGAGTGGCTCGCCTCCGGGGTCGTCGCCGGGGCCTGGTGCCGCCCGGGCGCCGATCGGGGAGTCACCGGGCCATTCTGGCGATCGGTGGGGCCGGCGTCGACCCCCCGGCTTGCCCTCGACGCACGCGACTGCGGCTGGGCCCGGGCGAACATCCACCCTGGCCTGGCCAATTCGCCGTGCAAGCCGGCCGCGACCGCACTCATCCAGACCTCCTGCTGTCCACCGACATCAGCGGGCCCACGGGGAGGGCGCCGACCCTTGATACGGAACGCCCATCCCGGCGGATCAACGGCGGACCGAAAAAATTCCTGGCGGCGGCGGAACGGAGCCCGTGGCGTCCGCGTCGGTGACCACCGCCGCGCCGGCCACGAACCGGTCCAGCTGGTCGCCGGCCAGCACCCGACCGGGGAACCAGTCCCCGGCCGCGCGGCGGGTCAACTCCGGCACCGGCGGCTCGACCCGCCCCGCCACCAGCACCAGGTTGCCGTGCCGCCGCCCCCGCAGCACCGCCGCGTCACCGACCAGGGCGGCCCGGGGCAGCACCGAACGCACCGTCGCCACCTGGGCGCGGGCGTGCCGCAACGGTGGACCGTCGGCCAGGTTGGCCAGGTACCAGCCGCCCGGCGCGAGCACCCGGGCCACCTGCCCCGCGTACTCCGCGCTGGTCAGGTGGGCGGGGGTACGCGCACCGGCGAAGACGTCGGCGACCACCACGTCGTACCCGCCGTCGCGGCCGGCCTCCAGGGTGGCCCGGGCGTCGGCGACCCGCACCTTCAGCCGGGAGTCGGCCGGCCAGGGCAGCTCCCGGCGGACCAGCTCCACCAGCGCGCCGTCGACCTCGGCGACCCGCTGGGTCGACCCGGGCCGGGTGACCTGCACATACCGGGGCAGGGTCAGCGCGCCGCCGCCCAGGTGCAGCACCCGCAGCGGGGCCCCCGGCGGGGCGAGCAGGTCCAGCGCCGCGCCGAACCGGCGGACGTACTCGAACTCCAGGTGAGTCGGGTCGGCCAGGTCCACGTGCGACTGCGGGGCGTCGTCGAGCAGCAGCGTCCACGAGCGTGGCCGGTCCGGGTCCGGCACCAGCTCGGCCCGACCGGTGTCCACGTCCACGACGATCCGGTCGTCACCCCGACGGCGGCCCATCAGTGGCACCTCCCACGGTCGTGGCCCATCAGCGACGCATCCCGCTGCGGCTGGCCATGGTCAGCGCGCGGTGCAGCAACCGGGCGTCGCCCAGCAGCCCGCGCAGCCGCCGCTCCAACCCGGCGATCGGCACCAGGTTCTGCGGGGCCCGGGGGTCCTTGTACGGCGAGGAGGCGAACCGGGGCAGGGTGACCAGCGACAGGTCGGCCAGCGCGATCGCGTCCTGCGGTTCGAGGTCGGGCGAGCACTCCAGCCGGACGATCCCGGCCCACGGCGCACCCACCGTCACCGGCAGCCGCAGGTACCACGACCAGCCACCCCAGGCGGTGCCGAGCCGGAACACCGGGGACCGCTGGCCGGAGCCCAACCCGGTGACCACGGCGTTGAGCCGGGCGTCGAGATACTGGCTGTGCTGGGTCTTGATGTAGCCCAGGGTGCGCGGCAGCTGCCGACGCGCCCGCAGCGGACCGTCCACCACCAGCAGGTCCCCGTCGGTGCGGGCCGCGTCGGACACGGCCACCTCCAGGGCGGTCAGCGGGGCCTGCACCGCCGCGGGCAGCTTGCTCAGCTCCCCGGTGCCGCCGACCCGGTGCACCGGGTAGCGCACCTGCCCGCAGGCCACCTCCTGCGCCGACGGGCTGGCCGTGAACAGGCCCCGACCCACCCGTGCCCCGGCCAGCTCGGCCGCGCCGCGCTCCAGGTCACACCGGACCACCCCGGCCGCGTACGAGGCGGCGATCCCCGGGTACGAGGCACCGTCCTCCTCGGCCGTCCACACGCTGGCGTCGATCCGGCGTACCCCGTCGACGAGCAGCACCACGTCCGGGGCGGCCACCCCCGGGCGGGGCCCGATCGCCCGCCAGTCCACCGCCGGCAGTTCCACGTCGGTGTCGACCTGGGTGCTGCTCGGCGTCACCGGCCCACCCGGCGTCGCCTCGAACGACGCCCCGTAGGACGGGTCCCAGGCGTCCACGAACAGCTGCGGCCCGGTCACGTCACCGCCCCACGAACCGACCTCGCGCTCACCGGGCCTGCCTCTCGTTCGCGGCTGCGGGGCTCCGCTGCGCTGCACTCCTCGCGCTCACCGGGCCCGCCTTTCGTTCGCGGCTGCGGGGCTCCGCTGCGCTGCACTCCTCGCGCTCACCGGCCGGTCCGTTCGACGTGGGCCGTGCGGGCGTCCTTGCGGACCTCGAAACGCACCGGGATGCGCTCGGCCAGCGCCGGCACGTGGGTGACCACGCCGACCATCCGGTCACCCCGGGCGGCCAGGCTCTCCAGGGTGGCGGCGACGATGTCCAGGGTGGCCGCGTCGAGGGTGCCGAACCCCTCGTCCAACACGATCGACTCCAGGCTGGCGGCGGTGGTGGACATCCCGGCGAGCTGCTCGGACAGGGCCAGCGCCAGCGCCAGCGACGCCTGGAACGTCTCCCCGCCGGACAGCGTCCGCACCCCCCGGCGCAGCCCCGCGTCGTGGTGGTCCACCACGAAGAACTCACCCTTGTCGTGGACCAGGTCGTACTGCCCCTGGGACAGCTCCCGCAGGATCCGGGAGGCCCCGTCGACCAGCAGGTCCAACGCCTCGGCCAGCAGCCACCGCTCGAAGTTGTTGGCCCGCAGGTGCCCGGCCAGCGCCCGCGCCGTACGCGCCTGCCGTTCGTGCTCGGCGCGCTGCTCCCGCAGCTGGAGGGCCTGCGCGCGGCGTTCGGTGATCCGCCGCAGGTCGGCCTCGGCCCGCTCGGCGGCCACCGCGACCGCCTGCGCCGGGTCGTCGGCGGGGGGCAGCCCGGCGGCGTCGAGCAGGCCGCCGAGGCGTTCCTCGACCGACTCGGCGGCCGACCGCGCGGTGTGCACCGCCTCGACCAGAGCGTCCCGCTCGGCCCGTCGTCGCCCGGCCTGCGCGCCGGCCCACCCGACCAGGGCCGTCCAGGCGGCGGCGACGTCGTCCCGGTCGGCGGCCGGCGGCCCGAACCGGGCCAGCCCGTCCCGGGTGGTGTCGAAGTCCCGCCAGGCGGCCCGCAGCCGTTCCTCGGCGGTGTCGGCCGCCCCCCGGGCCCGCCGGGCGGCGTCCCGGCCGGACCGTACCGCCGCCGCGGCCTCGTCGAGTGCCTGCCGCAGCCGGGCGTGCTCGGCGAGCTGGTCGCGCAGCGCCGCCGGGGTGGCCGCCCCGGCGAGCTGCCCGGCCAGCTCGGTCAGCCGGCCGTGCAGCTGGTCGTGCTGGGCCCGCAGCCGGACCAGTGTCCGGTCCCGCTCCCGGGCGGCGGTGTCCCGCTCGTCGACCAGCGCCTGCGCGGCCTTGCTGGCCGCCCGGGCCGCCTTGCCGGCGGCGGTCGCCGCAGCCACCGCCGAACCGGCCGGCAACGCCGGCACCCGGGGCACCGGCTGCACGCAGACCGGGCAGGTCGCGCCGTCGACCAGGTGCGCCCGGAGCGCGACCGCCTGGTCGGTGGCCTTGGCCTCCTCGTGCGCCCGGAACGCCGCCTCCAGCTCGGCCTCGGCCCGTGCCGCCGCCTCCCGGGCCGCGTCGAGGGCCGCCACCGCCGTGTCGTGCGCGGCCCGCGCCGCGTCCAGCGCCGCCCGGACCGTGTCCGCCTCGCCGGCCAGCCGCGCCGCGTCGGCGTGCGCGCGCAGCAGCAGCCGCAGGGCGCTCTCGTCGCCCGCGCCCGCCAGCTCGCCGCGCAGCTTCTCCTCCCGCTCCTCGGCCAACGCCACGGTGCGGGCCGCCGCGTCGACCGCCGCCCGCGCGGTGCTCACCGCGTGGGCCACCTCGGCCACCCCGGCGGGGGCGCGCACCCCCGCCAGCCCGGCCAGATCGGCGTCGAGCGCGGCCAGCGCCGCCGTGGCCTCCCGCGCCGCCGCCCACGCCCGCTCCCGCTCCGGTACGGCCGCCGCGACCGCCCCGGAGAGCTCCCGGATCCGGTCGACCTGCGCGGACGCGGTGGCCAGTGTCGCGTCGTCGACGTCGGTCAACCCGCCGAGCACCCGGGCGACCGCCTCCAGCTTCGCCTCGGCCTGCCCGGCGCGTTCGGTGGCCCGTTTCTGCACGTTCTCGTAGACGCCGAGGCCGAGCAGGTTGACCAGGATCTGCTGCCGGGTGGCCGGCTTGGCGTGCAGGAAGTCGGCGAACTGCCCCTGCGGCAGCACCACGCAGGAGGTGAACTGCTCGTACGGCAGCCCGACCGCGTCCAGCACGGCCTGTTCCATCTCGGCCGGGGTGCCGGCCAGCACCTCGCCCAGGTCCTCCGGGCTGAGCCCGGTGTCGAGCTTGGTGATGTCGAACCCGGGCGGCATCAGCTGCAACCCGGCGTTGGCGGTCTTGACCGTGCCCCGGCCGTCGCGGCGGACCACCCGGGTCGCCACGTACCGGTCGCCGGCCGACTCGAAGACCAACCGGACCCGGGCCTCCACCGCCGACGGGGCGAGCGCGTTGGCCAGCCCCCGGGCGCCACCCCAGCGGGGCACCGAGCCGTAGAGGACGAAGCAGATCGCGTCCAGCACCGTCGACTTGCCCGAGCCGGTCGGCCCGACGAGGGCGAAGAAGTCGGCGTCGGTGAAGTCCACGGTGGTCTCGTCGCGGAAGACGGTGAAACCGGCCAGGTCCAGCCGCATCGGTCGCATCAGCGCTCCACCTCCTCCAGCAACTCGTCGAAGAGGTCCCGGACCCCGTCGTCGTCGTGCCCCCGGCTGCCCAGGTAGTCGGCGAACAGCTCGCGGGGGGAGCGGCCGGCCCGCTGGGCGACCCGGGTGCCGCTGCCCGGGGCGGGCAGCAGCTCCGGGTCGATCCGGATCTCCAACGCACGGGGGAACAGCTCCTGCACCTCCTCCCGCAGGCCGGCCCGGGGCTGCTCCCGGACGAACACCCGCAGCCAGCCCTCGGGCGGGTCGGCCTCGGCCAGTTGGGCGAGGGTGCCGCGCACCGTACGCAGCGGCACCGCCGCCGACACCGGCACCTCCCGGATCCGGGCGGCGGAGTGTGCGCCCACCTCGACCAGGGTCACCGAGCAGACGTTCTCCTGCTCGCCGAAGTCGACCGCGAGCGGGCTGCCGCTGTAGCGGATCGGGCACGGGCCGATCACCCGCTGCGACCGGTGCAGGTGCCCCAGCGCCACGTAGTGCGCGGTGCCCGGGAAGACCGACGTCGGCACCGCGTACCCGAGGACGGTGTGCGCGTCCCGCTCGCCGCCGCCGGTGCTCGCCCCGACCACGGTGAGGTGGGCGGTGACCAGGTGCACCCGGTCCGGCTCGGTGAAGCCCTCGGTCAGTTTCGCCAGCACCCGGCCGAGGTGGTCGGCGTAGGTCTGGGTGGCCTCGGCGGCGGTCAGCTCGTACATCTCCACCGCGCGGACCGCGTACCGCTGGGACAGGAAGGGCAGCGCGGCGAGCTGCCACCGCTCACCGTCGGCGGTGACGCCGTCGATGACGTGCTCGGCCGGGTTGTCGCGGACCCCGCCGCGCAGGGTGATGCCGGCCGCCTCCGCCCAGGGGCGCAACGCGTCGAGGGCGTGGCCGTTGTCGTGGTTGCCGCCGATCGCCACCACGTCGGCCCCGGTCCGGCGCAGCGCGGTCAACGCCCGGGTGACCAGCCGGGTCGCCTCCGGGCTCGGCGCGGCCGTGTCGTAGAGGTCGCCGGCGACGATGACGAGGTCGGGGCGCTCGGCGTGGGCGATCTCCATCACCCCGGCCAGCACCTGCTTGTGCTCCTCGGCCCGGGACTGTCCCTTGAGCACCTTGCCGACGTGCCAGTCGGAGGTGTGCAGGATCTTCATGGCGGCCAGCCCCCTAGAACGGAATGTCGTCGTCGGCGCCGCCCGAGCCGACCACGGCGAACGGATCGATCGAGCCGGTGATCGAACGCAGCGTCTCCGACGGGGCGCGGCCCGCCTCGGACACCCGGGTCGCCCAGGCAGGGAAGGGGAACTCCAGGCACAGCGGGACCGGGATGTCGGGCTGGTTGACGAACATGGTGCCCGGCTTGGCCAGCAGGGCGCGTTGCCGCTGGGCCGGCGGGAGGAAGCCGTACTCCGGGCGGGACGCCTCGGCCGGGTCGAGCCGGCCGACCACCCGGATCGCCGAGTTGGTGACGATCCGCCGCTCCACCTCGCTGGCCGTCTGCTGCGCGCCGACCAGGATCACCCCGAGCGAACGGCCCCGCTCGGCGATGTCGAGCAGCACCTCCTTGATCGGGGAGGAGCCCTCGCGGGGGGCGTACTTGTTCAGCTCGTCGAGGACGACGAAGAGCAGCGGCTTGGCGGTGCCGGACTTCTCCTTGCGTTCGAACTCGCCGCGCAGCGTCACGCCGACCACGAAGCGCTGCGCGCGGTCCGGCAGGTTGTGCAGGTCGACCACGGTGACCTGGGCGCTCTCGGCGGTGTTGATCGCATGCGGGCGGCGGGTGGCCAGGTCGCCCCGGATCAGTCGACCCAGGTCCTTCTTGCTGCCGATCAGCCGGCGGGCGAACGCGTTGACGGTGCCCAGGCCGACCGCGCTGCCCGCCCAGTCGCCCCGGGTCTCGTCGTCGTTGAGCTGCTCGACGACGTGGTCGACGAGGTCGGCGTAGGAGCCGAGGCGCACCCCGTCGACGCTGACCCCACCGTCGGCGGGCTGGGCGTAGCGGGCCAGGTGGGCGGTGACCGAGTGCACCACCATCGTGTACTGCTGGCGCTCGTCGTCGGCGTCGGCGAAGACGTACGGCAGGAGGCGGTCGGCGCAGAACTCGCTCAGCGTCCAGTAGAAGGCGTCGACGCCGGTGAGCCGGCTGCTCACGTCGGGGGTGCCGGAGGCGTCGCCGACCCGGGGCGGGGCGTACACCCGCACGTCGGGGAACGCCCCGGCGGCCAGCCCCAGCTTGGCGTACGCGGCCCGGGTGGGATCGTCGAGACGGGCGTTGGGGTGGTCGAGGAAGAGCAGGTCCTCGCCCTTGACGTTGAAGATCAGCGCCTTGGCGTTGACCGCGTCGCCGCCCAGCACCCCGGAACGGAACACCGAGTAGAGCAGGAAGGTGGCGAAGCTGGTCTTGGTGGCCACCCCGGAGATGCCGGAGATCGACACGTGTGCGCCCCGGCTGCCGTCGAGGAAGTCGGCGTTGAGGTAGACCGGGACGCCGTCGCGGCCCATCCCCATCGGGATGCGCCGTTCCATCCGGTCGAAGTGCAGCGCGCGGGCGCGGGCGTCGCCCTCGGCCCGGTAGACCGTCGCACCCGGCGCGGGCGGCACGTACAGCTCGGGGTCGACCCGGGTGGTGGTGATCTCGGCGGCCTCCTGCACCTGGGCCGGGAGGGTGCCGTCGGCGATGGCGAAGACGTCCGACTCGAACTGGGCGCCCTCGTGCCGGGCGCGGACCTGGGTGACCACCCCGGCGATGGTGACCGGTTCCCGGTCGGGCAGGTCGCGCCGGGTGACCACCACGTCGTCGAGCTGGAGGTAGCTGCCCGGGGAGACGGCCGTCCAGAACTGCAACGGGGTGGCGTCGGCGGTGCCGAGCACCCGTCCGACGGGCTCGCCGGGGCCGTCGATCCGGTCGTCGGTCATCCGCGGGCTCCGGTCAGCTGGTCGTCTCGGTCAGGGCGCACGACCTGCATCCTGCCCGAGGAGTGCGACAGGTTGCCACGCGACGCGGCGGACGCCACCGGTGGGCGGCCGTGGCGGCGACCCCGGGGAGGCGTACGACCGCCGATTCGGTGACCCGGGGGGAGTGTGCTGTCACCGACGGTCGAGATGTCGGGTGCGGGTGACCGCGTTTCGGCAGGTGGCGCGGGGTGACGGAAATACTCCGAAAAAATCTCGGTCCAGGGCGTGACAGAAACCGGCCGGTTGGGCTGAGAATAGCCACAGCCGACATCGAGGATCTTCTTCCTTCGGTGCCGGTTGTCACGCCCGTAACCTGCGGACACGTGACCGGCCCACGGTCCACCACCGGCGGGCCATCGTCAGTCGGCACCCCCCCGACTGTCCCTGTGGAGGCAGAACCCCGATGCGCCGAACCCCCCTGATGAGCGGCCTCGCCACGGCCGCTCTCCTGGCCACCGTCGTCACGGTGCCCACGGCGGCCACCGCCGCACCCACCGGTACCGCCGACCCGTTCACCCGCGCGGTCGCCCAGCTCAAGGCCCACTCCGGTGCCGGCCTCGCCGCCGACGGCCAGACGTTCACCCCCCGCAACGTGGTGACCGACGCCGACGGCACCGAGCACGTCCGGCTCAACCGCTACTCCGACGGTCTGCCCGTCCTCGGCGGCGACCTGGTCGTCCACCTCGGCAAGGGCGACTCCTGGCGCGGTGCCACCCACCGCCTCGCCAACGCCCCGCAACGCGCCCCGAAGGCCAAGCTCAGCGAGGCCGCCGCCAGCAAGATCGCGTACGCCGCGTCGACCGCCACCGGCCGCTCCGTGGCCGGCGCGCAGCTCGTCTTCGACGCCGGTGACACCGCGACCACCCTCGCCTACGAGGTGGTGGTCGGCGGCACCCACGCCGACGGCACCCCGAGCGAGCTGCACGTGCTGGTCGACGCCACCACCGGCGCGGTCCGCGACTCGTGGGAGGGCGTGCAGCGGGAGGGCACCGGCAACACCTTCCACTCGGGCACGGTCTCGGTCGGCAGCAACCTGTCCGGCAGCACCTACCAGCTCGCCGACCCGGCCCGGGGCAACCACCGCACCTACGACCTCAACGGCAAGACCACCGGCACCGGCACCCTGGTCACCAGCACCAACAACGTGTTCGGCAACGGCACCCTGACCAACCGGCAGACCGCCGCCGCCGACGCCGCCTTCGGCGCGCAGAAGACCTGGGACTACTACAAGAGCGCCCACGGCCGCAACGGCATCCGCAACGACGGCGTCGGCGCGTACAGCCGGGTGCACTACAGCAGCAACTACGCCAACGCGTTCTGGCAGGACGCCTGCTTCTGCATGACCTACGGCGACGGCGGCTCCGGCTGGTACCCGCTGACCTCGCTCGACGTGGCGGGGCACGAGATGACCCACGGCGTCACCAGCAACACCGCCGGGCTGCGGTACAGCGGCGAGTCGGGCGGCCTCAACGAGGCCACCAGCGACATCTTCGGCACCCTGGTCGAGTTCTACGCGGCCAGCGCCAAGGACCCGGGCGACTACCTGATCGGCGAGAAGCTGCGCAGCACCGGCGCCCCGCTGCGCTACATGGACAAGCCCTCCAAGGACGGTAAGTCGGCGGACTGCTGGAGCAGCTCGGTCGGTGGCCTGGACGTGCACTACTCCTCGGGCGTGGCCAACCACTTCTTCTACCTGCTCGCGGTGGGCAGCGGCACCTCGTCCTACGGCACCAGCACGACCTGCAACGGCACCACGATCACCGGCATCGGCAACACCAAGGCCGGCGCGATCTGGTACCGGGCGCTGACCCGCTACATGACCACCACCACCAACTACAAGGGCGCCCGCACCGCGACCCTGTCGGCCGCCACCGACCTGTACGGCGCGACCAGCACCGAGTACAAGACGGTCGCCGCCGCCTGGGCGGCCGTGAGCGTCAGCTGATCCCGGTCCGGCGGCGACGGCTCTCCGTCGCCGCCGGACCGTCGCGTTCATCCGCGGGGCGTGGCCACATCGGACGGTGTGGCCACGCCCCGCGTCGTGCGGGTCCCGCCCCGCCGGTCGACCGGCCGGGCCGTCGCACCCGGGCCGGACGCGGCGGCGTACCCCCGGCTGCCTGTGGTGTCGGGCGGCGCGCGCCCGGCGGACCGCCGCGGGGTGCCGGCCTCAGCCGGCGGGTGCGGCCCCGGCGGACGGCGTGTCCGCCGGGTCGCGGGCGTAGCGCAGCATGAGCACGCCGTCCCCGGCGGCCAGCGTGTGCCGCAGCGGCAGCGGCCGGGGCGGACTGTGCGGCCCGGCGGTGATCCGCCCCGGGCCGGCCCCGGCCAACAGCGGGGCGACGGTCAGGCAGAGTTCGTCGACGAGGTCGGCCGCGGTGAGCGCGCCGGACAGGTGCGGACCACCCTCGCAGAGCAGTTGCCCCAGTCCGCGTCGACGTAGCGCGGCCAGGCCGGCGGCGAGATCGACGGTGCCCCGGCCGACCCGCACCAGGTCGACGGCGTCGGTGAGGCCGGGCGGCGCGACGGCCGTCTCGGTGGTCAGCACCACCGGGCGCACCGGGGCGTCGGCGAAGGCGGCCTGCGCCGGGTCGAGCCGCAGCGACCCGGAGACGACCGCCAGCGTGGGGTACTCGGCCAGGCCGTGCGCGCGTCGCCAGGCCCGCCGTGGCGCACTCAGCCGGATCGCCCGGTAGCCCTCGTGCCGCAGCGTGCCGGCAGCCACCAGCAGCCCGTCGCAGAGCATCCGGAGCAGACCGAAGACCCGCTTGTCCGGGGCGCCGGACAGCCCGGCGGAGTAACCGTCCAGGGTGACCGCACCGTCGGCGCTGGCGACGAAGTTGACCCGGAGCCGGGGGGTGTCGGCGCGGGCGTAGAGCGCGGTCAGCGCGGCGTCGTCCAGCGGACCGGTGGCCGGCGCGGGCCAGATCCGCCGGATCGGGATCTCGTCGCTCATTCGCCGGCCGGACCGGTGACCACGGGGGTGGGCGCGGGGGTACGGTGCTGGCAGTCGCACCACGTCCGGCCGGGGCAGTCGTCGTGCCTGCGCTGCCGGCACGCTCGGCAGATCATGCGGGCAGCCTATGCGGTGGGACGGACGGCTGCCGGCCACCCTCGGCTCTTACCGCCGAAGGTGTCCGCGCCGGGTCAGCACACCGGTCGGGCGGCCGGTGCGGGCCCACGGTGGGTGCTCTCCCGGCCGGCCCCGGCGTCGCCCGAGCGGGTCGGGGCGACCAGCCCGCTGCGTCACGTCCGGCGACCTGCGTCCCGGTGGTGGAGGGGCATAAACGCGATACCTGGTAACGATCTGGGAACGCTCCCAACGGTCTATTGACACCCCCGACACCTCCCGGCAATCTCATGGGAGCGTTCCCAAGGGCGTGGTGCGGATCACCCGCGGCCACCTCCGACGGACCGGCGGCAGACGTCGGACCGGCCCGGGACATGCAACGGCACCCCCACCACACCAACCCAGCCTCACCATCGAAAAGGGGTCAGGATGAGCGTCACCACGCGGCGTAACCGTTTCGCGGTCGCCGCCCTGGCCGCGGTCACCGCCATCGGCGGTCTCGCGGCCTGCGGCAAGGACGATGAGGCCAAGGAATCCGGCGGCAAGCCCAGCAAGCTGGTCGTCGACACCTTCGGCGAGTTCGGATACGACGAGATCATCAAGCAGTACGAGAAGGACACCGGCATCAAGGTTGAGCTGCGCAAGACCGCGCAGCTCAACGAGTACCGGCCGAAGGTGGTCCGGGCGCTCGCCACCGGCAAGGGCGCCGCGGACGTCACCGCGCTCGAAGAGGGCATCCTCAACGAGTTCAAGACCAACCCGGCCAACTGGGCCGACCTGGCGCCGCTGATCGCCGACCACAGCAAGGAATACCTGCCGTGGAAGTGGGAGCTGGGCAAGGCGGCGGACGGGCGGCTGATCGGCCTGCCCACCGACGTCGGCAGCCTCGCGGTCTGCTACCGCAAGGACCTGTTCGCCGCGGCCAAGCTGCCGACCGAGCGGGACCAGGTGGCCGCGCTCTGGCCGGACTGGAACGCCTTCATCGAGACCGGCAAGAAGTACCGCGCGGCCACCAACAAGGGCCTGATCGACTCGGTCACCACCGCGGCCAGCGCGGTCATGGTGCAGCAGGGCGGTGACCTCTTCTACGACAAGGAAGACAACGTCGTCGCCGACAAGAGCGCGGCCGTGAAGACCGCGTGGGAGACCTCGGTCGCGATGGCCGACGCGAAGATCTCCTCCAAGAGCGCCACCTGGTCGCCCGAGTGGTCGGCCGGCTTCAAGCAGGGCACCTTCGCGGCCACCTTCTGCCCGTCGTGGATGCTCGGTATCGTCGCCGACAACTCCGGCCCGGAGAACAAGGGCAAGTGGGACGTGGCGCCGGTTCCCGGCGGCGCGGGCAACTGGGGCGGCTCGTGGCTGGCCGTGCCGGCCCAGAGCAAGTTCCCGAAGGAGGCGGCGAAGCTCGCCGAGTACCTGACCAACGCCAAGAGCCAGGTCGAGGCGTTCAAGCTCAAGGGCCCGCTGCCGACCAACCTCGAGGCGCTGAAGAACCCGGACTTCACCAGCTACACCAACGAGTACTTCAGCGGTGCCCCGACCGGCAAGATCTTCGGTGAGAGCGTCGAGAAGATCCAGCCGCTGCACCTCGGCCCGAAGCACCAGGCGATCAAGGAGAACGCGTTCGAGCCGGCCCTGCGCTCGTACGAGAACGGGCAGTCCCCCAAGGACAAGGCCTGGGAGCAGTTCCTCAAGGACGCCAAGACCCAGGGCGCCTTCTGATCACTGCACCACCACCGGCGGTGGCGTCCGGGCATGTCCCGGGCGCCACCAATGGCGTCCCGTTCCACGTACCGCCCGCCTCACCGGCCCCGCCGGAGCCGGGAAAGGACCCCGCATGAGCCTCTCGGCCACGACGGCGCCGCCGTCGCCCAGCGCACCACCCCCCACACCTCCCCGGCGGCGCAGCCGGGCGATCACCCTGAACCGCCTCGACCTGAAGCTCTCGCCCTACCTCTACATCGCGCCGTTCTTCGTGATCTTCGGCATCTTCGGGTTCTACCCGATGCTGCGGACCGCGTGGATGTCGCTGCACGACTGGGACCTCATCGGTGACCACAGCTTCATCGGGTTCGACAACTACACCCGGCTGTTCACCGACGAGTACTTCTGGAACGCCACGATCAACACGTTCGGCATCTTCATCCTGTCGACGATCCCGCAGTTGCTCCTGGCACTCTTCCTGGCCACCATGCTCAACCGCACCTTCCTGCGGGCCCGGACGCTGTTCCGGATGGCCATCTTCATGCCCAACGTGGTCTCCGTCGCCGCGGTGGCGATCGTCTTCGGGATGCTCTTCCAGCGCGACTTCGGTCTGATCAACTGGGTGCTCAGCCTGGTCGGCGTCGACGCGGTCGACTGGGACGCCCAGAAGTGGAGCTCCTGGACGGCCATCGCCTCCATGGTCAACTGGCGGTGGACCGGCTACAACACGCTGATCCTGCTGGCCGGCATGCAGGCCATCCCGAAGGACCTCTACGAGGCCGCCGCGATCGACGGCGCCAACCAGTGGAAGCAGTTCTGGCGGATCACCCTGCCGATGCTGACCCCCACCTTCGTCTTCGTGGTCACCCTGTCCACCATCGGTGGGCTCCAGCTCTTCACCGAGCCGCTGGTCTTCGGCAACGGCAACATCATCGGTGGCGACCAGCGCGAGTTCCAGACCCTGGCGATGTACATGTACGAACTCGGCATCGAGAACCTCAGCTCCGCCGGCTACGGCGCAGCGGTGGCCTGGGCCATGTTCGTCATGATCGCCCTGGTCTCGCTGGTGAACTTCCTGCTCGTCCGCCGTTCGGTGAAGTGAGGACCGCGCCGTGAACAAGGCATCCCAGCGCCTCTGGCGCACCAGTCCGCTGCTCTACATCGCGCTCGTCGTCGCGGTGCTCTTCTCGGTGTACCCCTTCTACTACATGGTGGTCATCGCCACCCGTAGCCTCGACCAGATCAACGACGTACCGCCGCCGTTCACCCCGGCCGGCGAGTTCGGCGCGAACTTCGGCCGGGTGCTCGACAACGACGCGGCGAACTTCCTCACCGGCCTGCTCAACTCGGTGATCGTCTCTGCCGTGGTGACCGTCTCGGTGGTGATCACCGGGTCGCTGGCCGGGTTCGCCTTCGCCAAGCTGCGGTTCCGGGGCCGCAACGCCCTGCTGCTGACGATCATCGTGACCATGATGATCCCGACCCAGCTCGGCCTGATCCCGCTCTGGGGCATGATCCAGGACCTCGGCTGGTACGACACCCTCTACGCGGTGACCGTGCCCTTCCTGGTCAGCGCCTTCGGCGTGTTCATGATGCGGCAGTACGCCATCCAGGCCATCTCCGACGAGCTGATCGAGGCCGGCCGGGTCGACGGCGCCAGCACCTTCCGGATCTTCTGGAACATCGTGCTGCCGGCGTTGCGCCCCGCCGCCGCCGTGCTCGGCCTGCTCACCTTCATGGAGACCTGGAACTCCTACCTCTGGCCGTACGCCGTGCTCACCCCCGAGAACCCGACCCTGCAGGTGTCGCTGGCGTTCCTGTCCTACGCCTACTACACCGACTACTCGCAGGTGTTCGCCGCGACCGCCATCGGCACCGTGCCCCTGGTGATCGTGTTCATCGTGTTCGGCCGCCAGATCATCGGCGGCATCATGGAAGGCGCCGTCAAGTCGTGAGCAACCCGACCCACCCGCCCGCTGTCGGCGTACTCGACCAGGGGCCGGAACTGACCTTCCCGCCCGGCTTCCTGTGGGGCGCGGCGACCGCCGCGTACCAGATCGAGGGGGCCGCCGCCGAGGGCGGCCGGACCCCGTCGATCTGGGACACGTTCAGTCACACCGAAGGGCGGGTGGTTTCCGGGCACACCGGGGACGTGGCCTGCGACCATTACCACCGGATGCCCGACGACGTCCGGATGATGGCCGAGCTGGGCCTCAAGTCGTACCGGTTCTCGGTCTCCTGGCCGCGGGTGCAGCCCGGCGGCACCGGCGGCGCCAACCAGCAGGGTCTGGACTTCTACCGGCGGCTGGTCGACGAGCTGCTGGCCAACGGCATCGAGCCGTGGCTCACCCTCTACCACTGGGACCTGCCCCAGCCGCTGGAGGACGCGGGCGGCTGGCCGGCCCGGGACACCGCCGGTCGGTTCGCCGACTACGCGTCCCTGGTCGCGGACGCCGTCGGTGACCGGGTGACGTACTGGACCACCCTCAACGAGCCGTGGTGCTCGGCGTTCCTCGGCTACGGCTCCGGGGCGCACGCCCCCGGGCGTTCCGACGGGGCGGACTCGGTCCGGGCCGGGCACCACCTCATGCTCGGTCACGGGCTCGCCGTGCAGGCCCTGCGGGCCAAGCTGCCGCAGGCCCAGCTCGGCGTCACGGTCAACCTCTACCCGGTGACCCCGGCCAGCGACGCGCCCGCCGACGTCGACGCCGCCCGCCGGATCGACGGGTTGGCCAACCGCTTCTTCCTCGACCCGCTGCTGCGCGGGTCGTACCCGGCGGACCTGACCGCCGACCTGGCCGAGGTGACCGACTTCGGACACGTCCGGGACGGCGATCTGGAGATCATCTCCACCCCGTTGGACCTGGTCGGCGTCAACTACTACAGCCGGCACGTGGTGGCCGCCCCGGTCGCCGGTGAGGAGCCGGAGAAGTACTGGCGGGCACCGTCCTGCTGGCCGGGCAGCGAGGACGTCCGGTTCGTCACCCGGGGTGTCCCGGTCACCGACATGGACTGGGAGATCGACGCCCCGGGCCTGGTGGAGACGCTGCGGCGGGTCCACGAGGAGTACACCGACCTGCCGCTCTACGTCACCGAGAACGGCTCGGCGTTCGTCGACACCGTGCAGGACGGTCGGGTCGACGACGTCGACCGGTTGGCCTACTTCGACGCACACCTGCGGGCATCCCACGAGGCGATCGGTGCGGGAGTGCCCCTGCGGGGCTACTTCGCGTGGTCGCTGATGGATAATTTCGAGTGGGCCTGGGGTTACACCAAGCGCTTCGGGATGGTCTGGATCGACTACGACACCCAGGCCCGTATCCCCAAGTCCAGCGCCAGGTGGTACGCCGAGGTGATCCGACGCAACGGTCTGGCCGCACAATAGGCAGAGGCCAGCCAGCATTCCGGACGGCCCCGCCGCGCCGCCCGCCCCCGGGGGCGGACGGCGGGGACCGTCCGACGTCGGAGGAGAGACGATGACAACGCAACGCACCCGGTCACTCGGGCGCCCGACCCTCGACGCGGTCGCCGCCCGCGCGGGTGTCGGGCGGGGCACGGTCTCCCGGGTGGTCAACGGTTCACCCCAGGTCAGCCCGGAGGCCCGGGCCGCCGTCCAACAGGCCATCGCCGAGCTGGGGTACGTCCCGAACCGGGCGGCACGGGCACTGGTCACCCAGCGCACCGACTCGGTGGCCCTGGTGGTCTCCGAGTCGGGGGAGCGGGTCTTCACCGAACCGTTCTTCGCCGGCATCGTCCGGGGCGTCAGCTCCGGCCTGCTGGAGACGCCGCTGCAACTCTGGCTCGCCATGGTGCAGTCCCCGATCGAACGGGAACGGGTCGAGAACCACCTGACCAACCAGCACGTCGACGGGGTGCTGCTGCTGTCGCTGCACGACTCCGACCCGCTGCCCACCCTGCTGGAGGAGCGCGACCTGCCCACCGTGCTCGGCGGCCGGCCGGCCCGGATGCTGCGCCCCGGGGCACGGCCGTCCTGGTTCGTCGACGTCGACAACGTCGGTGGGGCCCGCAACGCGGTGCAGCACCTGGCCCGGCGGGGCCGACGCCGGATCGCCACCATCGCCGGCCCGCAGGACATGGGCGCCGGCCTGGCCCGCCTGGTGGGCTACCGGGAGGCGGTGGAGTCCACCATCGGCGGGCTAGACCCGCGCATGATCGCCTACGGGGACTTCAGCGAGGGCAGCGGCGCGGCGTGCATGCGCCGGCTGCTGGACGCCTGCCCCGAGTTGGACGCGGTCTTCGTCGCCTCCGACCTGATGGCGTTCGGCGCGCTGCGGACCCTGCGTGAGTCGGGTCGCCGGGTGCCCGAGGACGTCGCGATCATCGGTTTCGACGACTCCCCGGTCGCCCAGCAGGCCGACCCGCCGCTGACCACGGTCTTCCAGCCGGTGGAGGAGATGGGCCGGCAGATGGCCCGGCTGCTGGTGGCCCGCATCCGGGGTGACGAGATCCCCACCCCGCACATCCTGCTGGACACCGAACTCATCCAGCGTGCCTCCACCTGAAGCGCTTCGACAGTTCCGGCCTCCACCCCGGGGTCGTACCTGACCGGCGATGGCACGGTTCGCCGCAGGCGGCACCCGCCGTGCGGCACGGGCAGCCCCGCCGTGCGGCTGGTGGCCCGCTCCCGATCCGGGCCGACGGCCGGCGGCGCAGGCTCAGGACCACCGGCGCAGCTCCCGCTTGGCCAGGGACGAGCGGTGCACCTCGTCGGGGCCGTCGGCGAGCCGCAGGGTGCGGGCCTGGGCCCAGAGCCCGGCGAGCGGGGTGTCCTGGCTGACCCCGGCGCCGCCGTACCCCTGGATCGCCTTGTCGATCACCCACTCGGCCATCGCCGGCGTGGCGATCTTGATGGCCTGGATCTCGGTGTGTGCGCCCCGGTTGCCGACGGTGTCCATCAGCCAAGCGGTCTTGAGCACCAGCAGCCGGGCCTGCTCGATCCGCACCCGGGACTCGGCGATCCACTCCCGGACCACCCCCTGCTCGGCGAGCGGCCGGCCGAACGCGATCCGCTCGTTGGCCCGCCGGCAGAGCAGCTCCAGGGCCCGCTCGGCCATCCCGACCAGCCGCATGCAGTGGTGGATGCGGCCCGGACCGAGCCGGGCCTGGGCGATGGCGAACCCGGCCCCCTCGGCACCGACCAGGTTCTCCGCCGGCACCCGGACGTCGACGAAGTCGATCTCCGCGTGCCCGCCGTGCGGGGCGTCGGAGTAGCCGAAGACGGTCATGCCCCGACGGACGTGCACCCCCGGGGTGTCCCGGGGCACCAGCACCATGCTCTGCTGACGGTGCCGGTCGGCGGTGGGGTCGGTCTTGCCCATCACGATGAACAACCCACACCGGGGGTCCATCGCCCCGGACGACCACCACTTGCGCCCGTTGACCACGTAGTGGTCGCCGTCGCGGACGATCCGGGTGGCGATGTTGGTGGCGTCGGACGAGGCCACCTCCGGCTCGGTCATGCAGAACGCCGAACGGATCTCGCCGGCCAGCAGCGGGGTGAGCCACCTGTCGCGCTGCGCCTCGGAGCCGAACTCGGCCAGCAGCTCCATGTTCCCGGTGTCCGGGGCGGCGCAGTTGACCGCCTCGGGGGCCAGGTGCGGGCTGCGCCCGGTCAGCTCGGCGAGCGGGGCGTACTGCAGGTTGGTCAGCCCGGCGCCGTAGCGCGGATCGGGCAGGAAGAGGTTCCACAGGCCGCGACGGCGGGCCTCGGCCTTCAGCTCGTCGAGCACCGGGGGCCGGGCCCACGGGTCACCCGCCGCCGCGACCTGTGCGGCGTGCACCGGCTCGGCCGGCAGGACGCACTCGTCCAGGAACGCGCCGAGCCGCTCCCGCAGCTCGACGGTGCGCTCGTCGTACCCGAAGTCCATCAGTTCCCCCTGACCGCGCGCAGACCGTGCTCCACCAGCGGCGTCACCATGTCGCCGATCCGGTCGAACCCACCGCCGAGGGTCTGCCCCAGGGTGTGCCGGTAGTGGATGCCCTCGCAGATCACCGCGAGCTTGAAACAGCCGAGGGCCAGGTGCCAGTGCAGCGGCCCCACGTCAACGTCGCTGCGCCCGGCGTACCGGTCGATCAGCTCGCCGCCGGTGGGGAAGCCCGCGCGCGGGCCGAGCCCGTCGGCGACCGGGTTGCCCTCGGCGAGATCACTGTCGCCGAGCACGTCCCAGTACGTCAGCAGCAGCCCCAGGTCGGCCAGCGGGTCACCCAGGGTGGCCATCTCCCAGTCCAGCACCGCCCGCACCGACACCGGGTCGACCGCGGTGAGCAGGTTGTCCAGCCGGTAGTCGCCGTGCACGATCCGACCGGCGTTGACGCCCTCGGGCACCGAGGCGGCCAGCGCGTCGCGTAACTCGTCCACCCCGGGCAACTCCCGGCTGCGGGACCGGTCGAGCTGGCCGGCCCAGCGTCGTACCTGCCGGCCCAGGTAGCCCTCGGGGCGGCCGAAGTCGGCCAACCCCACCTCGGCCGGGTCGACGGTGTGCAGCGCGGCGAGGGTGTCCATCATCGCCCAGGCCAGGTCGCGGCGCTGGCCGTCGGTGAGCGGATCGGTCTGCGCCCGGGTGCGCAGCACCTCGCCCGGCACCCGCTGCATCAGATAGAACGGTGCGCCGATCACCGCCGGGTCGGCGCAGAGCAGCAGCGCCTCGGGCACCGGCACGGCGGTCGGTGCGAGCGCGGCGATCACCCGGTGCTCGCGGGCCATGTCGTGCGCGGTGGCCAGCACGTGCCCCAGCGGGGGGCGGCGCAGCACCACCTCGCGTCCGCCGCAGTGCAGCAGGTAGGTCAGGTTGGACTTGCCGCCGGTGATCAGGGTGGCCCGCAGCGGCCCGTCGGCCACCAGCTCCGGCCGGTGCGCGACCAGCCAGCCGTGCAACCGGTCGAGGTCCAGCCCCGGTGGTGCGGCGTACGGCGGCCCGGGCCGGCTGCCGGGGGACGCGTCGACGGCCGGCTCGGTCATCCGAATAGTTGAGGGCAGGTCAGCCGGGTTGTCAAGGTCAGCCATTTTCCGCCGGGGACATGCCACGGCAACAGGGGCGAAATGGTCAACCGGCAGGCTGGCAACAGCCTGCCGGCCCTGTGCGGCCGGCCCGCCGAGCGGAGGGACTGACATGTTGCTGAGAGTTCGGGTGACCCTGCCGGACCGCCCCGGGACACTCGGCCAGGTGGCCCGTACGCTCGGCGTCTCCGGTGCCGACATCGTCCAGGTCGTGGTGCTGGAACGGCTCGGTGGCCGCGCGGTCGACGACTTCACCGTGGTCTGGCCGGGCGCCGCCCGGGTCGAGGGCCTGCTCGCCGGTCTCGCCGCCATCCCCGGGGTGCGCGTCGACGGGGTGTGGCGGGCGATCGGGGCACCGACCACCACCGGTCAGGACGCCGAACTGCTCGCCCAGGTGGCGGCGAACCCCACCGACGGGGTGGCCACCCTGGTCGACGCGGTACCGGGGCTGCTCGCCGCAGACTGGGCGGTGGCGGCCGTCGTACCGCTGGACTGGGCCTCGCGGGCCGGCGGGGGGACGGCGACCGTCGGGCACGCCAGCTGGCGTGCCCCGGAGCCGCCCCGGCTGCCCGAGGTGACCCCGCTGCGGGCCCGCACCCTGACCATGGCCGACGGCACGCACTACGCGATCGCGCCGTTCGGCCGGGCCGGGCTGGTGCTGGTGGTTGCCCGGGACCACACCGAGCCGTTGACCGCCGCCGGGTTCCACGCCACCGAGGTCGACCGGCTCGCCCAGTTGGTCCGGGCCAGCGCGGTGATCCTCGGCGACCGGCTCGACCTGGTCGGCCCGCGGTCGGTGACCACCGTCACCTGACCTGGGCGAACGGTTGCCGGTGCGACACCACCGGGCAACGCCACGGCAACAGGCCCCGGGCAGGCTTCGTGGTGGGGAAGGGAGTGGGCATGGCGCTGTGGCGAGTCAGGGCGACCGTGGACGACCGGCCGGGTTACCTGTCGGTCCTCACCGCGAGTCTCGCGCTGCGAGGAGTCAACATCCTCACCGTGCAGGTGCACACCACCGAGGTCGGTGCGGTGGACGACTTCCTCGTCGACGCGCCGGACGCGCTCGACGAGGCGGACCTGATCGCCGCCGTCGAGCGGGGCCGGGGTCGCAACTGCTGGGTGGCGCGCAGCGAGGCGCGTGGCCTGGCCGACCAGCCGACCCGGGTGCTCGGCCTGGCCACCCGGTTGGTCGGCGACCCGGAACAGGCCGGTGAGGTGCTCCGGGCCACCCTCGGCGCGGACGAGGTGACCTGGCGACCGACGTCCGCCACCGGGCACGACGCGGTGGGCACCACCACCATGCTGCTGACCGACCCGACCGGCGGCTCCTACGAACTGCGCCGGCAGGCACCCAGCTTCACCCCGGCGGAATACGCGCGGGCGCAGGCGCTGGTGGAGTTGGCGGCGGCGGTGGCCCGGCGGGAAGCCGACCGGGTGACCCTGGTGCTGCCCGACGGGGCGGAACTGTCCCTCCGGCCGGCGACCGCCGACGACCTGGCCGGGGTGCTGGAGCTGCACGAGGGCTGCTCGGCGCGGAGCCGGCAACGGCGGTATCTCAGCGGCGCGGCGCTGCCCTCGCCGACCCGGCTGCGCCGCCTGCTGGAACCAGCCCGGGGGCTGACCCTGGTGGCCACGACGACCGGCTCCGACGGGGCGGCGGAGTCGGTCGTCGCGCTGGCCAACCTGCTCGCCGAGGGCGACGAGGCGGAGGTGGCGCTACTGGTCCGCGACGACTGGCAGCGACGTGGTCTGGGCACCGCGCTGCTGCGCCGGCTGCTGACCCACGGCGAGCGGGCCGGCTACGCGGCGCTGGTCCTGCACACCCAGGCCGAAAACACGCCGATGGTGCGGACACTGGCCCGGCTGGGCCGGCCCGCGACGGTCGAGCGGGACGGCACCGTGCTCACCGTCACCGTCCCGCTGGCCGGCGTACCGACTACCGGCGTCCCGCTGGCCGGCGTCCCGGTCACCGGCCGAATCCCGCGCCCCAGCACGAGCGTGGGCGGCACCCGGCCGACCAGCACGAACGGTGGGATCTGCTGACCCCACCGACCATCGAGACGACCCGTACGGCACCGGGTGGGGGCATTCCTCCCGGTGCAAGGCCGAACTCCGATGCGGGGGACGGTGCACAGGCAGGGCCCCCGGTGCGGGGGCCCTGCCCATGTCCGGCGCGATGCCCCGGATCAGCCGAAGAAGGTGCCCGCCCGGCGGTGCCCCGAGACGCAGAACCGGTTTCCCTCGGTGTCGGCGAGCACGACGTACGGTAGCTGGCCGGGTTCCGGTACGGCGGGATAGTGCGGCCAGTCGACCCGGTCGGCACCCAGCCCGAGCAGCCGGTCCACCTCGTCGTCGAGGTCCCGGTCACCCGCGTGCAGGTCGAGGTGGATACGGGGAAACTCCGTCACCGGGCTCTCGCTGACGTCCATGGCCAGCGCCACCCCCGTGGTACCCGGCGGCGGCTCCAGGACGATCCACTCGTCCGCCGGGTAGCGGGGTGGGCGACGGACGTAACCCAGTGCCTCGGCCCAGAACCGGCCGGCGCGACGGTCGTCGGTCACCCCCAACGACACCTGTTCGATCATCGACATTGATCCAGGTTAGTCACGTCGACGCCCAGCCCCGGTACGAACATCCCCGCCCCCAACTCCGCACCCCCGCCCCGTCCCTCCGCACCCTGCGTGTTCCCCGCACCCTGCGTGTTCCCCGCACCCTGCGTGTTCCCCGCACCCTGCGTGTTCCTTCGCGCCCTGCGCCCTCTGTGCCCTGCGTGTCCCTCCGTGCCCGGCGTGTTTCCCGTGTTTCCCGCGCAAGATCGTGCTCGATCCAGGATGTAGTGGGCTCGTAACGGTGAGATGCCACTACATCGTGGAACGAGCGCGATCTTGGTTGGCCTCGACGTCGCCCACCCCACCGACGTGCCCCGCACGGGGAGGGATGGGCCGGTCGTCAGCGAGCATCGGGGAAGAGCGTGGGGCGAGTGGGGACGCGCGTGGTGGGGATGAGCGTGGCGGGCGAGTGGGGGACGCATTGGGGGCTCTTCCGGGTGTCGTAGGGGTTGGCCCCTTCACAAACCGATGACCGAACGATTACATTGGCGCACATCCATGGGAGCGCTCCCGCGACTCCTTCGGTTCTCTCACCACCACCCGCCTCCGGCGGCGCTCACCACCCGCGACGCCCCCGTCCCCGCGTCCGGTGGGCGCCGCCGGAGGCACCACCGACAGGAGTTTCGCCATGCAGCACCCGAACCGGCCGGGCCGGTCGGGCGGGGGCCGACCTCGGCTCCGCCGCCTGTTCGCCACCGGTGTCGCCCTGACCAGCGGGCTGGCCCTCGCCGTCAGCGCCCTCCCGCTCACCGCCGGCGCCGCTCCCGCTGGGGCCGAGCGCGCCGGGGCTGCTCCCGCCGCTGCCGAGCGCGCGGCTGCCGAGCGCACCACGGTTGCCGAGGCCGCCGGCACCGGCATGTTCAACTACCCCGAGGCGCTGCAGAAGTCGTTGCTGTTCTACGAGGCGCAGCAGTCCGGCAAGAAGCCGTCCTGGAACCGGGTCTCCTGGCGGGGCGACTCCGCGCTGACCGACGGGGCGGACGTCGGGGTGGACCTCACCGGCGGCTGGTACGACGCCGGTGACCACGTGAAGTTCGGCTTTCCGATGGCGTTCAGCGCCACCATGCTGGCCTGGGGTGCGGTCGAGTACCGCGACGGGTACGTCGCGTCAGGCCAGCTCACTCCACTGCTGAACAACCTGCGCTTCGTCAACGACTACTTCATCAAGGCGCACCCCTCGGCCAACGTGCTCTACGGGCAGGTCGGTAAGGGCGACGACGACCACAAGTGGTGGGGTCCGGCCGAGGTGCTGCCGATGGCGCGGCCCGCGTACAAGATCGATGCGAGCTGTGGGGGTGCGGACCTGGCGGGGGAGACGGCGGCGGCGATGGCCGCGTCGTCGATGGTGTTCCGGCCCACCGACGCCGCCTACGCCGACAAGCTGCTCACCCACGCCAAGCAGCTCTACACGTTCGCCGACACGGTGCGTAAGAGCTACCACGAGTGCATCACCGACGCGACGAGCTTCTACAAGTCGTGGAGCGGCTATCAGGACGAGTTGGTCTGGGGCGCGATCTGGCTGCACCGGGCCACCGGCGACGCCGCCTACCTGGCCAAGGCCGAGAGCGAGTACGACAAGCTCGGCACCGAGCCGCAGTCCACCACCCGGTCCTACAAGTGGACCCTCGCCTGGGACAACAAGCAGTTCGGGGCGTACGTGCTGCTGGCCAACCTGACCGGCAAGCAGAAGTACGTGGACGACGCCAACCGGTGGCTCGACTACTGGACGGTCGGCGTCAACGGCCAGAAGGTGCCCTACTCGCCGGGCGGGATGGCCGTCCTCGACTCCTGGGGTGCGCTGCGGTATGCGGCGAACACGAGCTTCGCGGCGTTGGTCTACAGCGACAAGACCACCGACGCCACCCGCAAGGCCCGGTTCCACGACTTCGCCGTCCGGCAGGTCAACTACGCGCTCGGCGACAACCCGCGCAAGTCCAGCTACATGATCGGGTTCGGTGCCAACGCGCCGAAGAACCCGCACCACCGCACCGCGCACGGTTCCTGGTGGGACAGCCAGACAGTGCCGGTGGAGACCCGGCACGTGCTCTACGGCGCGCTGGTCGGCGGCCCGTCCTCGGCCAACGACGCCTACTCCGACAGCCGGTCGGACTACGTGATGAACGAGGTGGCCACCGACTACAACGCCGGTTTCACCTCCGCGCTGGCCCGGCTCTCCCAGGAGTACGGCGGCGCCCCGCTCGCCAACTTCCCCACCGCGGAGACCCCGGACATCCCCGAGCTGACCGTGGAGACCACGGTGATGCAGGCCGAGCCCCGGGCGACCGGGCTCAAGGCGGTCGTCTACAACAAGTCGGCGTTCCCGGCGCGGGCGCTGACCAACGGGAAGTTCCGTTACTACTTCCGGCCCGAGGGCAGCACCGCCGTGCAGGTCACCCCCGGCTACACCCAGGGGTGCCCGTCGCCGTCGACCGCCAAGCAGCTCTCCGGCGACATCTGGTACGTCGAGGTGGACTGCACCGGCTACACGATCGCCCCGGCCGGGCAGTCGCAGCACCGGATGGAGGTGCAGTTCAAGATCGGCGTACCGGAGGGTGGCACCTGGGATCCGACCAACGACCCGTCGTACCAGGCCACCGCCGGCCCGAACCCGAAGGTGCCGCTGTACGCCGGGACCACCCGGGTCTGGGGTGACGAGCCGACCTCGACGCCGACCGACACCACCCCGCCCACCGTCCCCGGCACCCCGGTCGCCTCCGCGATCACGCCCACCGGCCTGACGTTGACCTGGCCCGCGTCCACCGACACCGGTGGCAGCGGCGTGGCCGGCTACGACGTCGCCATGGAGCCGGTCGGCAGTGACGTGCGCTCCACCTTCCGTACCACCACCAACAGCCTGACCCTGACCACGCTCTCGCCCGCCAGCAACTACCGGTTCTCGGTCCTGGCGCGCGACGGTGCCGGCAACAGTTCGTTGTGGTCGTCGGCGCTCGCGGTGGCCACCCCGGCGGGCACCGGTTCGGACACCAGCGGGCCGACCCCGCCCGGCACCCCGACCGCGTCGAACATCGGCGCGAACGGGGTCACCCTGAGCTGGACGCCGTCCACCGACAACGTCGGGGTCACCGGCTACCGGGTCTACAAGACGTCCTGGCCGGCCCATCTCGTCGTCGCCACGAGCACCGGCACCACCGCCCAGGTGACCGGGCTGACGCCGGACACGTCGTACGGGTTCTACGTGGTGGCGGTGGACGCCGCCGGCAACCCGTCCACCCCGTCGAAGACGCTCACCGTGCAGACCCTGCCGGGCACCTCGACGCCGACCCCGACGCCGACCTCCACCCCCACACCCACCCCGACCCCGACCACGCCCGCCTCGTCGTGCAAGGTCGGTTACACCACCACCGACTGGACCAACGGCTTCACCGCCAGCATCAGCATCACCAACACCGGTACGACCGCGCTCAACGGTTGGAGCCTGGCCTTCACCTTCCCGACCAGCGGTCAGAAGGTCAGCCAGGGCTGGTCGGCGACGTTCGCCCAGACGGGGGCGGCGGTGACGGCGACCAGCATGAGCTATAACGGGGCGTTGGCCCCGGGCGCGTCCACCAGCATCGGGTTCAACGGCACCCACACCGGCAGCAACCCGAAGCCGACGAGCTTCACCCTCAACGGGGCGGCCTGCACGGTCTCCTGATCATCGACCTGACGTGGCCGGCACCGCACCCTGGGTGACCGGCCACGTCTCGTCGGAGCGTGGTCGGCCAAAAATGTTCCGATACTTTTCCGAAACATCTTTGTTCTGGCCGGCACATGATGGAAACATCGACGGCACTAGATGTGACAACCGATACGTCCGGCCGTCCCGTCCCGACGGCCCGGCTGTTGGCCAGCAAGGAGGCCACGATGGCAACAAGCCCATCCGTTCACCACGGCGGGAGCCGGCGACGGCGACCACCCGCCGTCCGGGCGCTGCTCGCCGGCGCGGTCAGCGTCGTGACGGTGGCAGCAGTCGCGGTGATGATGCCGTCGGCGAACGCCGCCGCGACCACGCTGGGCGCGGCCGCCGCGCAGTCGGGCCGGTACTTCGGCACGGCTATCGCGGCCGGCCGGCTCGGCGACTCGACATACAGCACGATCGCCGGCCGCGAATTCAACATGATCACGGCCGAGAACGAGATGAAGCCGGACGCGACGCAGCCCCAGCGCGGCCAGTTCAACTTCAACTCCGGTGACCAGATCTACAACTGGGCCACCCAGCGTGGCCTGAAGGTCCGTGGGCACACCCTGGCCTGGCACGCGCAACAGCCCGGCTGGATGCAGAGCCTGAGCGGCAGCACGCTGCGCCAGGCGATGATCGACCACATCAACGGCGTGATGGGCCACTACAAGGGCAAGCTCGCCGCGTGGGACGTGGTCAACGAGGCGTTCAACGAGGACGGCAGCCGCCGGTCGTCGAACCTCCAGGGCACCGGCAACGACTGGATCGAGGTGGCGTTCCGCACCGCGCGGGCCGCCGACCCGTCGGTGAAGCTCTGCTACAACGACTACAACATCGAGAACTGGTCGTACGGCAAGACGCAGGGCGTCTACCGCATGATCCAGGACTTCAAGTCCCGGGGCGTGCCGATCGACTGCGTCGGCCTGCAGACCCACTTCACCGGCGGCAGCTCGCTGCCGAGCAACTTCCAGACCACGCTGTCCAGCTTCGCCGCCCTCGGGGTTGACGTGGCGCTGACCGAGGTCGACGTCACGAACTCCTCCACCACCCAGTACGCCGGGCTGACCCAGGCGTGCCTGAACGTGCCGCGCTGCATCGGCATCACCGTGTGGGGCGTGCGCGACAGCGACTCCTGGCGCTCCAACGAGAACCCGCTGCTGTTCGACGGCGGCGGCAACAAGAAGGCCGCGTACAACTCGGTCCTCAACGCGCTCAACGCGGCGCCGCCGACCTCCGGGCCGACCACGGGCCCGCCCACCACGCCCCCGCCCACCACGACCCCGCCGCCGAGCGGCGGCGCCGGACGGATCGTCGGCGTGGCGTCGAACCGGTGCATCGACGTGCCGAACTCCACCCAGACCAACGGCACCCGGGTGCAGCTCTACGACTGCAACAGCCAGTCCAACCAGCAGTGGACGTACACCAGCAGCAAGCAGCTGCGGGTCTACGGCACCAAGTGCCTGGACGCGAACGGCGCGGCCACCGCCAACGGCACCGGGATCATCATCTGGGACTGCAACAGCGGGGCCAACCAACAGTGGAACATCAACGCCAACGGCACCATCAGCGGTGTGCAGTCCGGCCGCTGCCTGGACGTCTGGGGCACCGGTAACGGCCAGCAGGTCCAGCTGTACGACTGCCACGGGCAGACCAACCAGCAGTGGCGCACCGACTTCGGTGGCAGCAACCCGCCCACCACCGCGCCGCCGACCACGCCGCCGCCGACCACCACGCCGCCCCCGGGCGGTGGCTGCGCGCTCCCGTCGACCTACCGGTGGTCGTCCACCGGCGCGCTGACCAGCCCGAAGAACGGCTGGGTCTCGCTCAAGGACTTCACCAACGTCGTCTACAACGGCAAGCACCTGGTCTACGGCTCGTACGTCAACAGCAGCGGCCAGTACAGCTCGATGAACTTCGGCACGTTCACCAACTGGTCCGACATGGCCTCGGCCAGCCAGAACGGCATGAGCCAGGGCACCGTGGCGCCCACCCTGTTCTACTTCGCCCCGAAGAACATCTGGGTGCTGGCGTACCAGTGGGGGCCGACCTCGTTCAGCTACAAGACGTCGAGCGACCCGACCAACGCCAACGGCTGGTCCTCGGCGCAGACGCTGTCCACCGCCACCCTCCCGGACGCCCCGTACGGGGTGATCGACCAGACCCTCATCGGTGACGACCAGAACATGTACCTGTTCTTCGCCGGTGACAACGGCAAGATCTACCGGTCGAGCATGCCGCTGGGGAACTTCCCGGGCAGCTTCGGTTCGAGCTACACGACGATCATGACGGACTCGACCAACAACCTGTTCGAGGGCGTCGAGGTCTACAAGGTGCAGGGCCAGAACCAGTACCTGATGATCGTCGAGGCGATCGGAAGCCAGGGGCAGCGCTACTTCCGGTCGTTCACCTCCAGCAGCCTGGGGGGCTCGTGGACCCCGCAGGCCACCAGCGAGAGCAACCCCTTCGCCGGCAAGGCCAACAGCGGTGCCACCTGGACCAACGACATCAGCCACGGTGACCTGGTCCGCACCAACCCCGACCAGACCAAGACCATCGACGCCTGCAACCTGCAACTGCTCTACCAGGGCAAGGACCCCAACGCGAACACTGACTACAACCTGCTGCCGTGGCGGCCGGGTGTCCTCACCCTCCAGCGCTAGGCGTACCTGCGCCCGCGCAACGACCGGGGCGTGTCCGGCACCTGAGGGTGCCGGGCACGCCCCGCCCGGTTTCAGTCGGCCAGCTCCTCCGCGAGCAGGTCCATCAGCAGCGCGTCGTGCCAGCGCCCGTCCGCGCCCCGCTCGTAGCGGCGCATCACGCCCACCGGGCGGAACCCCACCTTCGCGTACGCCCGGATCGCCGCCGTGTTCGCCGCCGCCGGATCGATGGTGAACCGGTGGTGGCCGTACTCGTCGACCAGGTGCCGGACCAGGGTGCGGACCGCGTCCCCGCCCAGCCCGTTGCCGCGTACCGCCGGATCGAGGAAGACGTCCAGGCTGGCGTGCCGGTAGTCCGGGTCGGTCTCGGCGTACCACTGGATCGCCCCGACCAGCCGGTCGGCGTGCTCGACGACGTAGACCGTCACCGTGTCGTCGGCCAGGTCGGCCCGCACCGACGCGGCCAGGTCGTCGCCGCCGCGCCACCAGCGGCGTACCTCCGGGGTGGCCCGGATCGTGGCCAGGGCGGGCACGTCCGCCTCCGTCACCGGCCGCAGCGTGACCGCCCGCCCGCGCAGCACGCCTCAGCCCCGCCGCTCGCCGTGCTCGACGCAGACCGCCGACCAGCCGACCGGCAGCACCTGCACCTTCATCCGCCGTCGGCAGTGCCCGCAGTAGCGGGGCGGCTCCAGCACCCGGGCCGTCGCGCACCCCGGGTGCGGGCCCGCCGTGGCGTCCGCACCACAGCGGTCGCACCAGGTCGCGTCCGACGTCAGCACGGCGGACTCCGCCGTACGGCCGTCGGTGGTCGGGTCACCCGTGTCGGTCATCATCACCTCACAGGGTGGCGGAGAGGGCCTTGACCGGCATCTTCAGGTCGTCGAGCAGCTTCAGGTCGTCGGTCGCCGGCCGACCCAGCGTGGTCAGGTAGTTGCCGACGATCACCGCGTTGATGCCGCCCAGCAGACCGTCGCGGGTGCCCAGGTCACCGAGGGTGATCTCCCGGCCGCCCGCGTACCGCAGGATGGTGCGCGGCATGGCCAGCCGGAACGCGGCGATGGCCCGCAGCGCGTCCTTGCCCTCCACCACCGGCCGGTCCCCGAGCGGGGTGCCCGGACGCGGGTTGAGGAAGTTCAGCGGCACCTCGTGCGGGTCCAGCTCGGCCAGCTGCGCGGCGAACTCGGCGCGCTGCTCCACGGTCTCGCCGAGGCCGAGGATGCCACCGCAGCAGACCTCCATGCCGGATTCGCGGACCATCCGCAGGGTCTCCCAACGCTCCTCCCACGAGTGCGTGGTGACCACGTTCGGGAAGTAGGAACGGCAGGTCTCCAGGTTGTGGTTGTAGCGGTGCACGCCCATCTCGACCAGGTCGTCGACCTGCTCCTGGCTGAGCATGCCCAGCGACGCGGCGACCTGGATGTCGACCTCCGCGCGGATCGCGGCGACCCCCTCGCGCATCTGCTTCATCAACCGGTCGTCCGGCCCGCGTACGGCGGCCACGATGCAGAACTCGCTCGCCCCGGTCGCGGCCGTCTGCTTCGCCGCCTCGACCAGCGACGGGATGTCCAGCCAGACCGACCGGACCGGCGAGGTGAACAGGCCGGACTGCGAACAGAAATGGCAGTCCTCCGGGCAGCCGCCGGTCTTGAGCGAGACGATCCCCTCGACCTCGACCTCCGGGCCGCACCACCGCATCCGCACCTCGTGGGCGAGCTGGAGGGCGGCGGGGACGTGCTCGTCGGGCAGGGTCAACACCGCGAGGACACCAGCCTGGTCGAGGCCGACGCCGTCGCCCAGCACCTGGGTCCGGGCCTGGTCGAGGATCTCTGGCATGGGTCGTACCCTACAAGGCCGCCGCGGGCCGGGAAACGCCCGAGCCGCCGCCCACCCACCGCTCGGACCGGGCCCCCGCCGACCCCGAGCCACTGCCCCGACCGGGCCCCCGCCGACCCCGAGCCGCCGCCCGCTCGCCGCCCCGGTCCCGGCCCCGCCGACCCCCTCGACCGGCTCCGTCCCCACCCCCGCACGTCGGTGCGGCGGGCCCGCCGCCACGCCGGTGCCGGCCCGGCGGATGGTAATTTCGCCCGGCGGCGACAGCGCCGCCCACCCGCCCGGCGGCACGAGCCGGGCGGGGTCGGTCGTCCGGCGACAGGCGTCGGGCGGGACGGCACGCCGGGCGGCACGGGCCGGGCGGAACGGGCCGAACGGCGGACGGAGGCGATGACCGGTGGCGGACTGGCTGGCGGCCCTGGACCGCCGCGCCGCACTGCGGGCGAAGGCGGGACTCACCCGCACCCTGCGCCCCCGCGCCGCCGGCGACCAGGTGATCGACCTGGCCGGCAACGACTACCTGGGGCTGGCCACCCACCCGGAGGTGGTCGCCGCCGCCGGCCGGGCCCTCGCCGGGTACGGGCTGGGCGCCACCGGTTCCCGGCTGGTGCGCGGGTCCACCGACGTCCACCACGCGTTGGAGGACGACCTGGCCGACTGGCTCGGCGTCGACCGGGCACTCGTCTTCTCCTCCGGATACCTGGCCAACCTCGCCGCCGTCCGGGGCCTGGTCCAGCCGCGTACCCTGCTCGTCTCCGACGCCCACAACCACGCCTCACTGATCGACGGCTGCCGGATCTCCGGCGCGGAGACGGTGGTCACCGCGCACGCCGACGTCGACGCCGTGGCCGCCGCGCTCGCCGCCGCGCCGGGCCGCCCGGCGGTGGTGGTCACCGAGTCGGTCTTCTCCGTCGACGGTGACCTCGCCCCGCTGGCCGCGTTGCACGCCGTGGCCCGGCAGCACGGTGCGTTGCTGCTGGTCGACGACGCGCACGCGCTCGGTGTCACCGGTCCGGCCGGGGCCGGCGCGGTGGCCGCCGCCGGGCTCGCCGGTGCGTCGGACGTGGTGGTCACCGCGACCCTGTCCAAGGCGCTCGGTGGGGCCGGTGGGGTGGTCGCCGGTCCGGCCGAGTTCGTCCGGCACCTGGTCGAGACCGGGCGTACCTTCATCTTCGACACCGCGCCGCCGCCGTCGGTCGCCGCCGGGGTACGGGCCGCCGTGGCGGTGGCCCGGGCCGCCGACGACCTGCGGGCCGAGCTGGCCGACCGGGCCCGGCACGCGGTACGCCGCCTCGGCGCGGCCGGGCTGACCGTGTCCGCCCCCGACGGCGCGGTGGTCTCGGTGACCGCCCCCGGCCCGGAGGCCGCCACCGCCTGGGCGGCCGACTGCCGGGCCCGGGGCGTCGCCGTCGGCTGCTTCCGCCCGCCGTCCACCCCGGACCACCGCTCCCGGTTGCGCCTGACGCTCTCGGCCGGGGTCACCCGAGCCGACTTCGAACACGCCCTGGAGGCCATCGTGGAGTGCGCCCCGCAGTCGCGAGCTGAGGTGGTGCCCGTGAGCGCGAGGAGTGAGCCGGGTTTGCGAGCCCCGCAGTCGCGAGCTGAGGTGGTGCCCGTGAGCGCGAGGAGTGAGCCGGGTTTGCGAGCCCCGCAGTCGCGAGCTGAGGTACTGCCGTGAGCGTGAGGAGTGAGCCGGGTTTGCGGGCCCCGCAGTCGCGAACCGAGATACTGCCGTGAGCGGGTGGAAGGGCGCGGTGCTGGTCACCGGGACCGACACCGAGGTCGGCAAGACGGTGGTGACGGCGGCGATCACCGCTGCCGCGCAGGCCGCCGGCCTGCGGGTCGCGGTGGTCAAGCCGGGCCAGACGGGTACGGCCACCGGCGAGCCCGGCGACATCGACTCGGTGACCCGGCTGGCCGCCCCGCTGACCGGTCGCACCCTGTCGAGTTACCCGGACCCGCTCGCCCCGCTGGCGGCGGCCCGGGTCGCCGAGTTGGAGCCGCTGGAGCTGTACACGGCCGTCGATGCGATCCGCGCGGAGGTCGACAAGCACGACCTGGTGCTCGTCGAGGGAGCCGGTGGGCTGCTGGTGCCGATGGGGCTGCGCCCGTCGGGCGAGGCGTGGACGGTCGCCGACCTGGCGGTGTCGCTGGGCGCTCCGGCGGTGGTGGTGGCCCGGGCCGGGCTCGGCACCCTCAACCACACCGCGCTCACCCTGGAGGCGTTGGAGCGTCGGGCCGTGCCCGCCGGGGTGGTGATCGGTGCCTGGCCGGCGGAGCCGCAACTGGTGCACTGGGCGAACCTGACCGAGTTGGTGCCGAACCTGCTCGGCGCGCTACCGACCGGTGCCGGGTCGATGGACCCGGGGGTGTTCCGCCGGTCCGCCCCGGGTTGGCTCACCCCCGACCTGTACGGGGTGCTCGACGACTGGCGCACCTGGGCCGAGGACGCCGGCTGAGCGGTCCGCCGCCGGTGCCCTCATTCGGTGGCGGGGACGGGCCGGGGCTGGTCGTCCTGCGCCGGCCGTGGGGCGACGACCTGCACGCTGACGTCGGCGTCGCGGTTCTGCGCCTCGACCCAGGCATCCAGGGCGGTACGGCAGGCGTGGTCGACGTGCCGCAGGCCGCCGAGGTCCAGCCGTACCCGCCGGTCGTCGGGCAGCCCGTCGAGGGCGGTCAGGATGGTGGGCAGCCGCAGGAAGGTGGCGTTGCCGCTGATCGCCACGTGCACCGGGTCGACGTCGTCGTGCACGGTGACCCGGACGTGGGACGTCTCCCAGGCGGTCTTGACCACGGCCAGGCCGAGGCCGACGAGCACGCCGGTGAACAGGTCGGTGCCGAGGATCGCGACGGCGGTCACCACCAGCACCACAGCTTCGCCCCGGTGCTCCCGCCACAGCTCGGGCAGGGCCCGCCACGGCAGCAGCTTGCATCCGGCGTGCACGAGCACGGCGGCGAGCGCGGGCATCGGAATCAGCCCCACCAGGCCGGGCACGGCGGCGACGAAGAGCAGCAGCCACACCCCGTGCAGCACCCGGGACGCCTTGGTCCGCGCCCCGGCCCGGACGTTGGCGGAGCTGCGTACGATGACGGCGGTCATCGGCAACGCGCCGAGCAGGCCGCAGACGGTGTTGCCGGTGCCCTGGGCGACGAGTTCCCGGTCGAAGTCGGTGCGCGGCCCCTGGTGCAGCCGGTCGACGGCCGCCGCGCTGAACAGGCTCTCCGCCGAGGCGACCAGGGTGAACGTGACGACGGTGGCGAGCAGCCCCGGGTCGGTGAGGGCCGTCCAGTGCCCGAACGACGGTTGGATCGCCGCGAGCAGGCCCTCCACCTCGATGGTGGCGACCGGTAGCCGCAGGACGGCGCTCACCCCGGCGACCGCGACGACGGCGACCAGCGCCCCGGGGACCAGGCCCGGCCGGCCGGGCAGGGTGTCCCAGAGCAGCATGACCACGATCGTGGCTACTCCGACGGCGAGCGACACCTGTGCCGTGCCGGAGCCGGTGAGGTCCCCGACCAGGTGGGGCAACCCGGTGAAGCCGGCGAGGCCGGTCGGTGGGGTGTCGGCGCCGGCCAGGACGTGGAGCTGACCGGCGATCAGCAGCAGGCCGATACCGGTGAGCATGCCGTGCACCACGGCCACCGAGATGGCCCGGAACCACCGGCCGAGCCGTAGCAGGCCCAACCCGATCTGGAGCAGGCCGGCGACCAGCACGATGGTGCCGAGGCCGGCCAGCCCGTACCGGTCCACGGCCTCGGCGACGAGGACGGTCAGCCCGGCGGCCGGTCCGCTCACCTGGAGACTGCTGCCCGGCATCACCCCCACCACCAGCCCACCCACCACCCCCGTCACCAGTCCGAGCTCGACCGGTACGCCGGAGGCGACCGCGATCCCCACACACAGCGGCAACGCCACCAGGAACACCACCAGCGACGCCGGCAGGTCTCCCCGAACCGCCGCCCACCTCACCTGACCCCACCCCCCACGCGCCCTGCCCACCCCACCCATCCCACCCGCCTCGCCCACCCCACCCGCCCCACCCACCCCACCCGCCTCGCCCCGGTGATCAAGAGCTTTGCGTCACCGTTGATCTCCGTTTTGACCAAAACTTCTTGATCAACCCAGGAGGGCGGGGGTGGGGTGGGGGAGTGGTGGGGGGTTGGGGTGGGGTGCACGCTGACCTCCCGGGTTGGTGTGGCGCCGGGCGTCACGTGGGTTCAACCCGTCGTGGTGAGTGACGGTTACGCCTGTTTGGGCAGGTCGGCAGGGTGATGCGTGGACGTCATCAGCTCGAAAGGGGCCGACTGGGACACCGGTGCCGGCGAATCCGGGCAGCGGGGCCGGGTGTACCTGCCCCGTTCATCCGTACAGCGGGGCCGGTGTACCTGCACCGGCGGCGGGCCCGGGGCGGGGCTCAGGTCGGGCGGGTGTCGGCACGGCGGACCACGAAGGCGTCGGGCATCCGGAAGGTGAGGTTGTCCGGGCACCACGGTGGACGGACCACCGTCACCGCGTCCAGCAGCGGTGCGGCCTCGGCGACCACCACCGCCGCTTCCAGCCGGGCCAGCTGCGCGCCGACGCAGCGGTGCGCTCCCGCCCCGAAGGCCAGGTGCCGGCGTGACCCGCGCTGCCCGGGACGGAACCCGGTCGGCTCGGCCACCACCTCCGGGTCGCGGCCGGCGCGGGCCAGCCACAGCAGCATCGAGCTGCCCGCCGGCACCGGTGTGCCGCCCAGCGTGGTGTCCGTCGCGGCCACCCGTCGCCAGGTGACGATCGGCGGTTCCAGCCGCAGGCCCTCCTCCACCACGTCGGCGACCGCGACGGTGCCGGCCCGCAACCCGGCGCGCACCCCGGGTTCGCCGGTGAGCCGGTGCAGCAGCAGGGTCAGGAACTGGCTGGTGGTCTCCTGCCCGGCGACCAGCAGGAAGAACAGCGCCCCCACCAGCACGTCGGGGGAGTGCCCGGCGGCGCGCAGCCGGGCCGCCAACCCGCCACCGACGGCGGCGAACTCCCGCAGTACGGCGTGGAAGCGGCCCACCTCGACGGCGAGGGTCTGCTGCCGGTCGACGTCCAGCGGGGCCCAGAACAGCTCCAGGGCCGCCCGCGCGAAGTCCTTCACCGCGCCGACCGGTGCGTCCGGCAGTTCCACCAGCCGGGCCAGTGCCAGCAGCGGCAGGTCGGCGGCGAGCCGGGCGTGCAGGTCGACCGGCCGACCGGCGGCCAGGTCGGCGGCGATCCCGGCCACCCGGTTCCGTACCAGCGCCGTCAGCCACGGCCGTTGGGCGGCCACCCGGTCCGGGTGCAGCGCCTCGGCGACGATCGCCCGGATCTCCGGGTGGCTGGGGCCGGCGTTGTTCGCCAGCGTCGGCGGCAACCGGAACCGGTGCCCGGTGAGCACCCGCAGCGCGGCCACCGGGATCGGCGTCACCGCGTCCAGGGCGTTGTCGGGTCGCCAGGTCACCGCGTCGGCGAGCACCTGCCGGACCAGCGCGTGCCGGGTCACCACCAGGTGTACGCCGCCGACCCGGTCGACGACGGTGGCCACGTCCGGCCAGGGCCCGTCGACGGCCCCCTCCCACCCCCGGAACAGCACCCGGTCACGCTAGCGGGCGGCTCCCGGCGGCGCGGGATCCAGCTCCCACACCGTGGTGTGCTTCACCCGTACGCTCTCCAGCGCCTCCGGCACCGGCACGTCGTAGCCGGCCAGCTCGTGGAAACGTTCCCGGGGCAGGAACGCCCGCCCCGGGTCGCCGACCAGCACCCGGGCACCGGAGCGGGCGGCCCGCAGCAGGAAGCGCAGCACCCGACGGGCCATCGCCTCGCTGTAGAAGACGTCCCCGGCGAGCAGCACCTGCGCGTCCCCGGCATCGCCGTCGAGGACGTCGGCCAGTTCGGCGTCGACGCGTACCCCGTTGGCGGCGGCGTTGAGGGCGACGGCGGCGACGGCCCGCTCGTCGATCTCCACCGCCCGCACGGCCGCCGCGCCGGCCCGCGCGGCGGCGATGGCGACCAGGCCGGAGCCGGAGGCGAGGTCGAGCACCCGGCGGCCGGCGACCACCTCCGGGTGGTCGGTGACGTACCGGGCCAACCCCTGCCCACCGGCCCAGGCGAAGGCCCAGAACGGCGGCGGCTGGGCGCTGCGGAACTCGCCCTCGGTCAGCTCCCACAGGCCGATCGGCTCGTCGGCCTGGTGCAACAGCACCTCGGGTACGAAGGCGACCGGGGCGAGCCGGGCGTGCAGCCGGACGAAGGCGGCGGAGAGTTCGGACACCCGCCCAGGATGTCAGTCGCACGTCGGCCGGCCCGGTGCACCCTCACCGCCGGCCGATGGTGCTCCCCACACCGATCCTCGGCGTGTCGGAGGTCGCGGGTGACCGGTTCACCACTGTCGGTGTTAACCCGCCCCGCACTTGCCGCTCGGCGCGAACACGCCCGTCTACCGGCTTCCCCATCCTGCTCATAGCGTGGCGAGTGGACAAGACCGACGGGAGGACGAGGCGGTGGTGATGGTGTGGCGGAACGCGCTACGGGTCGGGGCGGTGCTGGCCTGCCTCACGGGGACAGGGCTCGCCGGGCCGGCACCGGCATCGGCGGCGGACCGCTTCGCCACCGAGCTGAGCGGCCTGCCCGACGAGTTCACCGCCGGTGACCAGGTACGAACGGTCTCGGCGGTGGTGTCCCGCAAGGGCAACGGCGGATGTGTGAAGGTCCGCTGGTCGATGGTGCTCTCGGTGCAGGGGCTACGACTGGACCAGGTCAAGATGGACCGGATCGAGGAGACCGGCTCGTTCCCGCTCGACATCCGGGCCGAGGGGGCGGTGGCCCGGCTGACCGACCGGCAACTCGACCCGGGCACCCTCTGCCCGGACCGCACTGTCACCGCCACCTACCGGGTGGCCTTCGCCGAGGACGTCACCCGGGGCCGGATCACCCTGGCCGCCGAGGCGTACGACCCGAACCTGCGGCTGCTCGCCCGGCAGAGCGCCACCCGGCAGGTCGTCGGCACGGCACCTGCGCCCACCACGGCGGCACCCGAGCCGACCAGCGCGTCGCCGGAGCCGACCGAGGAGGTGCTGGAACCGACCGGGGAGGAGACCGAGCCGACCGAGGAGGCGCTCGCCGAGGTGCCGCCACCGCCCGCGGCGAACCGTTCGGCCAACCAGAGCGGCGGTTTCGGTCTGGTGCAGGCGGCCTTCCTGCTCGGTGGGCTGCTGCTCTTCCTCGGCGTCGGCCTGCTGATGCGGCTGCGACAGCTGACCCGGACCGCCGCCGACGGGGTGGAGGGCGATGCCCGCCCGGTCCGTCGACCGGTCCGGTGGACCACCGTCCGACGGTGATCGGGGGCCGCCGGGGCCGGGTGGCGCCACCACCCGGCCCCGGCGGGTTTCACTTCCCGAACACCTGGAACTCGGCGACGCGTACCTGGTCGCGCGCCGGGCTGGCGGTGGCGCAGTCGGTCTGGGTGGCCGGGTCGTCGTCCTGCTCACCGGCGTACGCGGGCCCGCCGGTGCACTGGCTGGCCAGCACCTCCAGCCGCACGTGGGTGGCGACGGTGGTCGGCACCCGGAACGACCGCAGGATGATGTCCCGGCTGTAGGCCCGGTACTTCCCGCCGGGGAACGCGTCGTCGGCGCTGGTGTAGACCCGGGTCCAGCGGGCCGGGTCGGCACAGTCGGTGGTGCTCGCGTCGCAGGTCGACACCGCGAACGACCGCAGCGCGCTCAGGGCGTTCTGCGCGCCGGGGTCGGCGTCGCCGGTGATCGCCGGGCGGAGCATGGCGCTGACGTTGACCCGCTGCACCGGCTGCGGCGTGCCGCCGGGCAGTGTGACGGTGACCCTCTTACCGGCGACCCCGGTCAACGACGCCCAGTTGGTGGCCTCGGTGTCGTCGCCGATCCGGTCCAGGTTCACCCCGTCGCCGGTGATCGTCGCCCCGGACGTGGTGGACGCCAGGTTTCGGCTCAGCCGCAGGTCGACGTACCCCTGCTGGCCGGCCTTGGCGACCACCTCCAACCGCTGGTGGCCGAACCCGGGGGCGACCGCCAGCACCTGGTACGTCCCGGCGACGGCCTCGAAGGTGGCCGGCAGCGGGGTGGCCGGGTCGGTGTCGGCGACGGGGGTGGCCCGCGCCTCGTAGTCGCCGACGTAGAGCCGGATCGGCGCGTCCGTGCTGTCGCCCCGGGGGCGCAGGGTCAGCGTGGCGTTGCCCCCGGAGGGGCTGGCGAAGCTGGGCGTCGGGTCGGTGTCGGCGGCGCCGACGGTGGCGGCGTCGCGGCCCATCCCGGAGCGGGCGAACTCGGCCCAGATCAGCTCCTGGTTGGCCCCGCCGAAGCGCAGCCGGTCGGCGGTGAGCAGATTGTCCCGCATGTCGAGCATGCTGACCTGGCTGGCCGCCTGGAGCAGGAACGAGTCGAAGACCAGCTGCACCCAGCGCCGGTTGCCCGGGCAGTTCTCGGCGGCCACCCGGCCCTGGGCGCAGTCGAGCTGCCGCGCCGGGGTGCCCAGGCCGTACTTCTTGACCAGGGCGGCGCGGATGCGGAAGTTGGTCGCACCCCAGATCTCCCCGTCGGCGTGCACGGCCGGGCCGCCGGTGTTGTAGCCGACGTCGGAGTAGTTGAGCGGGCTGCGGCTCAGGTCGTAGTTGCGGATGCCGCTGACCAGGTTGCCGGTGACGTAGCCGCCGGTGACGAAGGGCGTCTCACCGGGGGCGCGCAGGCCGTGCTCGTAGAGGTACTCGGCGGCGAGCAGGTCGCTCCACGACTCACCCATCGCCCCGCCCTGGTGCCCGCTGATCCCGCTGTCCGGGCCGGCGATCATCCGGTTGGTGATGGCGTGGGTGTACTCGTGGCCGATCACCGTCATGTCGTAGTCGCCGTCCACGCACGGCGGGTACGGCCCACCGGCCTGCGGCTGCCACAGGTACATGTTGGTGGTGGGCAGCAGCCCGTCGCGCGGGGTGGACTGGTTGGCGTTGTTGCGGTTGCCGCTCAGCGCGCCCTGCTGGGCCCGCCCCTGCTCGGCGTCTCCGCCCAGGCCGGCACCGCTGACGTTGACCGCCTGGAGGTTCCAGGTGGCCTCGGTGAAGCCGAGGTGCCAGGCCCAGTCGTGCATCCGGTTGTGCATGGCGAACAGGTTGGCGGTGGCCGCGTCGGCGTCGTTGCGCTGGGCGGAGGTGAACGCCGCCGGGTTGCAGCGGGACTGGTGCCACTGGTCGGTGAACGGGTACTCGTAGCGCCGGTCCGGGCGGGCGGGGGCGTTGACCAGCGGGCTGCCGGCACCCCAGGAGACCACCGTGTTGGCGGAGTTGCCCCGGGTGGTGCCGGTGGGGGCTCCGGTGGCGAGGTCGACGTCCCAGGGCTGCCCGCTGGCCGGGTCGCGGAAGGCGGCGACACAGTCGGGTGCGGGGCTGGCGCACCAGCGGACCCGGGGGTCCTGCCCGGGGGCTAGGTCCTGCGGCGGGGTGGCCGGGTAGACCGCCCAGCTCGGGTTGTCGGAGTCGAAGTCGACCAGGTCCTCGCGGATCAGCACCTTCCCGCTGATCGCGTCGACGTAGGTGGTGAAGGCCGCCGGGTGGTCGCTGTCGCGGCCGATCAGGGTCACCTCGTAGGCGGTCCGGTTGCCGTCGAGCGGGGTGGGCACGACGACCGGCCGCACCTGGTGGCTGGCCACCCCGGCGGCGTCCAGGCCGGCGTCGGCGAGCGCGGCGTCGTACGCCTGCGCGGCGGTGCGGGTGGCCGGGGCGGGGGCGGAGGTGTCCCGGGACAGCGAGGAGCTGACCGAGAGCACGGTGCCGTCGGCGACCGCCACGGTGACCAGGCCGTCGTGGCCGGCGGGCAGGTCGCCGAAGCGCTGCCGCAGGGTGACCACCGCGCCGTCGCCGACCGGGCGGACCAGGAGGCGGTCGAGGGCGGCGACCGCGTCGGCGTCCAGCCCGAACAGGTCCCGCTGCTGGGTGAGGTAACGCCGGGCGGCGGCCTCCGGGTCGGCGGGCAGGCCGGTGGCGAGCCGGGCCGGGCCGAGGGCGTGCGGGGTGCCGAGCCGGTTCCACCGCACCGGGACGCCGGTGGCCCGGGCCAGGCTGCGCTGGCGGGCGTCGGGTGCGGCCGTACCGGTGCGGTTGTCGACGTCGGCGCCCTGGTGGCGGTCGTCGGCGAACGAGCCGGAGCGGCCCGGGGCCGGGGCCGCGGTGTCGCCCGGTGCGGCCGTGGCGGTGCCTCCGCCGGGCAGCAGGGCGGCGACCACGGCGGCGGTCGCCAGTACGGGAACGAGCCGGCGTCGGTGCCGGCTCGTTCGGGGTGTCCACTCCGGTCTGGGCACGGAACCTCCTTGTGGGAGCGGGGACCGGCGCGACGCCGGCCCGGCGCAGGCGTGGTTACGCATGCGCATTCGTGGATACCAGGCGGATCGGGTGGGGGCAATGGCGCGCGGTGCGCGGATCAGACGAGTTGGGCGGGCTCGAGGCCCAGCTCCCGGGCGGTGACCAGCCGGATCCACTCACCGAACTGTCGCCGGGAGATCACCCGCTCGTGCACGGCGAGCTGGACGGCGAGCCCGTCCATCACCGCGTTGATCCGCCAGGCGGCCCCGGCCGGGTCGGCGCACTGGAAGGTGCCGTCGGCCACCCCGGCCGAGATCACCGCCGCCAGGTCCTGCCGCCAGCGCAGGTCCAGCCGGCGGCAGACCTTTTCCAACTCGGGGGTACGCAGGGACTCCGCCCACCCGTCGATCCACATCGCCCAGGGGCGGCCGGTGGGGGTGTAGAGGCGCAGGATGCGCCGGAGCTTGGTCAGCGGCGGGGTGGCGGAGCGCAGCACCGCGTCCAGTCGGGACAGTTCCTGCTCGACGGCGTACGCGAAGGCCTGGGCGAGCAGCCGTTCCTTGGTGGCGAAGTGGTAGAAGACCAAGGCCTGGCTGACCCCGGCGGCGGCGGCCACGTCGGCGGTGCGGGTGTTGGCGAGTCCACGCTCGACGATCACGTCGCAGGCTGTGCGCAGCAGGGAATCCAGGCGGACATCGGCGGCGGCACGTCTCGTCACGCCGCTACGGTAACCCATCGACACGACCACAGGGAGTTACCGACCCGACCGATCGGGCAGGTGTCAGTCGGAAGCCGGACAGCGTCCCACCGGCGCGTCGGATGGCTTCCCGACCTGTTCGGTGACGGTGCGACAGATCGGGGCACCGCCACCAGCCGACTTTCCTAGGACGCCCTGGCGGTGGTGGTGGCGCTCACCCCACCGCCCCGGACGCGCCGTCCGTCGACCCGATTTGGCATCGGTCCGACCGCTCGGCTAGAGTTTCCATCCGTCACCGGGTGTGTCCCGGAGGCAAGCGGACGTAGCGCAGCTGGTAGCGCATCACCTTGCCAAGGTGAGGGTCGCGGGTTCGAATCCCGTCGTCCGCTCGGAGCTGCCGCCACGCACGACGGGGGCAACCTCGGTGGGGTGGCCGAGAGGCGAGGCAACGGCCTGCAAAGCCGTGTACGCGGGTTCAAATCCCGTCCCCACCTCGGTAACAAGCACGGGCGATTGGCGCAGTGGGAGCGCGCTTCCTTGACACGGAAGAGGTCACTGGTTCAAACCCAGTATCGCCCACACGGTCAGTAGGACCACCTTCCGCGCCCGGAAGGTGGTCCTACTGCTTTTCCCCGCCGGCCCCGCCACCGGCCGGGGCGTACCGCACCCCGCCGGATGCCGGGGAAGTCGACCCCCCGGTCCGGGCGGCCTCCCGGCTCGTGGGAGGTCAGCGCTCAGCGTCGATGCGATGTCTATCCTTGCTCCGACTCTGCCAAGGGACGTCGCGACGCCGGGTGGGTGTGGTGTGGGGGAGACCGGTCGGGAGGCGCTGCTCGCGTTCGCCGAGGAGTTGCGACGGCTACGCCAGCTCGCCGGCGGGCCGTCACTGAACACCCTGGTGGCGGTCGCCGCGCGGCGGGGCAGGCCACTGGCCCGCTCCACCCTCAGCGACAAGCTCAACGCCAAGTCGTTGCCGGACTGGGACTTCGTCACCGGCTACCTGGGCGCCTGCGTCGCGTACGCCGAACAGGCCGGCACCCGGTTGCCCGCCGACCTGACCGACCCGGCCAGGTGGGAGACGGCCTACTGGCGGTTGCGGGACGCGGCACGGGCCGACGGCCGGCGGGCCGTCGCCCCCACCGACCGGGACCGACCGGCACCCGCCGGGACCCCGCCACCGCAACCGGACGGGCGGACCCCGGAGTTCGTCCCCCGGCAGCTCCCCGCGGCGGTCCGGCACTTCGCGGGTCGGTCCGCGGCGCTGGCCACCCTGACCGCGCTGCTCGCCGAGCCGGCCGGCCCGCCGGGCACCGTGCCCATCTCGACCATCTGCGGCACGGCCGGGGTGGGCAAGACGACCCTCGCCGTGCACTGGGCGCACCAGGTCACCGACCGGTTCCCCGACGGGCAGCTCTACGTCAACCTGCGCGGGTACGACCCCGACGCGCCCGCACTGGCCCCGGCGGAGGCGGTGGCCGGGTTCCTGGAGGCGCTCGCGGTGCCCCCGGAGCGCATCCCGGTGGGGCTGGCGTCGCAGGCCGCGCTGTACCGCAGCCTGCTCGCCGACCGGCGGATGCTGGTGCTGCTGGACAATGCCCGTGACGCCGACCAGGTGCGTCCGCTGTTGCCCAGCTCCCCGGGCTGCCTGGTCCTGGTGACCAGCCGTAACCAGCTGCCGGGGCTGGTCACGGCCGAGGGCGCCCGTCCACTGTTGCTGGACCTGCTGTCCCCGGCGCAGGGACGCGAGTTGCTGTCCCGGCGGCTGGGTGCGGTGCGGGTCGCGGCCGAGCCGCAGGCGGTGGACCGGATCGTCGCCGCGGCGGCCGGCCTGCCGTTGGCGCTGGCCATCGTGGCTGCGCGGGCCGCCACCCACCCGGACTTCCCGCTCGCCCGACTCGCCGCCGAGCTGACCGCCACCCGGGGCGCCCTGGACGCGTTCAGCGACGGCGAGGCCGGCAGTGACGTGCGGGCGGTGCTGTCCTGGTCGTACCGGGGTCTGGACCCGGTGGCGGCCGGCCTGTTCCGGGCGCTCGGGACGCACCCCGGCCCCGACGTGTCGGTGGCGGCAGCCGCCAGCCTCGCCGCCCTGTCGACGGCCGAGGTGCGTCGGCCACTGGCGGTGCTGACCCGGGCGAACCTGCTCACCGAGCACACCCCCGGCCGGTACACCCTGCACGACCTGCTCCGGGCGTACGCGGTCGAGTCGGCCCTGCAGACCGACTCCGCCGGTCTGCGCCGGGCGGCGCTCGGCCGGCTGCTCGACCACTACCTGCACACCGCCTACGCGGCAGCTCTGCTGCTGCACCGGCACCGCGACGACATCGACCTGCCGGCGGCGCGACCCGGGGCGACGGTGGTCGAGCCGGCCGACCGGGACGAGGCATGGGCGTGGCTCGCCGCCGAACACCGGGCGCTGCTCGCCGCGATCGACCTGGCGGCCGAACACGGCTGGCCGACCCACGCCTGGCAGCTGGCTTGGAGCGTCAACACCTATCTCGACCGGGTGGGGGCCTGGCCCGACCAGTCCCGTGTCCAGGAGGTGGCGCTGCGGGCCGCCACCGCAGCGGTCGACCGCGACGGTCAGGCCCGCGCCCACCGCAACCGGGCCGTCGCCTGCCTGCGCCTCGGCGCGTACGACGAGGCCCACGACCACCTGGAACGTTCCCGGCACCTGTACGCCGAGCTCGGTGACCGGGTCGGCGGCGGCCGGACCGAGCTGAACCTCGGCATCCTCGCGGAACGGCAGGGCGACCACCGGCGGGCACTCGAACACGCGCAGCGGGCGCACCGGCTGTTCGAGGCCGCCGGGCATGCGCAGGGGCAGGCCAACGCGCTCAACAACATCGGCTGGTACCACATCCAACTCGGTGACCATGCCCGCGCCCTGGACTACTGCGGGCGGGCACTGACGCAGCAGCAACAGACCGGGAACCGGTACTGGGAGGCGCACGCCTGGGACAGTCTCGGCTATGCGCACCACCACCTCGGCCGGCACCGCGAGGCCATCGACTGCTACCGGCACGCGCTCGCGCTGTGGCGGGAGACCGGCGAGCGGTACTTCGAGGCGATCACGCTGATGCACCTCGGCGACAGCCAGCAGGCCGCCGCCGAGCCCGACGCCGCCCGGGTCGCCTGGCGGCACGCCCTTGAGGTGCTCGACCGGCTCGGTCACCCCGACGCCGCCCAGGTGCGGGAGCGGCTCACCGGTCCACCGGCCCCGCAGTAGGGGCCGTCGGCGCAGGACACCCGTGGGCCGCGGGGTGGCGTCGGGTGACATGGCCGGGGCGTGCGGCGTGCCGGGGCGGGGTCGGCGGGGCGGGCGATCTTGCCATCGGGTAGAGTTCACCCCGTCGCCGGGGAAACCGGGCGGCACGCGGACGTAGCGCAGCTGGTAGCGCATCACCTTGCCAAGGTGAGGGTCGCGGGTTCGAATCCCGTCGTCCGCTCTCGACCACGGGCGATTGGCGCAGTGGGAGCGCGCTTCCTTGACACGGAAGAGGTCACTGGTTCAAACCCAGTATCGCCCACCAGAGAATCACGAAAGCCCCGGCTCCACTGAGCCGGGGCTTTCGCGTTGGTCAGCCGTTCGGGTGTGGGTCAGCTGTTCCAGTGCTGGGCGACGAGGTCGGCGGCCTGCTGCTCCCACTGGGCGTAGTGGTCGGGGTACGCCGACACCTGGACGGTCTGGGCGGCCTTGGTCAGGGGCATGTCGTGCCAGCCGTCGACCTGCTTGA
>NZ_JBEZEK010000016.1:16294-153396 GCF_040648835.1 Micromonospora sp. NPDC049081 | reverse complement strand
GGTTGATGACCTGAACCTCTTGATCACCGACCCCCGGTTCGCTGGGTGGGGTGGCGGGTGAGCCGGGTGGTGCCGGTGGGGTCGGACCGGCACCCACCGCCGTTTCTACGCCTGGCTGCGCGCTCGGACGGGGCAGCGCACGGGGAACCGCCCGTGCGACAATCGTCACCGTCAAGGTACGAGATTGCGCAGGACCGTCGAGCACCTGACCGAGCTATTGGAAAGTTTGCCTACACGGGGGTGATGGCATCGATGTGGCATTTTCGATCAGAGACTGAACGTCCTCCGGAACACCAGGCCGGCTGCAGGTTGCAGCAATAGCGACAGAAGCGCCGAACGAGATCCCGTTCCGCGTTCTTTCGATCGAGTTCAATCCGACGGTGAATACCGACCGTCGGATCGGGCTGCCGTGTTCCTATTCAGAGGACGACCGATGATTCAAATCTCAGTTCTCGGCGGCGATCCGGCTTTCCGGCGTGTCGTCGGCGACCTGCTCGGCTCGGCCGGTCTGACCGTCACCCAGCCGGCACCGGCCACCGACCCGGGCGGGTTGCCGCGCAGCGGCTCCGCCGGGGTCCGGGCTGACGCAGCGGGGAGTCTGCCCGCCGGGCACTGCCTCCTGCTGGTCACCGGCGCGGCACCGGACGAGCAGGACGGTGTCCACGACCTAGTGACCATGCTGGCCGGGCGTGGACCGGCCGACACCGTCCCGACACCCGTCGACCAGCCCACGCCGGGCACCGGGCAGCGCGACCCCGGGCCTGGCCGACAACGACTCTCCCAGCGGGAACGTGAGGTTCTCGACTGCATCGCCAACGGGCTCACCCACAACCAGACGGCAGCTCGACTGCGGGTGAGCGTGCACACCGTCAACACCTACGTCAAGCGACTCAAGGCGAAACTCGGACACGGCAACAAGGCGTTCCTCACCCGGGCGGCGCTCGCTCCTCAGCCCTGAGGCGGTGCGCCTTTGCGCGTACCGATTCGTGACGTTGTTTTCGCCGTGGTGAACGCGTTTCTTCGCTGGACGCGGTAGTCGTTGGGCCGCCTTTCCACTACCAAGGCGACCCTGTCCCCAGAATGCGGGACAGGCGGATCCGTCGCACCGTTATTACGATTCGACCCAGCCGCACCGAATCGATTCTGTGAACCGCCGGAAAGGCCGGGCGGTTCACCCTACCCACATTGTGGAGGATCACTTGAAGACAGCGATGACGAGCTACCGGCGCGCTGCCGGCGGTTTCGCCGCCCTGATGATCGGGTGCGCCGTCGCGCTCACCGCCCCCACCTCGGCACTGGCCGAGGTGATCGACCCCGACCAGCCGTACAACGGCATCGAAGGCAACTTCACCGGCGGTGACGTCACCGATCCCTCGATCGAGCAGCCGACGGACAGCCAGACGTCCCTCAAGATCCAGCTGTCCCAGGAGTACTACGCGGTCAACTTCCAAGGGGCCGATCCGACCCAGCTCAACATGCTCGAAGCGGACTACGTCGCCCAGTACGGCGACTCCGGCTACGTCGATCCGGGAGACGGTGCCGGTCTGCGCACCACAGCGGCCAGCAGCCGCATCCTGGGTCTGAGCCAGACCGGCCAGAGCAAGGGATACTACTGCGGCCCAGCCTCGGGTTACATGATCCTCCGTTACCTGCACGGGACCGGGTTCAAGAGCAAGTACAACGGGGCCAGCCTCTCCCAGCCCAACCTGGCCACCAGCTCGCACATGGCCACCGAGGCGAACGGGGCCACCACCTGGACCAGCAAGCGATTCGCCACCGGCATCAACCGCTGGCGCGGCTTCAACTGGTACGTGCAGGTGCCCAAGCCCAGTGGTTCGCTGCTGGTCGCCGTCTTCGCCCACAGCATCGGCGGTAACGGCATGCCGATCGGGGCCGACACCGTGGAGTTCGCCGGCGGATCGCACTACAACGGACACCCGACCAACAAGACGATCGGTCACTGGATCGTCGGATTCGGTTACACTGCGTCCGGTCAGACCTCAAGCTGGGCCGACCCGGCGACCACGGTGTGGTCCGCCACGAAGCCATCGTTCAGCTACAGCACCTCAAGCTTCGCAACCCGCTTCCTCCAGTCCAACGGGATCGTGTACTGACCGTGCGACGAACACTGACAGTGGCGCTGTTGCTCCTCGCTGTCGGTGGCTGCGACGACGAGCAGGGGGTGGGCTCGCCCGGACACCGGGACGCGCCCACCCCCGGCATCTCGGCGAGCGGCTCCGCCAGCAGCCCTGGGGCCTCCTTCCGGGTCCGGTCCCGGTACGCCACCACCGACGCGGTCGACGCCGTACCGGGCCGCGAGTTCCAGGTCAGCTTCAGCCTGAGCGGCACGACGGCGCCCGGGCGTACCCTCAACCACCTGGGCCTGACGCCGGACGGGCAGATGATCACCGCGGCCAACCCGGCCGCCACCACCCGCAGCGGCGAGGTGGTCATCGGCCAGAGCCAGGTGGGGCTCTACGCAGGCAGCCGAGTGCGCGGCATGTCCCCCGCCCCGCACGGCGCGGCCCGTCAGGCCATCTACGGGGACGCCGACGAGCGGACCGTGGCCTGGCTGGAGACGACCAGCACCGACATGTACCAGATGGACTGGCGGGTCTACGGCTTCGACCGGGCTGCTGGCCGGACGGTGCTGCTTGGCGATTCCGCAGCCGTCTCCAAGGGCAGGAAGATGCCCATCCCACCCGGTTCGTCGATGCTCTCGGTGGGCACCGACCGGGTCTACTGGACCACGGCCGTCCCCACCACCGGTCAACCCGAGTTCGGTGCCCAGGTCCTGGGCAGGTCCGTCACCGGGAGCCGGGCGGCGGAGGTGGTGGCCGAGCGCGCGAAGCTCCCCGCTGCGGCGGGCAGCGACCTCTACTACGTGCGCTCGGCGGACGTGTCCCCCGGCTTCCCGGCGGACCGGTACGAGATCCGCAAGGTGACCGGTGGCCGGGACGACCTGCTCACCACGGGCCCGCTGGCAAAGGAGCAGCAGGTCACCGCCCTGACGGCGGAGCCCGGTCGGGTTGCCTGGATCGTGTCGGCCCCGGCACCGGAGCCGAACGCGTCGCTGTTCGTCCTGGACACCGCCACCGGAGACGCCACCGAGGTCACACTCGGTGACGACGGCACCTCCATGACGCTGAGCTCCTCCCCGCGCTACGTCTGCTGGAGCAACGGCAGCGGCGGTGGCGATGCCGGGCAGTACGCCCTGGACGTCAGGACGCAGCGGCTCTGGCGGCTCGGCGAAGCACCCGGGTTGAGCCTCGTGTTCGCCGCAGGTGACTACCTCGCCTGGTCGAAGCTCGGCGCGGAGCCGCAGAAGCCGGACCAGAACTCCCTCACGGTGGCCAGACTGGCGGCCACCGGCGGCTGACTGTTCCGCCACACCGGACGGGCCGACGGCGTGTCCGGTGTGGCGGGTGGGAGCAACCGGAACCGGCTGATCGGTCCGGCCCCGGTGGCTGGGCGGACGGAGAACGGTCGAGCCCCTTGCCAGGTATTGATGAATATGCTTACTTTGCCTCTCATGAGCGCCGGCCTTTCAGGTCAGGCGCTCCTTCGCCCTCACGCCCTCATGACTTGGAGCGGCATGAACATTGTCCCGCCAACCGGCGCACGCCGACGCCTACTCGTCGCGTTGCCCACCCTCGCCCTCGTCGCCGCGTCACTGACCGTGACCGGCAGTGCGGCGGCCCAGCCCGCCGGGCCGGCCACACCGACCCGGATCGGGGCCGACGAGCACTACCTCAACTACGCCGAGCCGGAGGTGCAGCCGGACACCGCGGGTAAGGAGGTCCGGGGCGCCGACGGGATCCGCACCCCGGCGGCGGACGAGGCCCGCGCGTACGACCGCAAGTTCGCCGGCGGCAACCCGGTGGCCGCCCGGGAACTGGCCCGCAACGAGGCGCGGGCGATCCGCACCGGGCAGAGCCCGCGCGCGTTCAAGAAGGCCAAGAGCACCCAGACGGCCAAGCTGCTCACCCTGCTGGTCGAGTTCAACGACCAGGCCAACGACGACTTCACCGGGGTGATGGTCCCCAAGACGGTCTTCGAGGACCGCACCTGCGTGCCCGGCACCGTCCAGAACGGACCGAAGCACAACACCATCCCCAACCCGGCGACCCTGCCGCACGAGGACAACAACTCGATGTGGGTTCCGGACTTCTCGCCCGCCCACTTCGACAAGATGCTCTACACCAAGCAGGGCATCACCGAGCGGGTGCGTAAGGACCTCAAGGGCCCGGACGGCAAGAAGGGCATCGACCTGTCCGGCCGCACCATGCACAACATGTACCTGGAGATGTCCAAGGGCGCGTACACGGTGGACGGGCAGGCCAGCCCGTGGATCACCGTGCCGCACTCGGAGGGCTGGTACGCAGCCTCGCGCTGCTTCCAGGACGAGACGGGCGCCTGGGTCGCCGGTCGGCAGCAGGCGATGAACGGCCACCCGGACAACCCGCAGGGCGCGGGGCGGCTCGCCACCGACGCGATCGACGCGCTGGCCGCGGCCGACCCGAACTTCCCCTGGGCCGACTACGACATCGAGGACCAGGGCGACCGCGACGGCGACGGCAACGTCAACGAGCCGGACGGCGTGATCGACCACCTGGTGCTGGTGCACGCCGGCCAGGGCAAGTCCCGTGGCGGCGGCGACCAGGGCGTGTACGCGGTCTGGGCGCACTCCTCCACGGTCGCCGGTGGCTACACCATCCCCGGCACGAACCTGAAGGCGTCCAACTACATCGTGCAGCCGGAGGACGCCGGGGTCGGCGTCTTCGCCCACGAGTTCGGTCACGACCTGGGCCTGCCGGACCTCTACGACACCTCGGGCAACGCCGACTCGGACGTCGACTTCTGGGACCTGATGGCGTCCGGCTCGCACACCGGTGAGATCTTCCAGGCCCTGCCGACGCACATGGGCATCTGGGACAAGTGGGTGCTGGGCTGGGCCGATCCGCTCACCATCGCCCCCGGCACGCGGACCCGTACGGCGTCGCTCGGGCAGACCTCGCGGACCCCGGTGGGCACCCAGGACGGCATCAAGATCGACCTGCCGGACAAGGTGGTCACCCTCGCCCAGCCGCACAGCGGCACCGGGATGTGGTACAGCGGCGCCGACCAGGCCTGGGCGGACGTGAAGCTCAGCCGGCAGGTGGCCGTCCCGGCCGCCACCGACGCGAAGTTCTGGATGTGGAACAACTACGTCATCGAGGAGGACTGGGACTACGGCTTCGTCGAGGTCTCCACCGACGGCGGAGCCACCTGGGCCGAGCAGAAGGTCTACGACGCGGCCGGTGCGCTGGTCTCCACGAACGACGGTTACGCCGACCCGAACGGCCGCATGGTCGACTTCGGCAACAAGAAGTACGGCCTGACCGGCAGCACCGACGGCTGGCGGCACGACTGGATCGACCTGTCGGCGTACGCCGGCACGACCGTGCAGGTGCGGCTGCGGTACGCCACCGACGAGGCGTTCCAGGAGCGGGGCTGGTTCGCCGACGACCTCTCGGTCACCGGCGGTGGGGCCCCCACGTTCAGCGATGACGTCGAGGGCGGCACGAACGGCTGGACGCTGACCGGTGGCACCTTCACCGACACCACCGGCGCGGGTTGGCACATCGACCCGGGCACCCAGGTCAAGGCGCAGTACTACCTGGCCGAGTGGCGCAACTTCGACGGCTTCGACATGGGCCTGAAGTACGCCTACGACACCATCTACTCGCACGAGGCGTGGAAGGTGGACCGGATCTCGTACAACGCGCCGGGGATGCTGGTCTGGTACCGGGACACGATGCTGGGCGACGTCAACCACGTCACCGGGCAGATGACCGCGCTGCCCAGCTACGGGGCCAAGGGCGGACTGCTGATCGTGGACTCGCACTACGATCCGCTGCGGCGTACCGGTGAGGCGGCGGCGAAGGACCCGTCGGTGCTGGACAACCTGCCGAGCCGGCCGCAGTCGGCGAACGCGGCGTTCTCGCTGAACCCGACGTACCCGTTCACCGAGTGCCTGGAGGCGGCGGACGAGCCGTACAGCGCGTACTGCACGAAGTTCCCGCGGCAGCACCCGGTGTCGGGCTTCAACGACGCCAAGGGCTGGTACCCGGGCATCGAGATGCGCGACGGTGCGCCGTACGCCCGGGACAACGACGCCTCGGTGGTGCTCCCGTCGCGGGGCAACAAGCCGTACACCACCCGGGTGGTGAACCCGGACGGCACGCCGGCCACCGAGTTCTACGGCGTGACGCTGGGCGGTGGGGCGATCGTGCTCGGTACCGGCAACCCGTCGGACTCGAAGGTCCGCAACGGGGTCTCCATCAAGATCGAGTCGGCCGCGCCGGACAACTCGTACGCGGTCGTCCGGATCACTCCGGCGAAGTACTGAACCCCGCGTCGGGTAAATCCGACGATGCGGCGGTAAGGGTCAGCAACTGACCGTTTGGTGAACAGTGGGCCGGTGGCGGAGATGCCGCCGGCCCACTGTTTCACGCATCGCAGCAATCCAATCGAAATACATCACTGCGATTCCCTGCCGGGGCGTCCGGGCTGCTCATGACCGTTGATGAACATGCGGTGTGTGACGGTGAAAAGCGATCTCATCAAAATCTTGCAACAAATCGACGCGTACATCTTCCCACCCGTCCCGGCAGTGTCTATGTTCACCATGGGTCCCACTAGTGGGACGTTCCATGCCGGCCCGTACCCCCGTTGGGTCGGTTCCCTCACACCGGAGGTACCACGTGCGCAAAGTCGCAGTGGGTCTGCTCGGGCTCTCGCTGACGGCGACAGGTCTGGTGACGGGTACGTCCGCCAGCGCTGCGCCGACGCCGAAGCTCCCGACGGCCGCCCCGTCGATCGCGGAGCCCGCCAACGCGGACCACGATCTGCCCAACCCGCTCGAGACGAAGCGGCGGGCACTGCGCCAGGAGGGCCTCAGCGAGGTCCTCTCGGGTAAGGTCAAGGCGCAGAAGATCAACGGCAGCACGGTCGTCAAGGTTGGCAAGACCCAGGCTGCGGGGCGGAACAACGCCCGGACGACGGCTTCGGGCGTCGCCCAGACGCAGGACCAGTACGTCGAACTGGGCCGCGAGAAGACCGACAAGATCTTCGTCATCCTCGCCGAGTTCGGCAACGAGCGGCACCCGAGCTACCCGGACCAGGACACGGCCCCGGCCGTCCCCGGCCCGACCCGGTTCGACGGACCGCTGCACAACGAGATCCCGGCGCCCAACCGGGCGGTGGACAACTCCACCGTCTGGCAGCCGGACTACAACGCCGACTACTACCGGAAGATCTACTTCGGCACCGGTCAGGGTGACGAGTCGCTGAAGCAGTACTACGAGGCCCAGTCCTCGGGTCGCTACAGCGTCGACGGTGAGGTCACCGACTGGGTCAAGGTGAAGTACAACGAGGCCCGGTACGGCCGCTCCAACGGCTACCCCTGCGCCTCGAACGTCTGCAACAACACCTGGAACCTGGTCCGGGACGCCGCCAACCAGTGGGTCGCCGACCAGAAGGCGGCCGGCCGCACCGACGCCCAGATCGCCGCCGACGTCAAGTCGATGGACGAGTGGGACCGGTACGACTACGACGGCGACGGCAACTTCAACGAGCCGGACGGCTACATCGACCACTTCCAGATCGTCCACTCCGGCGGCGACCAGGCCGACGGCGACCCGATCCAGGGTGAGGACGCCATCTGGAGCCACCGGTGGTACGCCTTCGCCTCTGACCAGGGCAACACGGGCCCGTCGACCTTCCCGGGCGGCGGCACCCAGATCGGCAACACCGGCGTCTGGATCGGCGACTACACGATCCAGCCGGAAAACGGTGGCCGGAGCGTCTTCTACCACGAGTACGGTCACGACCTCGGTCTGCCGGACGACTACAACGTCATCAACAGCGGTGACAACAACAACGAGCACTGGACCCTGATGGCCCAGAGCCGGCTCGGTGCCAAGAACGACCAGGGCATCGGCGACCGGGGCGGCGACCTCGGCGCGTGGAACAAGCTCCAGCTCAACTGGCTCGACTACGAGGTCGTGGTGGCCGGCCAGCAGAAGACCCTCAACCTGGGCCCGCAGGAGTACAACTCCGACAAGGCGCAGGGTGCCGTGGTCGTGCTGCCGCAGCGGGAGTACAGCTTCCAGAACGGCAAGCCGTTCGAGGGGACGAAGCAGTTCTTCTCCGGCAACGACGACGACCTGAACACCACGATGACGCGGACGATCGACCTCACGGGGAAGACCAGCGCCGCGCTCACCATGAAGGGTCGTTACTCGATCGAGGCGGACTACGACTACCTCTTCTTCGAGGCCAGCACCGACGGTGGCCAGACCTGGTCCACCCTGCCGGGTACCGCCAACGGCAAGGCCCTCAAGGAGATCTCCCCCGGGCGCTTCGCCCTGGACGGCTCCAGCAACGGCCAGTGGGTCGACGTCAACATCCCGATGAACGCGGCGGCCGGCAAGGTGGTGCAGTTCCGGCTGCGCTACCAGACCGACGGCGGTGTCTCCGAGGGCGGCTTCTACGGTGACGCGATCACCATCACCGCCGATGGGCAGACCGTGCTCACCGATGGTGCGGAGGCCGGTGCCGCCGGCTGGACCCTGAACGGGTTCAGCGTCGTGGCCGAGACCTACATCCGCAAGTTCGACAACTACTACATCGCGGGCAACCGGTCGTACGTGTCGTACGACCAGTACCTCAAGACCGGCCCGTACTACTTCGGTTACGCGAACACCCGCCCGGACTACGTGGACCACTACGCGTACCAGGAGGGTCTGCTGATCTCCTACTGGAACCTCCGGTGGGCCGACAACGACACCTTCGACCACCCGGGCGAGGGTCGGAACATGATCATCGACGCGCACCCGGAGCCGCTGTACAACCTGACCGGTGCCCCCTGGCGGGCCCGCGTCCAGGTGTACGACGCGCCGTTCAGCCTGAAGAAGGCGGACTCGTTCACGCTGCACATCAACAGCGTGCCGCAGTACGTCCGTGGTCAGGCCGCGCAGCCGCTGTTCGACGACACCAAGCAGTACTGGTACCCGGAGCTGCCGAACCACGGCGTCAAGCTCCCGGCCACCGGCACCAAGATCCGCGTGGTGGAGCAGAACGGCACCTCGGTGAAGGTTCGCTTCTCCTGATCCGCTGATCAGCGCACCATCCGCTGTACCCGATGCCCGGGCAGGTCTCCTGCCCGGGCATCGGCCCGTTCCGGGCAGGTCGCTGTCAGCCACCCCGGCTCCGGGCGAGGGGTGCCGGCCCACCGACGACGTGGCACGCTGGCCGTGCGCGTACCCACGTCGGGTGCGCCGGGAACGGAGGCACCGTGACCGACGACCGGACCCCGACCACCGACCCGTCGCCCGACACCCGGGCGTCGGACCCCGGCCCGGGTGGGGCCCCGCCCGCCGGCCGGCCGACGCCACTCTCCGCCACCCCGCCGACCCTGCGGCGGCCCGCCGCGCCCCCACGGCACCCCACCGACCAGCGCCGGGCCGACCGGCTCGCCGGCCGGATCACCCGCGGCGGCGACGGCCCCTGCTACGGCCTGGTCACCGACGACGGCCGGGAGTACGCGCTACACGGCACCGGCCTGGGCACCTTCGCCACCGGCACCACCGTCCTGGTCACCGTCGGGCCGGCCGATCCGGCCGCCACCTGCGGTCCCGGCATCCCGGTGGGCATCGTCGCCATCAACGTGGTCCGCTGAGCCCACTCAGCCCGACCGAGCACTGCCGGCGACCCGATTCCACCCGATCCGACCGGCCCCGGTTGAGCCCGCTCAGCCGGTTCGGCCGCGCCGCCCGGGTCGGCGGGGCGATCGACCGGTGCCGAGGTCCTAGGCTGTGCCCCATGACCGAGCAGCGTGGCGGGCCCGTCGACGAGTCCTGCGTCCTCACCGAGGGGCCGTGGACGCACCGGTTCGTCGGCGCGAACGGCAGCCGGTTCCACGTCGTCGAGGCGGGCACCGGCCCGATGGTGCTCTTCCTGCACGGCTTCCCCGAGCACTGGTGGGCCTGGCACACCATGCTCCCCGCCGTCGCCGACGCCGGCTTCCGGGCCGTCGCGGTGGACCTGCGCGGCTACGGCGCCAGCGACAAACCCCCCCGGGGGTACGACGGCTACACCCTCGCCGCCGACGTCGCCGGCCTGATCCGCGCCCTCGGGGAACGCTCCGCCACCGTGGTCGGCGCCGGTTCGGGCGGGCTGATCGGCTGGACGGCCGCCTCGTTCCACCCCACCCTGGTACGCCGGCTGGTGGTGCTCGGCGCACCCCACCCGCTGCGGCTGCGCGCGGCCATCTTCGCCGACCCGCGCGGCCAGTTCGCCGCCTCCACCCCGGCGCTGAAGTTCCAGCTCCCCCGGTACGAACACGTACTCACCCGGGACGACGCCGCCGAGGTGACCCGGATGCTGCACCGCTGGGGTGGACCCCGCTGGGTGGCCGGCCCGGAGTTCGACGGTTACGCGCAACGCTGCCGGGAGGCGATGCTGATTCCGCAGGCCGCCTTCTGCGCCCTGGAGGGCTACCGGTGGGCCTTCCGCTCGGTGCTGCGGCTACACGGCTACCGCTTCGTCCGGCTGATGCAGAAGCCCCTGGTCACCCCCACCCTGCAACTGCACGGGGCGGCCGACGTCGCCTCCCTGCCGCGTACCGCCCAGGGCTCCGGCCGGTACGTCAGCGCCCCCTACGAGTGGCGGCTGCTCGACGGGGTGGGCCACTTCCCCCACGTGGAGGCCGGGGACGTGGTGCTCGGCGAGATCCTGCGCTGGACCAAGTCCTGACCCGGCCCGTACCCGGGCGAGGACGGTGAGCGGGCCACCCTCGCCGCCGGCCACCCGCTGCCGCCGGTCACGAGCGCGGTGTCGACGGATCCACTGCCGGCTGGCCCGCTGCCGGCTGGTCCGCTGCCGGTTGGCCCGACGACCGCGGGCCGAGGGTCAGACCCGCTGTTCGCGCAGGTCGACGACCTCGGCGGCCGGTGCCCAACCCTGGTAGACGCCGAAGTCGAAGACCTCAAGCCCCATCGCCTGCGCCACCGGCCAGCGACCACCGGTGTACTCGACCCGCAGCCAGCCGTCGTGCTCACCGAGCACGATGAACGGTTGCCCCTGCCAGGTGCAGGTGGTCCGCACGTACGCCAACTTCTCGACCTCGCCGGCCGGGACGACCCGCACGTACCGGCCGGGGCGTACCTCCTCGAAGCCGTCCGCGGGCTCCGGCTGGTAGATCCGTACATGGTCGCCGTCCGGGCTGACCTGGTATTCCCGGCCCTGCCAACGGGCCACGTAGCCGTCGCGCATCACGACTGCCCCACCCGTCGCCAGACCAGCGCGTCGGTGTCCAGGATGGCGATGACCCCTTCGGTGCCCTCCGCGCCGATCCGCCAGAGCTGCGCCCCGTGCGGCAGCCGGGCACTGTCCACCTTGAACTCGGCCACCACGTCGCTGCTCTCCCCCGGGGCGAATCCGTTGCCCCGGAACGGCGCACGTTCGATGACCCAGCCCTCCATGGCCCGCATCGCCGCCTCGTTCTGCCCGCCGTACGGGATGCGGTAGAGGCTCGGCCGGTACGCCGGCCAGCGCAGCACGTAGGCCGCCTCGGCGTCGCGGGCGAAGGGGGAGCCCGGGTAGCCCAGTCCCAGGGCGTCGTGCAGCTCCGCCGGGGTGGTCAGGTGGGCCAGTTCACCGGCCCGGTGCACGAAACCGGAGACCCGGTCGTAGCCGCGTTCCAGGTAGTAGGCGAGCTGGCTCGGGGCGATCGCCTTCTGCATCACCACCGGGCGGGACGGATCGGTGGCCGGCGGGGCGTACCGGGTGCGTTCGGCCGGCGCCTCGGCGGCGGCCACCGGCTCCAGGTCCGCCTCGTCGCCCAGCCCGACCTCGGCCGCCCAGCTGGCCAGGGCGACGATCTGCTCGCCGGGGAGCTTGGCCCCGACCGGGGTGCCGGGGTTGACGGCGAACGCCCAACTCGGGTCCGGCCAACACCGGATCAACTGCACGAAGCGCACCTCGATCGTCTCGACCGGTGGTACGTCGTGCTCGGCCAGCCGTTCCGGTGAGGTGTAGACCACCACGAACGTCTCGCCGTCCGTGGTGCCGGTGCGCCACGCGAAGCCGGGCTCGCCGGGCCGGCTGCCGGTCACCGAATCGGGATTGACCGGCAGCAGCACCCGGGCCAGCAGCAGGGTGGAGAGGAAACCGTCGGTGCTGCCGGCACCAGCGGCGTCCAGCAGGTTCTCCTCGACCTCGTTGGCGGGCAGGAACGACTCGTCGACGGCGGCGACGGGCGGGGCTGCCGGGGCGGCGACGGGCAGGGGCGTCGTGGCGAACCCGGCCGACGCGGCGGTGACCGGACCCGGGTCCACCGCCGCAGCGACCGGCGCGGTGGGCGCAGCGACCGGCACGGTGGGCGCAGCGACCGGCACGGTGGGCGCAGCGACCGGCACGGTGGGCGCAGCGACCGGCACGGTGGGCGCAGCGACCGGCGGAGCCACCGGGACGGCAGCGGGCCCCGCCGCCACCTGCGATGGAACCGCCTTCGCGGCCCGTTCGGAGGCCGGAGTCCACAGGTCGTCGGAGGCGGGCCGGGTGGCCGCACCCGTGGCGGGCGTCGGGGAGGTCGACCCGGCGACTGACGCCGAGGGGGTCGACCCGGCGGCGGAGGGCTGAACGGGTGGCGCGGGCGGCCCGGCGTTCCCGTTGAGGTTGACCGTGTCCTCGGCGACCGGGCCGCCCGCAGCCGCCACCGGGCCGAACGACGGCCCAGGGGCCACCGGCGACGCGGGAGCCGCCACCGGGGCCACCGGCGGCGCGGGAGCTGGCACGGGCACGACCGGCGGCGCGGGCGCTGGCGTCGGGACGACCGGTGGGGTCGGGGCAGCGGCCGGAGCGGGGGCGACGGGCAGGTCGCGGGACTCCAGGATCACCCCCTCTATCACGATGGGCGTGAACCCCCGGCGCGACGCCGGCGGCCCGGAGACCGGTTCGGCGGCGGAGGGCGGCACCTCCTCCGCCTCGTCCGGCACCGGACCGGACGTGCCATTCGCGCCGGGCATACCGTTCGCGGCGGGCATGCCGTTCGCGCTGGCGAACATGTCGGCCCTGCCGCCGGACGGGCCGGCAGGTGGCGGCTGCCGGATGCCCGCCGACGCGTCCGGGGCCGGCTGCCGGCGAGGTAGGGCCTGGGTCGCCTCTGCGGCAGGCGGCCCCACCCGGAAGGCCCGGGTCGGCTCCTCGGCCAGCGGGTCGGGTTGACGGCCGGCGGCCGCCGGCCCGTTGCCCGGAGCGGGGCTGGACGGCTGGCCGGGCGGGCCGACCTGGAACGCCCGGGTGGTTTCGTCCTCGACCGGTTGGGCGGGCGCCGGACGACGCCGGGGGAAGGGCTGACCACCCATGCCGGGCCGGGCCGGTGGCGTCGCCCGTTCGCCGGAACGCAGCGGGTTGTCCCGCGGTGACCGGGAGGCGCCCCGGGCGGCGGACGGTTCGAAGAACGAGGTACGCCCGTTGGTCGGACCGGCGGCTTCCTCGCCCAGGAGGCGGCGGCGGGGGACCGTGGACCAGCCGCCGTTGTGCTGGCCGGGTGCCGGAGCGGGGTCGGGGGACGCCGGGCCGGCGGACCGGCCGTGATCGGGCGACCCGGCAGCGACGTCGCGTGGGCCACCGGGCGCGGCGACCGGATGACCCCGCTCGTCGGTCAGCGACGCACCCTCCGCCGGGCGGGCGGCACCACCGGCGGGTGGTACCGAGGCTGCTGAGGGGACCGGGCGGGGCGGGGCCCAGCCGGCGGGGCCGGCGGAGAGGTCGGTGGTCGGTTCGACGTCGGACGTCCCGTCGGCCGGGAGCCAACCCGGCGTCCGGTCGGGCTCCTGGCGGGACCGCACGCCCGGGGCGCGACCGGGCAACCGTACGTCGCCCCGGGAGAGCTGGGACACGAACCACGCAGGCAGGTAGCCCTCGATCGGCAGCCCGGGATTCACCGCCAGCCACCACTCGTGGTTGGGCCACTCGACGGCCAGGTCGGCGTAGCGGCTGCGCCGGCACGGACCGGCGGAGGCGCCGAGGCAGGCGTGCATGGCGGCGGCCGAGGTGAAGGCCAACACGTGGGTCCGGCCACCGGTGGTCCAGGTGCCCCAACCCATCGGCGTCGCCCCGGCGAGAGCCTGGCCGGAGACCGGAAGGAAAAGGTCCGTACCAGCCAGAATCCGGAAGTAGCGTTCCTGGTCGCTGGCGCGCAGCGCGTCACGCATCGCCGTCTCGGCCTCGGTAGCCGGCTCCCAGTCGGTCACGGCCACCTCTCCTCCCGGATCAGGCCACAGGCGTCGCGTACAACCTACAAGGTGAAAACAAGATCACAATAAGTCGGTCACCGGCCGGCCGACCTGGTAGCTGACCAGGCACTAACATCGCGTTACGGAGTCGACACGATACGGAGGCGGTCGATGCCCCGACCCGGCAGCCGACAAGCGCCCACCATTCTGGCGGCGGCCCTGCTCGCCGCACTGCCGGCGGTCACCGTGTCGTCGGTCACCCCGGCCCACGCCGCCCCGGCCTGCGCCACCGCGCCCGCGCCGGCCAGGCCGGTCGCCGCCCTCCCCTGGCCCCAGCGACGGTACGCCCCGGAGCGGATCGCCCCGCTCGCCACCGGCACCGGCGTCACCGTCGCGGTGATCGACTCGGGTGTCGACCGGCGGCACCCCCAGTTGCGGGGCCGGGTGCTCGACGGCGCGGACTTCCTCGACCCGGGCGTCGACGGCACCCGCGACTGCGCCGGTCACGGCACCGGAGTGGCCAGCATCATCGCCGCCGGGGAGGGGGCGGGGGTGGCCTTCCGCGGGCTCGCACCCGGGTCCCGCATCCTGCCGGTACGGGTGAGCGAACAGCAGGTCGTCGAGGGGCGCGAGTCGGGGCGTACGGTCAGCGCCGCCGACTTCGCCCGGGCCGTCCGCTGGGCGGTGGACCACGACGCCGACGTGCTCAACCTCTCCGTCGTCCTGTACGCCGACAACCCGGCCGTGCGGGACGCCATCGACTACGCGGTCCGGCGCGACGTGGTCGTGGTGGCCGCCGCCGGCAACCTGCACGACGGTGGCGACCCGCTGCCCTACCCCGCCGCGTACGACGGGGTGCTCGGTGTCGGTGCGATCACCCCGGCGGGCACCCGCACCTCGTTCTCGCAGGTCGGGACGTACGTCGACCTGGTCGCCCCGGGCAGTGAGGTGCTGATGGCCGCGCCGGGGCAGGGCCATCAACGTGCCGAGGGGACCAGTTACGCCGCCCCGTTCGTGGCGGCCACCGCGGCGCTGCTGCGGCAGTACCGGCCGGAACTCAGCGCCGCCGAGGTGACGCGCCGGATCGTGGGCACCACCGATCCGGCGCCGGGCGGGCGGCGGGGTGGCTACGGGGCCGGCGTGCTCAACCCGTACCGGGCGGTCGTGGAGACCGGCACCGGTCCCGGGCCCGCCGCCCGGTCGACGCTGGCGCTGCCGGCGGAGCGGGCCGACCCGGCGCTGCTGGCCCGGCAGCACCGCCGGGCGGCGACCCGGGACCGGGCACTGCTGGTGGCCACGGTCACCGGCGGGGCGCTCGCGGTGGCGGTGCTGCTGGCGGTGGTGCTCCCCCGGGGCGGCCGCCGACGCTGGCACCCGGCCGGATCCGCCTGACGGCAGTGCAGGGCCGGATCCGCCCGACGACGACACCCGGCCGGATCCGCCCGACGACGACACCCGGCCGGATCCGCCCGACGACGACACCCGGCCGGGTCCGCCTGGCGGCAGCGCCCGACCGGTGGGTCGTCGGACGCTGCCGCCAGCACGGGCGGCTCACTGGAACAGGCCGACGTTGCGCTTCTCGGTGTTGAGGTAGTCGGCGGCGGAGTCGTCCACCGCGAGCTTGATGTCGCGCAGCATGGCCTGGAGGTCCTGCGAGGCGGACCGCCACCGCGCCTGCCGTTGCTCGTACGCCTGCCGGGCCTCACCGTCCCAGCCGGCGATCAGCGGGGCGGCATCCCGCTCCAGTTGACCGAGCTGCGCGTCGAGGGTGTTCAACGCCTTCTGGATGTCCGCGCCGGCCTGGTGCAGGGCGGCGAAGTTGACGACCAGCACACCGTGGTCCATCGGATGGTCCCTCCCCGGGATGGTTCAGAGTGGCAGTTGGATGCCGCGATTGGTGCCGGCGACCCGGCTGGCGGCCTCGGTGTCCGAGACGTCGTAGTGCCGGCCGGCGGTGCGGATGGCCGTCGCGGTCTCCCGCAGCGCCTGGTGCAGCGCGGCCTGGTCTTTTCCCCACTGCTGTTTGACCTGTGCGAACGAGCGCCCACCGGCACCCCGCCAGGCCTGCTGCAACACCTCCAGCTCGGTCATCAGGCCGGTCAGCATGGCCTGCAACGACTGGTCGACCTGCTCGAACTTCGCAGCGGTGCGCTGCATCACCGCAGCCTCTGCCTGGGTCTGGGCCATCCGGACGTCACCTCGTCTCTTCGGTCGGAGCCGATCCACGCCCGCCATGGGGGACGGCCGCCCGCCGGCAGTGGGCCTGGCGGGACGATGTCGGCGAAACTCGTCGCTGACGGTAGTCGCACCATCCCGGTTGTGCTACCCCGCCGCCCTCCCCTGTGGACAACCTCGGCATGGACGGCCGGCCGGGGTCCCCATCGGACCGACCAGGCCACTACCATGGGTCACACCTCCGTCGCGTTGCGGTCCGATGTGGTCGGACCCACCCCCACCGGTGGGGGCGATCCACCCGGACACCCGACCCCACCCGGGTCGGTCACCGGCACACCACGAGCCGCACGCACATCACCACGGGCCCACCCGCACCGGGGCCCACCCGCAGCACGAGGTGCCCGCACCACGACGACGCCGACACCGGCCGCGCCGGGATCGGCCACGACACAGCAGCAGATCGACCACCACGTCCCGGGGTGGGCGGAGAGCGTGACGGAGGAGGCGCGGTGTCGGCGGGCACGACCGATCGTCCGGCCCGGCGACAGCCGCCGCGGAGCCACGGGGGCCCGCCCCGAGCCCGCACGGGCTCCGCCGTGCGTGCCGGCCAGGTGGTCGCCACGCAGGTGGCGCTCGCGTTGCCGCTGGCCGCGTACGGTCGCGGCGCGGGGCCGGCCGTACTCGCCGCGGTCGGGGCGGTCGTCCTGGCCGGCCTCGCCTGGGGGCGGTGGCGTGGGCGGTGGCTCTTCGCCTGGTGGGGCACCGCCACCGGTTACCTCACCCGACGGCGCGGGCTACCCCTCGACGCCGCCCCGGCGGCCCTGCTGGACCTGGTGCTCCCCGGCGCCGTGCTGGGCCCGGTGGAGCTGGCCGACGGGCCGGCCGGGGTGATCGACGACAGCACCGGGCTGACCGTCCTGCTCGACCTGGGCGACCCGGGTGACCTGCTCGGCGACCGGTCCCACCCGCTGCCGGCCCCCGGCACGCTGCTGCCGCCGGCCGGGACGGCGCAACCGCCCGTGCGGGTGCAGGTGCTGCTGCACGCCGTGCCCGCCCCGGCGGCGGGGGTGGCCGGTGGCGCGGCGGGCACGTCCTACCGGCAGCTGACCGAGGGGCGGCTGCCGGGGCAGGAACATGCCCTGCTCGCGGTGCGGGTGCTGCGTGCGCCCGGCTGGTCCGACAGCGACCTGCGCCGGGCGCTGGCCGGTACGGTACGCCGGATCGGCCGCCGGATCGGGCCGGTGCCGGCCCGACCGCTCGGTGAGCACGCGGCGCTGCGGGTGCTGGGTGAACTCGCCCACCACGACGCCGGTCAGCCCGTGCGGGAGACCTGGTCGACGGTGCGCACCGGCGGCCTGCACCAGGCCACCTTCCGGTGGGACCGCTGGCCGGACGCCCGGGCCGATCCGGGTCGCCGGTTGGTGGCCCGGCTCCTGGCGCTGCCGGCGACCGCCACCAGCGTGTCGCTCTGTGCCGGTCCGCAGTCCGGCGGCGACACCGCACCCCCACCGGCCGAGTTGACGGTACGACTGGCCGCCCCGACGCCGGCCGGGTTGGCGCTCGCCGCCGAAGGGTTGTGCCGGCTCGCCGCCGACGCCGGTGGTGAGCTGCGCCGGCTCGACGGTGGGCAGCTCCCCGGCCTGGCCGCCACGCTGCCGTTGGCGGTGCCGGTGCTGGCGAAGGGGACCGCACCGCAGGTGGAGCCACCGGAGTTGACCCTGGGTGGGGCCGGGCTGATGGTGGGGGCCAACCGGCACGGTGGTGCGGTGACCGTCCGGCTGTTCCGCGCCGAGGGCACCCGGCTGGTGCTGGTCGGTGGGCTGGCCGCGGCCCAACTGCTGGTGCTGCGGTCGTTGGCGCTGGGCGCGGGGGTGCTGGTGCAGACCGGCCGGCCGCGCTCCTGGGAGCCGTTCGTGCGGGGGGTCGGCGGGCAGCAGGGCGGGGTCGTGGTGGTCCCGACCGGGCGGCCACCGGGTGCCACCGGTTCGCCACTGCGACCGCTGCTGGTGGTGGTCGACGCGGGCACCATGGCCGAGCCGCCACCCGGGGCGGCCTGGGTGTCCACCCTGGTGGTCCGGGACGAGCTGACCCCGCTGGACGTCGACACCCTGGGCCGGGCCGACCTGGCGGTGCTGCAACCCCTCGACCCGGCGGAGGCCGCCCTGGCGGGCACCGCGCTGGGGTTGGGCGGCTCGGCGGAGTGGCTGACCCGGATCCGGGACGACATGGTGGCGGTGGTCAACCGGCGGGCGTTGCGGTGGGCACTGCTTTCGCCCACCGCGATCGAGTCGCAGCTGGTCGGTCGCCCCGGCCGGCGCTGACCGGAAAGCCACGACGGTTTCCCCAGGTGGACCAGGCGTGGCACGATCCCGGCCATGGATTTTCTGAAGGGTCTTCTGATCCGGCTGGGCTCCACGGTGGTGGCCTTCTGGCTGGCGACGTTGTTCATCCCGGGCATCACGCTCGACACCGGTTCGGCCGGCGAGGCGATCGTCACCCTGGTGCTCGTCTCGGTGATCTTCGGCGTGGTCAACGCGGTGCTCCAGCCGATCATCAAGACCGTCGGTTGTGGTTTCTACCTGCTCACCCTCGGGCTGATCGCACTGGTCGTCAACGGTCTGCTGTTCCTGCTCACCAGCTGGATCGCCGACCAGGCGAACCTGCCCTTCCACGTGGACGGGTTCTGGCCGGAGGCGGTGCTGGGCGCGCTGCTCGTCGGCATCGTGACCTGGATCCTGGGCGCCATCCTCGACCGCGACTGACCCGCCTGCCGGCCACCGCCCGATGCCGACCGGCACGGCGGTGGCCGGCAGGATGCCAGCCGCACGGCGGTGGCCGGCAGGATGCCAGCCGCACGGCGGTGGCCGGCAGGATGCCGGCCGCACGGCGGTGGCCGGGCCGGCCAGCTGCGGCCACCTGACGGAAATTGGCTGGCGGGGCGGGCCCCGGATGGGGTTAGCGTGACGACGTGTTCTCGCTGACCCGCCCTGACGGCTACCAGCTCAGCACCGACCCGGAGCGGATCGACCGGGACCGGGTGCACCACTGGCTCTCCACCGACGCCTACTGGGCGCTCGACCGCAGTCGGGAGACGACGGAACGGGCCTTCGCCGGGTCGATCCCGTACGGCGTCTACCGCCCGGAGGACGGCGCGCAGGTGGCTGTCGGGCGGGTGGTCACCGACCGGGCGACCTTCGGTTGGCTCTGCGACGTCTACGTCGCCCCCGAGGCGCGGGGTCGTGGGTTGGGCACCTGGCTGGCCGGCGCGGTCCGCGACCACCTCGCCGGGTTCGGCGTACGCCGGATCGCCCTGACGACCCTCGACGCCCACGGGGTGTACGCGAAGGTGGGCTTCACGCCCGCGCCACCGCAGCAGTGGATGGCGTGGGTGAACGGGCGGTGACCCCGCTCACCGGCAACGAACCCGAGCCGGTCCCACCCCTTACGGTGGGACCGTGACTCCGTTGCGGCTCGGCTATCTCTACGGCTTTGGCGCGTACCTGATCTGGGGTTTCTTCCCGATCTACCTCAAGCTGCTGCGCCCGGCCGGGCCGGTGGAGATCCTCGCCCACCGGATCATCTGGTCGGTGCTGTTCGTCGCGCTGCTGCTCGCCGCCCTGCGTAACGTCGGTTTCCTGCGCTCGCTGGCCCGCCGCCCCCGGACGCTGGCCGGGATCGTCGTCGCGGCGGCCCTGATCGCGGTGAACTGGGGCACCTACATCTACGGGGTGAACTCCGACCGGGTGGTGGAGACCGCGCTCGGCTACTTCATCAATCCGCTGGTGTCGGTGCTGCTCGGGGTGTTCGTGCTGCGGGAGCGGCTGCGCCCGGCGCAGTGGGTGGCGCTCGGGGTGGGGGCGGCGGCCGTCGCGGTGCTCACCGTCGACTACGGTCGGCTGCCCTACCTGGCGCTGACCCTGGCAGTCAGCTTCGCCGGATACGGGTTGGCCAAGAAGCGGCTCGGGCTGCCGGCGGCGGAGGGGCTGTTCGTCGAGTCGGCGGTGCTGGCGTTGCCCGCCCTGGCCTACCTGGGTTGGCTGGTGAGCCGGGGCGGCTCGACGTTCGGGCAGGTCTCGGCCGGGCACACCGCGCTGCTGGTGGCGGCCGGGGCGGCGACCGCCATCCCGCTGCTGCTCTTCGCGGGCGCGGCCAACCGGTTGCCGCTGACCGCGCTCGGCATGCTCCAGTACGTGGCCCCGATCCTCCAGCTCGGCTGCGGCGTGCTGATCTTCCACGAGCCGATGCCCCCGGCCCGGCTGGCCGGCTTCGCCCTGGTCTGGCTGGCCCTGCTGATCTTCACCCTGGACGCGGTGCGGCACGGCCGGCGCAACCGGGCCGCCGCCCGCGCCGCCGCGCCGCTCCCGGCCGCCGCCCACTGAGCCACCCGACCCGACGCTCCCGGGGTCAGCGGACGTCGTAGCTGAGGACGAGGGTCCCGTCGGCGCGGAGGAGTTCGAGACGGACCAGGTCGGCGTCGGTGAACCGCGTCGCGCCACGCAGGTTCACGTCGTCGCCGGGGGCGGCCAGCCAGGAGGCGATCTGTTCCGTCGCGTCGTCGGGGCCGCGCGCCACCAGCCGGAACGTGTTCGCCTTGCCGTAGCCGGCCGTCGCGTCGTATCCGCAGTGCATGGTGACCTCGGTGCCCCACTTGGTGCCGCTCAGCCCGATCTCCGCGTGCAACGCCGGGGTCTTCGGCGACACCGGTGCCATGGACACCATCCGCACCGCCTGGGTGGTCGGCGCGGGCGGGCCGGCCGGGCGCAGGGCGGCGGCCCCGCCGAAGCCCAGCACCAGGGCGAACGCGGCGGCGACGAGCGCGGTCAGCGCGTACCGTCGGCGGTTGCGGGTCCGCTCGCGGCGGCGGCGGTCCCGGGCCACAGCGATCAGGTCGGGCACCCGGCTGATCTCCGGCGGCGGGGGGAGGAACTCCTCCAGCGTGGTCGGGTCGAGCCGGCCCAGCAGGCCCGGCAGCACCGCGACCTCGGCCACCGCCTCCCGGCACGCCGCACAGCCGGACAGGTGCCGCTCGTAGGCGGCCCGGTCGGCGGGGGCGAGGGCACCCAGCACGTACGCGCCGTCGTCGTGTGCGAACTCGCAGCGGGTCATCCGGTCACCCCCATCTCGGCCAGGGCCAGCCGCAGTGAACGCAGCGCGTAGTGGGTGCGGGACTTGACCGTCCCCGGTGGCACCCCCAGCCGGGCCGCCGCCTCGGACACCGAGCGGCCCTGGTAGAAGCACTCGACCAGCACCTCCCGGTGGGTGGGGCTCAGTCGGCTCAGCGCCTCGGCGATGGTCCAGGCCTCCACCGCGCGTTCCGCTTCGTCAATCGTCTCCGGCTGCTCGGGCAGGTCGTCGGTGAACACCTCGCCGACCCGGGTCGACCGCCGCCGCCAGGCGTCGATCGCCAGGTTCCGGGCGGTCGTGAAGAGCCAGGCCCGCACCGAGCCGCGTCGCGGGTCCAGTGACTCCGGGTGACGCCAGGCGCGCAGCAGGGTCTCCTGCACCAGGTCCTCGGCCCGGGTGCGGTCCCCGTTGACCAACCGCAACGCGTGCGCGTAGAGCGCCTCGGCGTGCTCGTCGTGCAGCGCGCGCAGCAGTTGGGCGTCGTGGTCGCTGATGGTGATCCCTCGCTTCCCGCGCGACGAGTCCGGCGAATGTGTCCGCCCGTTACTACGCGCCGTGACGCTGATCGGTTCACCGGCCACTGCTGTTCACATCCGGTTCACACCGCGTCCGGTGGCCGCTCACCCCGTCCTGGCAGCGTCCGCCCGGTACGCACGTCGAGCAGGTGAAAACGGCGTGCCACCGACCTGTCTCCAGGAGGCTCCTTCCCATGAGCGACCGTCCCCGGCTGCTCCCGCTGCTCGGTGCCACCCGGCACGGCAGCCGCGATGCGATGACCTGTCTGTACCGCTGCGGCAACGCCTGCGACCACCCGGTGCCCAACACGTCCGACAACACCTACTTCGGCGACCTCGTCGAGGGCGAGGTGTCCCGTCGGGGCGTCGTCCGGGCGGGTGCGGTGGGCGCGCTGGTGCTCGGCTTCGGCGGTGCCGCCACCGGCGCGCTGGCCGGGGCCGTCCCCGCCGCCGCCGCGCCGGCCACCCCGGTGGTGCCGGAGGTCGGCGACCCGACCGCTCCGCAGCGCGGTGTCGGCAGCGGGGCGCTGACCTTCAAGCCGATCCCGCCGAACCAGCTCGACACCCTGGTCGTCCCCAACGGGTACGACCACCACGTGGTCATCCGCTGGGGTGACCCGGTGCTGCCCGGTGCGCCCCGGTTCGACCTGCACGGGCAGACCGCCGCCGCCCAGGCCAAGCAGTTCGGCTACAACAACGACTTCGTCGGGGTGCTGCCGCTGGACCGGCGGGGCAAGCGGGCGCTGCTCGTGGTCAACCACGAGTACACCAACGAGGACCTGATGTTCCCCGGCTTCACCGGCCTGGACAACCTCACCGTCGAGCAGCTGCGTACCGCGATGGCCGCGCACGGCATGTCCGTGGTGGAACTGGAGCGGGTGGACGGCACCGGGCAGTGGCGGCCGGTGGGCCAGGGCCGCCGGCCGTACAACCGGCGGGTCACCGCGCTGGCCACGAAGTTCGAGCTGACCGGCCCGGCCGCCGGCTCGGCCTGGCTGCGCACCGCCGCCGACCCGAAGGGCCGCACGGTGGTCGGCACGCTGAACAACTGCGCCGGTGGGGTCACCCCGTGGGGGACGGTGCTGTCCGGCGAGGAGAACTTCAACCAGTACTTCGTCGGCGCCGACGCCGCACCGGCCGAGCTGAAGCCCAGGTTCGACAGGTACGGCATCACCACCGCCGCCCGTTACCCCAGCGGCAGCCGCAAGTGGGAGCGGGCCGACGAACGGTTCGACCTGGCGAAGCACCCCAACGAGGCGCACCGGTTCGGGTGGATCGTCGAGATCGACCCGTTCGACCCGGAGAGCCGTCCGCGCAAGCACACCGCGCTGGGCCGGTTCAAGCACGAGGGCGCCAACGTGATCGTGGCCCGCGACAAGCGGGTGGTCGCGTACATGGGCGACGACGAGCGCTTCGACTACCTCTACAAGTTCGTCTCCGACAAGAAGTTCATGCCTGGTGACTCCTGGGTGGCCCGCAAGAACAACCTGACCCTGCTCGAGTCGGGCACCCTCTACGTGGCTCAGTTCGCCCAGACCAGCGCCGCCGAGATCGACGGCACGGGCAAGCTGCCCGCCGACGGCGCGTTCAACGGCACCGGACGGTGGATCAAGCTGGTCAGCGGCAACCGCAGTTTCGTCGACGGGATGACCGCCGCCGACGTGCTCACCTTCACCCGGCTCGCCGGGGACAAGGTCGGCGCGACCAAGATGGACCGCCCGGAGGACGTCGAGCCGAGTCTGCTCACCGGCAAGGTGTACGTGGCGCTGACCAACAACACCGACCGGGGCAAGGCCGGTAAGCCGGCGGCCGACGAGATCAACCCGCGCAACCTCAACAAGCACGGGCAGATCCTGGAGCTGGTCGAGGACCGGGGCGACAACACGGCGGAGTCCTTCGCCTGGTCGCTGCCGATCGTCGCCGGTGACCCGGCCGACCCGTCGACCTACTTCGCCGGGTACGACAAGACCAAGGTCTCGCCGATTTCCTGCCCGGACAACGTCGCCTTCGACGCCACCGGCAACCTGTGGATCTCGACCGACGGCAACGCGTTGGGCAGCAACGACGGCCTCTTCGCCACCGCCGTCGAGGGGCCGGAGCGGGGGCACCTGAAGCAGTTCCTGACCGTGCCGCTGGGCGCGGAGACCTGCGGGCCGTTCATCACCGGCGACAACCGGTCGGTGTTCGTGGCCGTGCAGCACCCCGGCGAGATCACCGGCGCGTCGGTGGAGAAGCCGGCGTCGACCTGGCCGGACGGCGACTACGCCAAGCCGGGCGTGGTGGTCACCTGGCGGCTCGACGGCGGCCCGATCGGCAGCTGACGCGCTCCCCGGGCCGGTCCACCGCCGGACCGGCCACGAGGGCCCCCTCCCGCTTCGGTCCGGGAGGGGGCCCTCGCCCGTGACGGGTCAGGCGTCGGCGGCGATGCCGTCGGCGACGGCGCGGGCGGCGGTGAGCAGCTTGGCCCGCACCACCCGGGCCGAGGTCATCATCTCGCTGGCCGGCAGCGCGCAGGCCAGCACCACCCGCCGTTCCATGTCCTTGTCCGGGGTGACCAGCACGGCGGCACAGGCCACCCCCTGCCGGAACTGCCCCAGCTCCAACTGCATCCCGCGCCGGTCGCCGGCGGCCAGGTCCGCCTCGAACGCCTCCGGGGTGGTCAGGGTGGCGGTGGTGAACGGCCGCATGCCGTACTCGCGCAGGTAGCGCAGGCGCTGTTCGGTGGTGAGGGTGGCCAGCAGCGCCTTGCCCAGGGCGGTGGCGTGCGCACCCTCGTCGAAGCCGGGGACCATGTCCTCCAGGTAGGGCGAACGGGCTCCCTCGGCGACGGCGGTGACCGCCACCTGACCGCCGACGAACCGGCCCAGGTAGTGGCTCCACCCGGTGTCGATGGCGGCCCGCCGCAGCGACTCCCCGACGGCGGCCGGCCCCCGGAACGCGGTGACCAGCTCGCGGTACCGGTCGGCGATCTCTAGGCCGACGATGTAGGTGCCGTCCTCCCGACGGATCACGTAACCCTCGTAGGCCAGGGTGCGGACCAGGTGGTAGGTGGTGGCGACGGTCAGCTCGCACCGCCGGGCGATCTGCTTGACGGTCAGCCCTTTCGGGGCACGACCGACCGACTCGAGCACGCGTAGCGCGCGGGAAACGCTCCGGATCAGGTCCGAAGGTTCCGCCAGGGGGTCACGCACAACCACCTCCGCAGCCGGGGACTTACACCATATGAAATACCGGGCCGAGACGGAACGCCCGTTCGGGTGGTGGATGCCAGATCAGGCGGTATACGGCGGGTCACCCGGCGACACGCCGACGGTTGTCAGGAACTCGACTCGCGTAGGTTGAGCCCACGATGACCGACACCGCGCTCAGCCCCCCGCCGAGCCGGCCCACCGTACGCCCCGTACGGGCCGGCGGCGCAGCGGTCGCGACCACCGTCGCCAGCGTCCTGCCGGTCTTCCTGGTCGGCGGGCTCGCCGTGCAGATGGGGGACGACCTCGGCTTCTCCCCCGCCGGGCTGGGACTGGCCGTGTCGATCTACTTCGGCGTCAGCGCGCTCGCCTCGATGCCCTCCGGCCGGCTGGTGGAACGGATCGGCCCCGCCGTGGTGGCCCGGGTCGCCATCGTTCTCGCCGCCGGTTGCCTGCTCGCCATCGCCGGGCTGGCCCGGTCGTACCCGGTGCTGGTGGGGCTGCTCGCGCTGAGCGCCACCGCCAACGCGTTGGGCCAGCTGGCCAGCAACGCGGCGCTGGCCCGGCACGTACCCGCCCGGCGGCAGGGCCTGTCGTTCGGGGTGAAGCAGGCCGCCATTCCCGCCTCCACGCTGCTGGCCGGGGCGGCGGTGCCGGCGATCGCCCTCACCGCCGGCTGGCGCTGGGCGTTCGTGGCCGCCGCCGCAGCCGCCCTGGCCGCGCTGCCGGCCGTACCCCCGCAGGTGGCCGGACCGGCGCGGGAGCGTGCGGCGGAACGCGGCGGTGGGGCCACCACGGCGCTGGTGGTGGTCGGGGTGGCGGCGACCCTCGCGGCGGGCGCGGCCAACGCGCTGGGCACCTTCGTGGTGGACTCGTCGGTGCACCGGGGGCTCGCTCCCGGCCCGGCCGGGCTGGTACTCACCCTCGGCGGCGCGGTCTGCGTGGCCGCCCGGATCGGCGTCGGCTGGCTGGCCGACCGGCGGGACACCGGTCACGTCGCGCTGATCGCCGCGATGCTGGTGGTCGGGGCGGTCGGGTTGGGGCTGCTGGCCGTGGCCGGTCCGGTGCCACTCACCGCCGGGGTGGTCCTCGGCTTCGGGCTGGGCTGGGCCTGGCCCGGCCTGCTGAACTTCGCGGTGGTCCGGCTGCACCCGCAGGCCCCGGCCGCCGCCACCTCGATCACCCAGACCGGGGTGTACGCCGGCGGCTGCCTCGGCCCGCTCGGGCTCGGGGCGCTCGCCGGCACCCGCGGCTACCCGGTGATGTGGCTGGCCGCCGGGGTCGCCATGCTCCTCGCCGCCGTGCTCATGCTCACCGGCAGCCGGCTGCTGCGGCGCTCCGCCGCCGGCTGACGAACGGGGACGGCCGACGGCACCCGGTCGGCCCGGCGGGTCGCCGAGCGGCAGCACAGGTCAGCTGGTGACGAACGGGGGCGGCCGACGGTACCCGGTCGGGCCGGTCGTCGAGCGGCGCAGGTCAGCTGGTGCGGTCGGCGATGTAGTCGCAGAGGGATTCGAGCGCCCGCCGGGCCGGGATCTGCGGCAGCGGGGCCAACCGCGCACGGGCGTCCTCGGCGTAGCTGCGGACGGTCTCCCGGGCCCGCTTGAGCGCGGGGGACTCCCGCAGCAGGCCGAGCGCCTCGGCGTGCAGCGCGTCGTCGACGAGCGGGCCGGTGGACAGGATCTCCCGCAGCCGCACCGAGGCCGCGTCGGAGTCGTCGCCGGCCAGCGCGTAGAGCACCGGCAGGGTCGGCACCCCCTCGCGCAGGTCGGTGCCGGGTGTCTTACCCGACTGGGTCGACTCGGAGGCGATGTCGAGCAGGTCGTCGGAGAGCTGGAAGGCCACCCCGATGGTCTCCCCGTAGCCGGCGAGGGCCTCGGTGTGCTCCTCGGACGCCCCACCGAACATCCCACCGAACCGGGCCGAGGTGGCGATCAGTGACCCTGTCTTGTCGGCGATCACCCGCAGGTAGTGGTCGACCGGGTCCTGCGTGCGGGGACCGACGGTCTCGGCGATCTGGCCGTGCACCAGCCGGGCGAACGTGCGGGCCTGGAGGCGGACCGCCGTCGGGCCCAGGTCGGCGGCGATGTCCGCGGCCCGCGCGAAGAGGTAGTCGCCGACCAGGATGGCCACCGAGTTGGTCCAGCGGGAGTTGGCGCTCGGGGCACCCCGCCGCACGGCGGCCTCGTCCATCACGTCGTCGTGGTAGAGGGTGGCCAGGTGGGTGAGCTCCATCACCACGGCCGCCGGCACCACCTGCGGGCCCGCCGGGTCACCGAACTGCGCACCCAGGGCCACCAGCAGCGGACGGAACCGCTTGCCGCCCGCCTCGACCAGGTGCCGGGCCGCCTCGGTGACGAGTGGATCGGCGCTGGCCACGCTGGCCCGCAGCTCGACCTCGACGTCGTCGAGCAGGCCCAGCACGGACGCCTCGACCCGTGGATCGGCGAGGTGCACGCCGAGCGCGCCGAACTGACCCGTGCCCGCCCGTCCCCGACGACCGCCGGAGCCGACGCCGCCTGAACGCTCCCCCGCCGGAATCACCACACCATCAACCATGCCACACCCGTTCGACCTGCTCCGGACGGGGGATACGGCCGTGGGGCCGGCACGCCTGAGCGCACCGGCCCCACGGCCACGGGAAACGGGTCACCTGACGAATGCTGCGGCGTCCGTCGCCAGGTCGAGCAGGGGTGCCGGCAGCACGCCGAGGATCAGCGTGGCGGCCACCCCGATCATCAGCGCGGTGGCGGTCAGCCCGCCCGGCACCGCGACGGTCGGGGTGCTCTCGCCCGGCTCCGACAGCCACATCATCACCACCACCCGCAGGTACGGGAAGGCCAGCACCATGCTGGTCAGCACACCGGCCACCACCAGCCAGGCGTGCCCGCTCTCCAGAGCCGGGCCGAAGACCGCGAACTTGCTCATGAAGCCGCTGGTCAACGGGATACCGGCGAAGGCCAGCAGGATGAAGGTGAAGACCCCGGCATAGAACGGCGAGCGGCGGCCCAGCCCGGCCCAGCGGGACAGGTGGGTGGCCTCCCCGTCGGCGTCCCGGACCAGGGTCACCACGGCGAACGCGGCGAGCACCGAGAAGCCGTACGCGGCCAGGTAGAACATCGTGCCGGAGACGCCCGCCCCGGTCGGGGCGAGGACCCCGACCAGCAGGTATCCGGCGTTGGCGATCGACGAGTACGCCAGCAGCCGCTTGATGTCGGTCTGGGTGACCGCCAGCACCGCGCCGACCAGCATGGTGAGCACCGCCACCACCCCGAGGACGGGGGTGAAGTCCCAGGCGGTCTGATCGAACGCCACGTGGAAGACCCGCAGCAGGGCCCCGAACGCGGCCACCTTCGTGCAGGCCGCCATGAAGCCGGTGACGGGGGTCGGCGCACCCTGGTAGACGTCCGGGGTCCAGACGTGGAACGGGGCGGCGGCAGCCTTGAACAGCAGGCCGATGGCGATCAGCGCCATCCCGGCGAAGAGCAGCACCTCGCTGGCCGGGGACTCGTTCACCGCGGCGTGCACGGTGGCGAAGTCGACGCCGGCCGAGCGGCCCGGGATGCCGGCGGTGAAGCCGTACACCAGGGCCACCCCGAACAGGAAGAACGCCGAGGCGTACGCGCCGAGCAGGAAGTACTTCATCGCCGCTTCCTGGCTCAGCAGCCGCCGGCGACGGGCCAGCGCGCAAAGCAGGTAGAGCGGCAGGGAGAAGACCTCCAGCGCGATGAACATGGTCAGCAGGTCGTTCGCCGCCACGAAGATCAGCATGCCGCCGATCGCGAAGCTGGTCAGCGGGTACACCTCGGTGGCCCCGTTGCGTCCCTCGGCCTGCTTCCGGTCGTCGGCCGACTCGGCGGTCACCGCCGCCTGGGCGACGAACGCACCACCGCGCTCCACCGACCGCTCGCCGATCAGCAGCAACGACATCGCGGCGAGCACCAGGATGGTGCCCTGCAGGAACAGGGCGGGACCGTCCACGGCCAGCGCCCCACCCGCCGTGACCAGCCGGGCGTCGGCGTTGAGCACCACCATCACCAGCGCGGCGAGCACCGCCACCAGGGACAGCGTCAGCTGCACCAGGTGCCGGCGGGGACGCGGTACGAACGCCTCCACCAGGACACCCAGCAGGGCCACCCCCAGCATGATCAGGATCGGGGCGATCGACGGATAGTCGATCGACGGCAACTTGAGTTCGGTCACTGCGGATGCCGCCTTTCGATCGCGACTGCGGGGCTCACTCGCTGCGCTCGTTCGCTCCTCGCGCTCACTGCGCAGCCTCCTGGACGCTGCCGACCTCAGGGGCGGGATCGGTCTTGCCGACGTCCTGCATGGTCGCCTGGACGGCGGGGTTGATCACATCGGTGACCGGCTTGGGATAGAAGCCGAGCAGCAGGATCAGGGCGATCAGCGGGGCGACCACTGCCTTCTCGCGCAGGGTGAGGTCGCGGTGCATCGCCTTGACCTCGGTCAGCTCCGGGTTGAGCGTGCCCTGGGTGGTGCGCTGCACCATCCACAGCACGTACGCCGCCGCCAGGATGATGCCCAGGGTGGCGATCACCGCGACCGGCTTGTTCACCGTGAACGTGCCGATCAGCACCAGGAACTCGGAGACGAACGGCGCGGTGCCGGGCAGTGCCAGCGACGCCAGACCGGCGAAGAAGAGCACCCCGGCCAGCAGCGGCACCAGCTTGCCCGCCCCACCGAAGTCGGAGATCAGCGACGAGCCCCGGCGGGCGATGAGCATCCCGACGACCAGGAACAGCAGGCCGGTGGCGAGCCCGTGGTTGAGCATGTAGAGCACCGCGCCGGTGCCCGCCTGCGTGGTGAAGGCGAAGATGCCGACGCCGATGAACCCGAAGTGCGCGATCGAGGTGTACGACACCAACCGCTTCAGGTCGGACTGGCCGACGGCGAGCAGCGCGGCGTAGAGGATGCCGATCAGCCCCAGCGCCAGCGCCCACGGGGCGAACCACTTCGACGCCTCCGGGAACAGCGGCAGGCAGTACCGCAGGATGCCGAACGTACCGACCTTGTCCAGCACGCCGACCAGCAGCGCGGCGGCACCCGCCGGGGCGGCCCGACCGGCGTCCGGCAGCCAGGTGTGGAACGGGAAGAACGGCGCCTTGATCGCGAAGGCGAGGAAGAAGCCGAGGAACAGCCAGCGCTCCGTGCCGGTGGAGATGTCCACCTGGGTCAGCGTCTGCCAGTCGAAGGTCTTGCCGCCGACCACCCACAGGCCGATCACCGCGGCCAGCATGAACAGCCCGCCGACCAGCGAGTAGAGGAAGAACTTCACCGCCGCGTACTGCCGCTGGTGGCCGCCGTAGCTGCCGATCAGGAAGTACATCGGCACCAGCATGACCTCGAAGAACACATAGAACAGGAAGACGTCGGCGGCGGCGAAGACGCCGATCATCGTGGATTCGAGGACGAGCAGCAGGGCGAAGTAGGCCGGCACCGACCGCTTCGACGCGTCGGCGTCGTGCCAGGACGCCAGGATCACCAGCGGCACCAGCACCGCGATCAGCATCAGCATGACCAGTGCGATGCCGTCGACGGCGAAGGTGAAGTTGACGTCCCAGGTGGGGATCCACGGGTACGACTCGCGGAACTGGAGCCGGTCACCGTCGGCCTGGAACGAAACCCACATCACCACCGACAGCGCCAGCACCAGCAGCGACCAGCCGAACGCGACCTGCTTGGCCAGGTCGGGCCGGCGACGCGGCAGGAAGGCCACGACCAGGGCGCCGACCAGCGGTGCCACGGTCAGCACCGAGAGGAACGGGAAGTTGGACATTATGCGGCCTTACCTCCGTCGTGGATGCGGGGCCCGCCGGCGGGGGCTGTCGCATTGAGGTCGATCACGCCAGCCACCCCGCCTGCACCGCCAGGAACGCCGCCACCACGAGCAGCGCGCCGGTCAGGATCGAGGTGGCGTACGACCGGACGAAGCCGGTCTGCCAGCGCCGGAGCCGACCCGAACCGCCCCCGACCCCGGCGGCGAGGCCGTTGACCAGCCCGTCGATGCCCCGGTTGTCGAGGAAGACCAGCGCCCGGGTGAGGAAGATGCCCGGCTTCTCGAAGACCACCTCGTTGAAGGCGTCCGTGTAGAGGTTGCGCCGGGCGGCGGTGACCAGCACCCCGGCCGGCTGCGGCGCGGTGGCCGTACCGTTGCGGAACAGCACCCAGGCCAGCCCGGCACCGAGCACCGTCACCACCAGCGACAGCGCGGTCAGCAGCCAGTGCGGCAGCACCGCCGCGTGTTCGGCGTGCTCGCCGCCCAGTCCGGCGGTGGCGGTCAGCCAGTCCGGCACCGAGGTGGCGAGCAGGAAACCGGCACCGACCGAACCGACCGCCAGCAGGATCAGCGGGATGGTCATCAGCTTCGGCGACTCGTGCGGGTGCTCGATGTCCTCGGTCCACCGCTTCGGGCCGTGGAAGGTCAGCACGAACAACCGGGTCATGTAGAAGGCGGTCAGCCCCGCGCCGAGCAGCGCCGCCCCGCCGAACAGCCAGGCCGTCCAGCCCTCCCGCTCGAACGCCGCCACGATGATCGGCTCCTTGGAGAAGAAGCCGGAGAACGGGAACATGCCGATGATGGCGAGCCAGCCCATCATGAAGGTGATCCAGGTGATCTTCATGTACTTCGACAGCCCGCCGAAGCGGCGGATGTCCACCTGGTCGTTCATGCCGTGCATGACCGAGCCGGCACCGAGGAACATGTTCGCCTTGAAGAAGCCGTGTGCGAGCAGGTGCACGATGGCCAGCGCGTACGCCGCACCACCGAGACCGACACCGAGGAACATGTAGCCGATCTGGCTGACGGTCGACCAGGCCAGCACCCGCTTGATGTCGTCCTTGGCCGCGCCGATGATGCAGCCCATCAGCAGGGTCAACGCGCCGACGCTGACCACCACGAGTTGGAGCGTCTCGTTGGCCGAGAAGATCGGGTTGGACCGGGCGATCAGGTAGACACCCGCGGTGACCATGGTGGCCGCGTGGATGAGCGCCGACACCGGGGTCGGGCCCTCCATCGCGTCCGGCAGCCACGCCTGGAGCGGGAACTGACCGGACTTGCCGGCCGCGCCGAGCAGCAGCAGCAGGCCCAGCACCAGCACCGTGCCGCTGGCCAGCCCGCCGACGGAGGAGAAGACCTCGTCGTACTGGGTGGTACCGAGGGTGGCGAACAGGATGAAGATGCCGATCGCCAGGCCGGCGTCGCCGACCCGGTTCATCAGGAACGCCTTCTTGCCGGCGGTGGCCGCGCTCGGCCGGCCGTACCAGAAGGAGATCAGCAGGTACGACGCCAGGCCGACGCCCTCCCAGCCGAAGTAGAGCATCACGTAGTTGTTGCCGAGCACCAGCAGCAGCATCGCGGCGACGAACAGGTTGAAGTACGCGAAGAACCGTCGCCGGCCCTCGTCGTGCGCCATGTACTCGACCGCGTAGAGGTGGATCAGGAAACCCACCCCGGTGATCAGCAGGACGAAGACGGCGGCGAGCGGGTCGAAGAGCAGGCCGAAGTCGACCCGCAGGTTGCCGACCGTGATGAAGTCCCAGAGGCTCAGCTCGACGGACTTGTTCTCCAGCCCGCGCAGCTGGAAGAACGAGGTGAGCCCCAGCACGAACGCGGCACCGATCGCGGCCACGCCCAGCCAGTGCCCCCAGCGGTCGGCCCGCCGGCCGAGCAGCAGCAGGATCGCCGCGCTGGCCAGCGGGATCGCCACCAACAGCCAGACGCTGCTCAGCAGGCCGTCAGCCGCCGCGTAGGTGACGGCACCCGCTGGCTCTGCCGCCTGGGCGTACGTCAGAATCTCATCCACCGCAGGGCCCCTTTAGTACTTCAGCAGGTTGGCGTCGTCGACGCTCGCGGAGCGCCGGGTCCGGAAGATCGACATGATGATCGCGAGCCCGACCACGACCTCGGCCGCCGCCACCACCATCACGAAGAACGCCATGATCTGTCCGTTGAGGTCACCGTTGATCCGGCTGAAGGTGACCAGCGTCAGGTTGGCCGCGTTGAGCATCAGCTCCACGCACATGAACAGCACGATCGCGTTGCGCCGCACCAGCACGCCGACCGCGCCGATGGTGAACAGCACCGCCGCCAGGATCAGGTAGTAGTCAGGGCTCACCGTTCCGTCCCCTTCAGGGTGGTTTCCTCGGCGGTCAGCTCCCGCTGCGGCAGGATCGCCGGGGTGCTGCGGTCGGTCAGCCGGCCGTCGGGCAGCCGGGCCGGGGTGGCCACCGAGGAGGAGGTGGCGAAGACGCCCGGACCGGGCTTCGGGCCGGGGTAGTTGCCGGGGCGGAACCGGGCCTTCATCGTGGCGACCTGGTCCATCTTGTCTTCCTTGCGCCGCTCGATGTGCGCCAGCACCATCGCGCCGATCGCCGCCGTGATCAGCAGCGCGGAGGTCAGCTCGAAGGCCAGGACGTACTTGGTGAACAGCAGCCGGGCGATGCCCTGCACGTTGCCCTCCGCGTTGGCCTGGTCCAGGCCGACGGCGGTGACCCCGTTCAGCGCCCGGTAGAGGCCGGTGCCGACCAGCCCGGCGAAGCCGAGCCCGAGCACCACAGCGGCGACCCGCTGGCCGCGCAGCGTCTCGATCAGCGAGTCGGAGGCGTCCCGGCCGACCAGCATCAGCACGAACAGGAACAGCATCATGATCGCGCCGGTGTAGACGATGATCTGCACCATGCCGATGAACGGCCCGGCCTGGAGCACGTAGAACACGCCCAGGCAGAGCATGGTGAGCACCAGGAACAGCGCCGAGTGCACGGCGTTGCGCGCCCAGACCATGCCGATCGCGCCGATCAGCGCCAACGGGGCGAGGATCCAGAAGGTGACCTCCTCACCCCCGGACACCTGGCCCGCCGCGGCGAGCACCGTGGACGTGTTCATGCTCCGGCTCCCTTGCCCGCCGCCCGCTGGGCCGCCTGCTCGGCACCCGGGAAGGTCACCCCGGGATGCTCCTCGACCTGGTAGCGGCCGGGCCCCATCGGGGACTGCTCGGCACCGGCCGAGGTGCCCGGGTTGGTCAGCGCGCCGACGTAGTAGTCCTTCTCGCTGTCACCGAGCCGCATCGGGTGCGGCGGCTGCTCCATGCCTTCGAGCAGCGGAGCGAGCAACTGCTCCTTGGTGAAGATGAGGTCCTGCCGGTTGTCCCGGGCCAGCTCGTACTCGTTGCTCATGGTCAGCGAACGGGTCGGGCAGGCCTCGATGCAGAGCCCGCAGAAGATGCACCGGGCGTAGTTGATCTGGTAGACGCTGGCGTACCGCTCGCCCGGCGAGAAGCGCTGCTCGTCGGTGTTGTCGCCACCCTCGACGAAGATCGCGTCCGCCGGGCAGGCCCAGGCGCACAGCTCGCAGCCGATGCACTTCTCCAGGCCGTCCGGGTGCCGGTTGAGGATGTGCCGCCCGTGGTAGCGCGGCGCCGAGACCGGCGGCTTGAACGGGTAGTCGGTGGTGACGACCTTCCTGAACATGTGCGAGAAGGTGACACCGAAGCCCTTGAACGTTCCGGTGATCGCGCCCACGTCACACCTCCTGAGAGTCGGAGCCGGTGGCGATGTTGGCCGGCTCCCGCTCGGCGACCACACGCTTCGTGCGCGGGCTCGGCGGTACCTGTAGATCCAGCGGGGGCAACGGGAAGCTGCCGTACGGCCGGTTGTCGGCCTGTTCCTGCGGGGTCGGCTTCGGGGCCGGCTTGCGGCTCGGCCACAGCAGCGTCGCCAGCAGCAGTACGCCCGCGCCGACGGCGGTGGCGAGCAGCCGGTCCCGCGACTGCCAGTCCTCGATGGAGCGCAGCCCGGCCAGGACCAGGATCCAGACCAGGTTGATCGGGAGCAGCACCTTCCAGCCGAAGCGCATGAACTGGTCGTAGCGCAGCCGGGGCAGGGTGCCCCGGAGCCACACGAAGACGAAGACCAGTAGCAGCACCTTGCCGAAGAACCAGAGCATCGGCCACCAACCGGTGTTGGCGTCCGCCCACAGCGTGATCGGCCAGGGGGCCCGCCAGCCACCGAGGAAGAGCGTCGTGGTCACCGCGGACATGGTCACCATGGCGACGTACTCGGAGAGCATGAAGAGCGCGAACTTCAGCGAGCTGTACTCGGTCATGAAGCCGGCGACCAGCTCCGACTCGGCCTCGGGCAGGTCGAACGGCGCCCGGTTGGTCTCGCCGACGGTGGCGATGAAGAAGATGATGAAGCTGGGCAGCAGCAGGATCGCGTACCAGCCGGGGGCGGGGATCTCGACGCCGGCGATGGTGAGCCGGGTGGCGTCCCCCTGGGCGGCGACGATCCCGCTGGTGGACATGGTGCCGGCGGTCATGAACACCGCGACGATGCTCAACCCCATGGCGACCTCGTAGGAGATCATCTGGGCGCTGGAGCGCAGGCCACCGAGCAGCGGGTACGTCGAGCCGGAGGCCCAGCCGCCGAGCACGATGCCGTAGACGGCCAGCGACGAGCAGGCCAGCAGCACCAGCACCGCCACCGGTACGTCGGTGACCTGCAACGGGGTCCGGTGGCCGAAGATGCTCACCATCGGGCCGAACGGGATCACCGACAGTGCGGTGACCGCGCAGACCACCGAGATGACCGGAGCGAAGAAGTAGACCACCTTGTCGGCGGCCTTCGGGAGGATGTCCTCCTTGAAGGCCATCTTGAGGCCGTCGGCGAGGGTCTGGAGCAGGCCGAACGGGCCGACCTGGTTGGGGCCGGGCCGGACCTGCATGTAGCCGACGACCCGCCGCTCGAACCAGACGCCGAGCAGGGTGGCGAGCAGACCGAAGACGAACGCGAAGACGATCTTGATGAGGACCAGCCACCACGGGTCCCGGCCGAAGTCGGCGAGCGTCGGGTCCTGCGCCAGGAGGAGGGTGTTCACTGTGCACCTCCGGAGATCCGTACCACCGTGCCGGACGCGGTGCCGAGGCTGCGCCGGACGGTCGAACCGGGAGAGTTGGTCGGCAGCCAGACGACGCCGTCGGGCATCTCGGTGATGGCCGCCGGCAGGGTGACCGCACCCCGGTCGGTGCCCACCGTGACCGGGTCGCCGTCGGCCACGCCGAGCGTCTCGGCGGTGCCCTTGCCCAGCCGGACCACCGGCGGGCGGGCGGTGCCGGCGAGGTGCTCGTCGCCGTCGGTGAGGCTGCCCAGGTCGATCAGCTGGTGCCAGGTCGCCAGCACCGCCTCGCCCGCACCCGGCTGGGGCACGGCCCCCGGGGAGACCGAGGGGGTGACCGGCCGGTCGGCCCGGGTCGGCGGCAGTGCGCCCAGCTCCCGGCGGATGCCCGACACGTCGCCGGTACCGAGCCGGACGTCGAGCTGCGCGGCGATCGCGTCCAGCACCCGCGCGTCGGTCATCGCGGCGGTGTGCAACACCGCCTCGAACGTACGCAGCCGACCCTCCCAGTCCAGGAAGCTGCCGGCCTTCTCGGCCACCGGGGCGACCGGCAGGACCACGTCCGCCCGACGGGCCACCGCCGAGTTGCGCAGCTCCAGGCTGACCAGGAACGGCACCGCGTCGAGCGCCTGCTCGGCCAGCCTCGGGTCGGCCAGGTCGGCCGGGTCCACCCCGGCCACCACCAGGGCGCCGAGCTGGCCGTTCGCGGCGGCGGCCAGGATCTGGTCGGTGTCCCGACCGGCCTGGCTGGGGATCACCCCGGCCGGGATGTCCCACGCCTCGCCCAGTTCGGCGCGGGCCGACGGCTCGGTCACCGGACGCCCGCCCGGCAGCAGGTTGGGCAGGCAGCCCGCGTCGACCGCACCCCGGTCACCCGCGCGCCGCGGCACCCAGGCCAGCTTCGCACCGGTACGCCGGGCGACGTCCGCGGCGGCGGAGAGGCCACCGGGCACCCCGGCCAGCCGCTCGCCGACGAACAGGATCGCGCCCTCGGCGCTCAACGCCTCGGCCACCGTGTCGTGCTCGGCGAGCACGCTCGCCTCCTCGCCCGGCACCACCCGGGCCAGCTTGGCCCCGAGCTTCTCCAGGCCCCGGGTGGCGAACGGGGCGATCGCGTAGACCGTCAGCTTCTTCTTCAGGTACGCCTTGCGCAGCCGCAGGAAGAGGATCGGGCACTCCTCCTCCGGCTCCAGCCCGACCAGCACCACCGAGGACGCCTTCTCCACGTCGGCGTAGGTCACGTCGGTGACCCCGGCGACGCTGCTGGCCAGGAAGTCGGACTCCTCGCGGGAGACCGGCCGGGCCCGGAAGTCGATGTCGTTGGTGTTCAGGGCGACCCGGGCGAACTTCGCGTACGCGTAGGCGTCCTCGACGGTCAGCCGGCCGCCGGTCAGCACCGCCGTGCCGCGTCCCTCGTCGCGGGCGGCCCGCAGCCCGTCGGCGGCCCGGGTCAGCGCCTCACTCCAGGACGCCTCCCGCAGCTCACCGGACTTCTCGTCGCGGACCAGCGGGGTGGTGAGCCGGTCGAAGGCGCGGGTGTACTGGAAGCCCCACCGCCCCTTGTCGCAGTTCCACTCCTCGTTGACCTGCGGGTCGTCCCCGGCGAGACGGCGCAGCACCTTGCCCCGCCGCCAGTCGGTGCGCTGGGCGCAGCCGGCCGAGCAGTGCTCGCAGACGCTCGGGCTGGAGACCAGGTCGAACGGGCGGGCCCGGAACCGGTACTGCGCCCCGGTGAGCGCGCCGACCGGGCAGATCTGCACGGTGTTGCCGGAGAAGTACGAGTTGAACGGGACGTCGCCGGAGTCGCCCTCCGCGCCGTACGCGTCGTCCCGGTAGATGTTGATCTCCTCGGCGGACGACCGGCCCATCAGGTCGATGAACTTGTCGCCGGCGATCTCCTCGGAGAACCGGGTGCAGCGCTGGCAGAGCACGCAGCGCTCCCGGTCGAGCAGCACCTGGGTGCTGATCTCCATCGGCTTGACGTACTCCCGCTTGTGCTCGTGGAAGCGGGAGTCGGTGCGGCCGGTGGACATCGCCTGGTTCTGCAGCGGGCACTCACCACCCTTGTCGCACATGGGGCAGTCCAGCGGGTGGTTGAGCAGCAGCAGCTCCATCACCCCCTCCTGCGCCTTCTTGGCGACCGGGGAGCTGAGCTGGGTGCGGACCACCATGCCCTCGGCGACGGTCTGGGTGCAGGAGGCGACCGGCTTGCGCTGCCCCTCCACCTCGACCAGGCACTGCCGGCAGGCACCGGCCGGGGCCAGCAGCGGGTGGTCGCAGAAGCGCGGGATCTCGGTGCCCAACTGCTCGGCGACCCGGATCAGCAGCGCCCCCTTGGGGGCGGTGACCTCGACGCCGTCGATGGTGAGCGTGACCGTCTCGGTCTGCTTGGCTACGTCGGTCATCAGAGTCGCCTTCCCTTCGCGACCGCAGGACTCGCGTTCATCAGTGCGCCCCCACCAGCTGCTTGTCCGACAGCTTCGGCGCGGTACGCCCCTCGATGTAGTCGAGGTAGTCCTGCTTGAAGTACTGCAACGACGAGGTCACCGAGCTGGTCGCGCCGTCGCCCAGACCGCAGAACGAGCGGCCGAGGATGTTGTCGCAGGTGTCGAGCAGGGTGTCCAGGTCCTCGTGGGTGCCCTGGCCGGCGAGGATGCGCCGGTAGACCCGGACCATCCAGTAGTTGCCCTCCCGGCACGGGGTGCACTTGCCGCACGACTCGTGGTGGTAGAACTCCAGCCACCGGTAGGTCGCGTAGACCGGGCAGTCCTGGTCGGAGAAGATCTGGGTGGCCGTGGTGCCCAGGATCGAGCCGGCCGCCGCCACCCCCTCGAAGTCCAGCGGCACGTCGAGGTGCTCGGCGTTGAGCAGCGGGGTCGACGACCCCCCCGGCGTCCAGAACCTCAGCTGGTGACCGGGCTGCATGCCGCCGGCCAGCTCGATCAGCTCGCGCAGGGTGACGCCCAGGCCGCACTCGAACTGGCCCGGGTTGGCGATCCGGCCGGACAGCGAGTAGATCATCGGCCCGGAGGACTTCTCCGTGCCCATGGACTTCCACCAGTCCGCGCCGCCCAGCACGATGTACGGGACGCTGGCGATGGTGCCGACGTTGTTGACCACCGTCGGGCTGGCGTACAGGCCGTGGGTGGCGGGGAACGGCGGGCGGAGCCGGGGCTGGCCCCGGAACCCCTCCAGCGAGTCCAGCAGCGCCGTCTCCTCGCCGCAGATGTACGCCCCGGCACCGGAGTGCACCACCAGCTCCAGGTCGAACCCGGTGCCGAGGATGTTGCGCCCGAGGTAGCCCTTGGCCTGCGCCTCGGCCACCGCGTTGCGCAGCCGGCGGGCGGCGTGCACCGCCTCGCCCCGGATGTAGATGTAGGCCCGGTTGGCCCGGATCGCGTACGAGGCGATGATGACCCCCTCGACCAGCGAGTGCGGGTCGTGGGTCATCAGCGGCAGGTCCTTGCAGGTGCCCGGCTCGCCCTCGTCGGCGTTGACCACCAGGTAGTGCGGCTTGCCGTCGCCCTGCGGGATGAAGCCCCACTTCAGGCCGGTGGGGAAGCCCGCGCCACCCCGGCCGCGCAGCCCCGAGTCCTTGATCAGCTGGATCAGGTCGTCCGGGTGGGCCTTGAGGGCCTTGCGCAGCGCGGCGTAGCCGTCGAGATTCTCGTAGCTGCCGATCCGCCAGGCGTCCGGGGAGATCCAGCGCCGGGTCAGCACCGGGGTCAGCTTGGCCAGGGTCTCCGGCCGGGGAGTGGTCACTTCTGGGCCCCCGTCTCGCTCGCGACGGCGGAGCCCGCGCCGGCAGCGCCCGTTTCCGCCTCGGCTTCCTTGAGGTTGCGCTCCTGCGCACCGGCCTCGTCGCCGGCGGGTTTGCCGTCACCGGCGGGGGTGTTCGCGGCCACCCCGGCCGCCTGCGCCGCCTGCGCGTCGCGGGACGCCGGTGGCGGGCCGTCCGTCGGGACCTTGGTGCCGGGGGCGTCCGGCACGGCGGTCGCCGCGTCGGGTTGCCGGGTCTCGGCGGTACGCACCTGCGGCGACTTGTCGTCCGGCGCCTTGACGTCCGGCGCGGTGCTGCCGGTGATCTGCTCCGGCTTCGCCGCCGGTGCGGCCGGCGCGGGAGCCTTGGCGGCCTCGGCCTTCGCCTTCGCCTCGGCGGCGGCCCGGTCGGCCTCGGCCTTGCTGCGGATCGGGGTCTTCGGGTCGTAGCCCGGTGCGGTGATGCCGTGCTGCTCGGCCAGCCGCAGGCCACGCAGGGTGGCCGCACCCGGCCCACCGTCGGCGACCGCACCGTCGCGTTCGTCGGCGAACCCGGCGAGCTGCACGGCCATCTCCTTCAGCGTGCACAGCCGGGCACCCCGGGTCGGCATCGGCCGGCCCCCGGCACGCAGCTCGTCCACCACGCCGACCGCGCCCTGCGGGTCGACGCCGTCGAAGAAGTCGTAGTTGACCGTCATCACCGGGCCGTAGTCACACGCCGCCAGGCACTCGGCGTGCTCCAGGGTGATCTTCCCGTCGGCGGTCGTCTCGTCGTGCCCGACGCCCAGGTGCTCGACCAGGGTGTCGTAGACCTCCTGGCCGCCGAGCACGTTGCACATCGTGTTGGTGCAGACGCTCACCAGGTAGTCACCGGTGGGCCGGCGCTTGTACATGGTGTAGAAGGTGGCCACCGCGCCGACCTGGGCCTTGTTCAGGCCCAGCACCTCGGCGCAGAACGTCACCCCGGCCGGGGAGACGTAACCCTCCTCAGACTGCACGAGGTGCAGCAGCGGCAGCAGCGCCGAGCGGGACCGGTCGGCCGGGTACCGGGCGATGATCTCCCGCGCCCGGGCCCGGGTCTCTTCAGTAAACGTCGTCATCAGAGTCGCCTTCCGTTCGCGACTGCGGGGCTCGCAAGCTCACTCCTCGCGCTCACCTGTCACATCCACCCATCACGGGGTCCAGCGAGGCGCCACCGGCGATCACGTCGGCGATCAGGCCGCCCTCGGCCATCGCCGGGAGTGCCTGGAGGTTGACGAAGCTCGGCTCCCGGTAGTGCACCCGGTACGGCCGGGTGCCACCGTCGGAGACCGCGTGCACGCCCAGCTCGCCCCGGGGGGACTCGATGCCGACGTACACCTGGCCCGGCGGGACCCGGAAGCCCTCGGTGACCAGCTTGAAGTGGTGGATCAGCGACTCCATCGACTGACCCATGATCTTGGCGACGTGCTCCAGCGAGTTGCCCATGCCGTCCACGCCGATGGCGAGCTGCGCCGGCCAGGCGATCTTGCGGTCGGCCACCATCACCGGGCCCGGCCGCAACCGGTCCAGCGCCTGCTCGACCAGCTTGAGCGACTCCCGGATCTCGGCGAGCCGGACCAGGTAGCGGCCCCAGACGTCGCCGTCCGGGTGGGTCGGCACGTCGAACTCGTAGCTGTCGTAGCCGCAGTACGGCATGGTCTTGCGCAGGTCCCAGCCGAGGCCGGCGGAGCGCAGCACCGGGCCGGTCACGCCGAGCGCGAGGCAGGCGGTCGCGTCGAGCACCGCGACACCCTGGGTGCGCTCGGTCCAGATCGGCTGGCCGGAGAGCAGGTCCTCGTACTCCTTGAGCTTCTTCGGCATCATCGTGAGGAACTCGCGGATCTTGACGATCGCGGCGTCCGGCACGTCCTGCGCCACCCCGCCCGGCCGGACGTACGCGTGGTTCATCCGCAGGCCGGTGATGGTCTCGAAGATGTCGAGGATGTACTCCCGCTCGCGGAAGCCGTACAACATGATCGAGATCGCGCCCAGCTCCATGCCGGTGGTGGCCAGCCACACCAGGTGCGAAGAGATCCGGTTCAGCTCCATCATCAGCACGCGGATCGTGGTGGCCCGCTCGGTGATGTCGTCGGTGATGCCGAGCAGCTTCTCCACCGCGAGGCTGTACGCCGTCTCGTTGAAGATCGGGGCGAGGTAGTCCATCCGGGTCACGAAGGTCGAACCCTGCACCCAGTTGCGGTACTCGAGGTTCTTCTCGATGCCGGTGTGCAGGTAGCCGACGACCGAGCGGGCCTCGCGGACCGTCTCACCCTCCAGCTCCAGGATCAGCCGGAGCACACCGTGCGTCGACGGGTGCTGCGGACCCATGTTCACGACGATCCGCTCGTCGTTGATCGGATCGGTGCCGGAGACGACCTGGTCCCAGTCCCCACCGGTGACGGTGAAGACCCGCCCCTCGGTGGTCTCCCGTTCGGTCGCGTAGTTGGACGTGGTCACTGGTATGACCTCCTACGGTCCGGCGGCGGGATCTCCGCGCCCTTGTACTCGACGGGGACCCCGCCGAGCGGGTAGTCCTTGCGCTGCGGGTGGCCCTCCCAGTCGTCCGGCATCAGGATCCGGGTCAGGTTGGGGTGGCCGTCGAAGATGATCCCGAACATGTCGTACGCCTCGCGCTCCTGCCAGTCGGCCGTCGGGTAGACGGCGGTGACACTGGGCAGGTGCGGGCTCTCGGCGGACACCGCCGCCTCCAGCCGGACCCGACGCCGGTAGGTCATCGAGGTCAGCAGGTAGACGACGTGCAGCCGGCGCTCGTCGGCACCGAGGTAGTCCACACCGGACACCGAGGAGCACAGCTCGAAGCGCAGCGCCAGATCGTCCCGCATCACCTGGCAGACCTCGGCGATCCGCTCCGGGCGCACGTGCAGGGTCAGCTCGCCCCGGTCGACGACGACCTTCTCGATCGCGTCGGCGAAGTGCGGGTACGCCTCCTCCAGCGCGTCGCGCACCTCGTCGAAGTAGCCCCCGTACGGCCGGGGGGCCTCCTCGATCGGGGTACGCACCCGGACCAGGCCGCCGTAGCCGGAGACGTCGCCGGTGCCCTGCATGCCGAACATGCCGCGCCCGGCCGGGCTGGACGGCGGCAGCTCGGCGGGAGCGCCGCTGGTCGCACCGGCCGGGGTGACCGGCACCGGCACCCCGCCGTCGTTCTTCCTGTCGTTCGGCGCGGTCACCGTGCCTGCCCTCCGTTCACCACTGCGGGGCTCCGCTTCGCTGCACTCCTCGCGCTCACCCTGCCTGCCCTCCGTTCACCACTGCGGGGCTGCGCTGCGCCGCGTTCACTTGGGACCAGCCTGGGTCTGGAGGTGGTTCTGGGCGTTCATCCAGTTCTCGATCCGCAACTGCTCCTCGCGCCCCTCGCGGACCGCCTTCGTCCACTCGGCACGGCGGGCCTTGTCGTTGCGGTACGACGACGGCATCGAGCCGTACGGCACCACGGGCACGTCGCCGCGCTCCAGGCGGGCCGCCTGCATCTTGCGGCCGTTCGGGCCGAGCGGCTCGTACATGATCTTCTCGCGGAGCTTGAGGATCGCGTCGATGAGCATCTCGGGGCGGGGCGGGCAGCCCGGCAGGTACATGTCGACCGGGACGACGTGGTCGACACCCTGCACGATCGCGTAGTTGTTGAACATGCCGCCGCTGCTGGCGCAGACGCCCATGGAGAGCACCCAGCGGGGCTCGGCCATCTGGTCGTAGATCTGGCGCAGGACCGGGGCCATCTTCTGGCTCACCCGGCCGGCCACGATCATCAGGTCGGCCTGGCGTGGCGAGGCCCGGAAGACCTCCATGCCCCAGCGGCCCATGTCGTAGTGCGGGCCGCCGGCCGCCATCATCTCGATGGCGCAGCAGGCCAGGCCGAAGGTGGCGCCCCAGACGGACGACTTCCGCGACCAGTTGACCAGCTTCTCCACGGAGGTGAGCAGGACGCCGGCGGGGAGTTTCTCCTCGATGCCCATCTGACGTTCCTCCCTCAGTCCCAGTCCAGGCCGCCGCGCCGCCACACATAGGCGTACGCGACGAAGACCGCGACGATGAACAGGACCATCTCCACGAAGCCGAAGATCGGCAGGGCGTCGAAGGAGACCGCCCAGGGGTAGAGGAAGATGATCTCGATGTCGAAGACGATGAAGAGCATCGCCGTCAGGTAGAACTTGATCGGGAACCGGCCGCCGCCCACGGGCTGCGGGCTGGGCTCGATCCCACACTCGTACGCCTCGAGCTTGGCCTTGTTGTAGCGCCGGGGACCGGCGAAGCGGGCGGCGGCCACGGAGAACAGCGAGAACGCCGCGGCGAGGGCGAACAGCCCGATGATCGGTGCGTAAGGCGAGAGCGACATCTTTTCTCCTGCTCGTCCTTCCCCTGCCCCAGGTGCTTGACAAAATTCACACTATTCACGTCCACCGTGACGTCCGTCAGCGGGGGTCGATCTCTTGTCCCGCCCGGGACCGTCGTTGGCCTCGGGCGGGTCGGTCTAGACGGCCGGGGCCGCCTTCGTCATCGCGTTGATGACCCGGTCCATCGCGTCCCCGCCGCGCGGGTCGGTCAGGTTGGCCAGCAGTTTGAGGACGAAGCGCATCAGCATCGGGTGCGGCATGCCGTGTTTGGTCGCCATCCGCATCACCTCGGGCCGACCGATCAGCTTGACGAAGATCCCGCCGAGCCGGTAGTAGCCGCCGAACCGGGCCTTCAGCTCCTGCGGGTACGCGGTCAACGCCCGCTCCCGCTCCGGGCCGGCCGGTCGGGCCAGCGCCTGCACGATGACCTCGGCGGCCAACTCGCCGGACTCCATCGCGTACGCGATGCCCTCGCCGTTGAACGGGTTGACCATGCCGCCGGAGTCGCCGACCAGCAGGACCCCCCGGGTGTAGTGCGGTACCCGGTTGAAGCCCATCGGCAGCGCCGCGCCGAGGATCGGGCCGTCGGCGTTCGCCTCGTCGGTCATCCCCCAGTCCGCCGGGGTGTTGGCCAGCCAGTCGGTGAGCAGCCGCCGGTAGTTGGTCTTGCCGAACGCGGAGGAGGAGTTGAGCACGCCGAGGCCGACGTTGACCCGGCCGTCACCGAGGCCGAAGATCCAGCCGTAGCCGGGCAGCAGCGCGTCGTTGTCCTTGCTGCGCAGCTCCAGCCAGGACTCCAGGTAGTCGTCGTCGTGCTTGGCCGGCGAGCGGTAGTAACGCCGCACGGCCACCCCGATCGGCCGGTCCTCCCGCTTGGCCAGGCCGAGGGCGAGCGGGAACCGGCCGGAGACGCCGTCGGCGGCGACCACCAGCGGGGCGTGGAAGGTGGCCGGTTCCCGGTCGGGGCCGACCTCGGCGGTCACCCCGACCACCCGGTCGTCGGCGTCGAGCACCGGGCCGATGACGTTGACGCCGGTGCGCAGCTCGGCACCGGCGGAGACCGCCCGCTGGGCGAGCAGGTCGTCGAAGTCCAGCCGGGTGCGGACCAGGCCGTAGTTGGGGAAGCTGGCCAGGTCGGGCCAGTCCAGTTCGAGGCGTACCCCGCCGCCGATCACCCGCAGGCCCTTGTTGTGCAGCCAGCCGGCCTCGGGCGAGGTGTCCACGCCCATCCGGATGAGCTGCCGGGTCGCCCGGGGGGTGAGCCCGTCCCCGCACACCTTCTCGCGGGGGAACTCGGTCTTCTCCAGCAGCAGCACGCGTACGCCGTGCCGCGCCAGGTGGTACGCCGTCGCCGATCCGCCGGGACCAGCGCCCACCACGATCACGTCGGCGTCGTTCTCCACCGAAGTCATCTGCGCCTCCTCCCGCACGCTCGTGAAATGCTTCACAAGCCCGATCGGGTTGGAGTCTATGACCGTGGTTACTCCGCTGCCGGGTGAGGGGTACCTAACTTCCTGGAAACATGCGGGTCGGGGTGGGTCCGCCCGTCAGTTCCGGACACCGTCCAGGCCGGTTTCGGCCCGGATCGCCGCCGGAAGTTGGTCACGCAGCGCTCCGCCCGCCGCCCGGTCGAGTGCGCCGAGCACCTCGGCCACCACCTGGCGAACCTCGGCGGGGTCCGCGCCGACCAGCTCCCTGAGCTGGGCGGCAAGCTCGGCGGCGGCGTCGTCGGTGGGGGCCGGTGGGCCGCCGGGTGCTACTCCCGTCATGCACGGGAGCATACGTCGCAAAGTGCACCAAAAGCGGATATCAGGGAAAGTTACCGTTCACCCACGGTCACCCACGGACGGCCCGGTGCAGGGCCACCACCCCGCCGGTCAGGTTGCGCCACGCCACCCGGCCCCAACCGGCCGCGCCGATCCGCGCCGCCAACGCCGCCTGGTCCGGCCAGGCCCGGATCGACTCCGCCAGGTAGACGTACGCGTCGGGGTTGCTGGACACCGTCCGGGCCACCACCGGCAACGACCGCATCAGATAGGACAGATAGACGGTACGGAAGGCGGGGTGCACCGGCGTGCTGAACTCGCAGACCACCAGCCGCCCGCCCGGCCGGGTCACCCGGGCCAGTTCCCGCAGCACCGCATCGGTGTCGTTGACGTTGCGCAGGGCGAAGGAGATCGTCACCGCGTCGAAGGAGGCGTCGGCGAAGGGCAGCCGCAACGCGTCCCCGGCCAACAGCGGCACCTCCGGCCGGACCCGCCGCCCGGCCTGCAGCATCCCCTGCGACAGATCCGCACCCACCGCGTACGCCCCGGAACGGGCCAGCTCCTGGGTCGACACCCCGGTGCCGGCGCCCACGTCCAGCACCCGCTCGCCGGGGAGCAGCCCGAGCGCCGCCCGGGTGGCCCGCCGCCACGAGCGGTCCTGCCCGAAGGACAGCACCGTGTTCGTCAGGTCGTAACGGGCGGCCACCCCGTCGAACATCGCGGCGACCTCGTGCGGGGACTTGTCCAGGCCGGCGCGCTGGCCCTGCGGGGTACGGCTCACCCCTCCACTCTGCCAGCCCCCGCCCACCCACCCGGCGCTGGGTCGCCACCCGCCCCGCCCGTCACCCCGGGCCGGGGCGACCGGGACGCAGGGCGGGCGGGGTGGATGACCACCCCGCCCGCTCCACGTCCTACCGCTCAGTCGTGCGCCGACCTGCCGCCGTTCAGCTCTGCGGCTTCTCGTCGCCCGGGGTCACCAGCACGAGCCGACGCCGACGGGCGAGCATCAGCAGCGCCCCGCCCGCGAGCAGCACGGCGGCACCGATCCCCCCGATCAGGGTGGCCTGTGCGCCGGTCACCGGCAGACCGCCGTCGCCGCCACCCGTGCCACCACCGGTGGTCGGGCTGGCGCTGGCGCTCGGACTCGGCTGACCGGTCGGGCTGGTGCTCGGGCTCGGCGACGGGCTCGGACCGGTGGTCAGGTCGACGAAGACGTCGAACAGCGAGGTGTTGTCACCGTCGTCGGTCTCGGTGAAGATCTTCCGCTGCGCCTTGCTGGCGACCTGCGGCTGCTCCTCCGGCGTGCCCTCGGCCTCGGTCAGCCCGGCGGCGAACAGGACGCCCGGGGTGAGCACCTTCTCGGTGACGCCCGAGCCGACCTTCACCCGTACGTCGGCGGTGTAGAACTCGCCCGGCCGCAGCACCGCGCCGGTGTCCTCGCAGTACGCCACCACGCCACCCAGGTCCTGCATGACGCAGCTCTCCGGCAGATCGACGAAGGTGGCGCCGTCCGGCAGGGCGATCCCGTAGAGGACGCCGGTGGCCCGGCGGCTGCCGCCGTTGTAGAGCGCCCAGTCCAGCGGGGCGGTCCCGCCGGGCTTGACGCCGGTCAGCCCGCTCTCGCCGGCCTCGTCGCCGTCGACCACCACGTCGGCGTAGACGTCCTGCACCCAGGTGGTCAGGTCGTAGCCGGGCTTGACCACCATGATCTCGTGGTCGACCGAGTCCGAGGTGGTGTTGGACCCGCTCACGGTCACCTTCAGCACGCCCCCCTTGCCGCGCGTGTCGGTGCCGAACAGCGGGATGCCGAACTCTTCGGTGGTGCCGGCGGCGATGTCGTCGGTGGTGCCGCCCAGGTCGGACAGCGAGCAGGTGAAGGCGGTGCCGCTGACGGCGCAGCCGTCCGGCACGAGCACCCCGACCTTGTTCGCCTTCAGGCCCGCCGTCTCGACGGTGACCTTCACGTCCTTGGCGTCGACCGAACCCCGGAAGTTCTGGACGGAGAACTTGAACGGCTTGGCCTTGGCCTCCTTGACACCGAGCGCCAGCTGGGAGCTGAGCGGAACGAGGTCGAGCTCCGCCTGGTCGGCGGCGGTGGCCGGGGCGGCGACGGTGGCCAGGCCACCCACGGCGAGCAGGGCCACGGCGCCGACACGGGCCAGGGCCGAGCGGTGGAACAGAGTCATCGATCCCCCGGGGGGCTAGGGACTGCTGGGAAAGGTGTGGCTGATGTGGCGAACCGAGCGGACGTTATCCGAGATCGACGCCGGTGCGCCAGCCGTGACGTGCGATTTTGTCCCAGACGGGGCCGAACGGAGGATGAGCGGGGGCGGGACGGTCACCCGTCCCGCCCCCGTTTTATATGAACGGCCCTCCCGGGCCGATGGAGGACGTACGACGCTCGTACGGGCTTCCCGACGGGGAAACCAAGGTACGTCGGGCGCACGTTAGCGGGCGCTGTCGGGCCGCGCCAACCCCCGCGCCGGAGCGCCGCGTGGCAGACATCCGCCCAACGCGCCGCGTCCCGCCGGAATTGCTGCGTCTTGTGGTGGCTGATCCCCTGCCACCTCGCCCGAACGGCGACCACGAATATCCCCCGGGCCGACCACCCGAACCCGATCAGCCAGTCACCCGGAAAGCCTGATCAGTGACCCTACGTAACGGTCGGGGTCAGCGGGCCTCGACGAGCGGCAGGGAACGGCCGGCCCCGCCACCGGGCATGGCGATCGAGGAGAAGTGCGAGACCACCCGGTCGTCGGTCGGGTCGTCGGCGGGGGTGTGGTGCACCGCCAGCCGCCGGTAGAGGGTGTCCCGCTGGGCGGGGATCCGGTCGGCCGAGCGGATCATGCCGATCAGCTCGTGCAGGTTGGACCGGTGCCGGGCGCCCGCGGAGGAGATGACGTTCTCCTCCAGCATGATCGAGCCGAGGTCGTCGACCCCCATGTGCAGGGCGAGCTGGCCGACGTCCTTGCCGGTGGTCAGCCAGGACGCCTGCAGGTGCGGCACGGTCTCGAAGAACAGCCGGGCCACCGCCACCAGGCGCAGGTACTCCAGGGTGGTGGCCTGGGTGCGACCCTTGAGGTGGTTGTTCTCCGGCTGGTACGTCCACGGGATGAACGCCCGGAACCCCCGGGTGCGGTCCTGCACGTCGCGGATCATCCGCAGGTGCTCGATCCGCTCGGCGTTGGTCTCGCCGGTGCCCATCATCATCGTCGCGGTGGACTCCAGGCCCTGCCGATGAGCCAGCTCCATGACCTCCAGCCAGCGCGCGCCGGACTCCTTCAGCGGGGCGATCGCCTTGCGCGGCCGGTCCGGCAGCATCTCGGCACCGGCGCCGGCGATCGAGTCCAGCCCGGCGGCCTTGATCCGGGCGATCGCCTCGTCCAGGCTCACCTGGGAGACCTTGGCCATGTGCAGGATCTCGCTCGGCCCGATCGAGTGGATCGCGAGCTGCGGGTACGCCTTCTTGACCGAGGAGAACAGCTCCTCGTAGTACTCCACCCCGTAGTCCGGGTGGTGGCCGCCCTGGAGCATGACCTGGGTGGCGCCCAGCTCGACCGCCTCGCCGCAGCGGCGCAGGATCTCCTCGGTCGGGTGGGTCCACCCCTCGGCGTGCTTGGGGGCCCGGTAGAAGGCACAGAACTTGCACGCCGTCACGCAGACGTTGGTGTAGTTGATGTTGCGGTCGATCAGGTAGGTGACGATGTTGTCCGGGTAGCGCCGCCGACGTACCGCGTCCGCCGCCTCGCCCAACGCGTGGAAGGGCGCCTCGGTGTAGAGCAGCAGCGCCTCCTCGGGCGTGATCCGCCCGCCGTCCGCGCCACGTTGCAGGATGTCGTCGATCTCCCGGTTCGCCGTCACATCCCGAGCGTACGCCGGGCAGCCCTCCGGTTCCGCACAGCACCGGCGACGGGTGACAAGCACCCCACCGGCACCCGGTGCGCGCCGGGAGGCCCACCCAACTCGCCCGGCGCTGGCCGTCGGGCCCGTCCGGGTGACCCGCCCGTGGCTCCGCACGCCATCAGGCGGCGAGATGACTTCTTAGCGCCATCAACCTGCCACGCATCTCCTCGGTGTCGAAGGTGCGCCGACCCACCCGCGCCGGCACTGTCTCGGTGGTGTCCACCAGGACCGACGACCAGTCACGCGACAGCCGTCCCTGGAGCATGAGGGTGACGGTGGTGGTCGACGCCGCCTCCACCCGGTGCAGCAGGTCGTACGGCATCGAGTAGGACGAGCCCGGTGTGAGTTGGACTGCCAGGGTCTCCCGTACGGACACCACGTCCACGAGGTCGAAACGCCAGGCGGACTCGCCATCCCGGCTCGACTCCCGGTAGCGGGTGAGGACCGCTCCGCTCCTGGCCGGGTGGTAGTAGCGGCAGTCGAGTCGACCGGCGACCACCACCGAGGAAAAGTCGAAGCGGTGATCGTGGACATGTTCGCGCATCCTGGGCCGCCCAGGCCACCAGACGTGCATGCGCAACTGGCCGAATTCACCGAAGGTAGCCAGAATGAACTTGTCGAAGCCGAGAGCATGCGGATGCGAACGAGCGGCCACCGCGTCCGCGCGGGAGTCGTCGTCCAGCAACTCGGTGAGCAGGGCACTCAACCGTTCCGGCCGGCCCAGCCTTCGCAGGATGCTGATGGCGGACCCGGACGGCTGCCCCGCGCTGCCGGCGAGTGCCGCCATGATCTGCCGCTCAACAGCCGACATCGAGTTTGTGTCCAGCACGAGCGACGACATGTCACCACCTCGACACGAGATCCACCACACATAGTTCGTGATCCGAGAAATTGCTCACCAACTTTGGCTCGGCACCTCGCGACAGGTCGGCCGAGAAGAGAATGTCGTCGATCGCCATCCCGTTGTGCGTCGCCATCTCGCCGAACGCCCGCACCATCGGGCTCGCCATCGAGCCCAGCACCAGGTCGCGATCCTCCGTGTTGAAGTCACCACAGATGACCACCTGCCCGCTGACGGACCGGGGCAGGGCTGCCGACACCGACTTCCATATTCCGGAGAACGCCGGCTCGCGAGCGTCCCGGCCAAACCGGTGGAAGGGGAATGAATGCAGCGAGGCGACGGTCACCTCGGTAAACCCGAAATCGAGTGTGCAGGACACCATTCCCTTGTCGTGCAGCGCCATGACGGTGCGGCCCCTGGTGGCGGAGAGCTGCGGATTGGGCAGCACGACTCCACCGATCCGGCTGACCGGGTAGCGGCTGGCGATGGCGACACCCGCCCGCTTGCCCTGCTCGAACGACGACTCGGAGAGCGGCAGGGTGGCCGCATACTGCAACGCCGTTCTGGTGAGCAGCGCCGACAGGACCTCCGACTCGCCCTCGGTCGTGAAGTCCACCTCCTGCAGGGCAAGCACGTCGATGTCGAACTCGTCGACGAGATCGACCATCTCGGCCAGCGCCTCCGGCCGACGGGTCACGTCGTCACTGGCGGCGGGCAATCCCTCCCGGACGTTCCAGGTCGCGACCCGGATCCGATCGGTCAAGGTGGCCAGGGCAGATTCAGCATCGAGTAGTCCCGTACGACCAGCACCCCCTGATAGGTCATCCACGTGGGCTCCTTTCGCTCCTCTTTCCACTTCCACACCCCATTCTCTTGAAGGTCGAGCACTGCCCTGACCGCCTGCTGCAGGTGCGGCAGGCGCCGCTCATCGACCGCACGACACATGAGCGCCCGCGCCACCCAGGCCGGCGTGAAGTGGCCGACGATGATGGTGTCCATCGCGTCGCCCGCACTGGTCAACCGCCGTAGCTGCTCGTCAGTGACGTCGTAGTGGGAGTTTCGGATCAGCCATTCGATGCCCGCGTCCACACACTCGTCGAGCTTCTCCCGTCGGTCACCGCGAACCGCCTGAGCCGCCTTGCGGAGAGCCACCACGGCTCTCGCGGTGTGCGGTACGGATGGCGCACTCCCGTGGTTCACCGTCATGCCCCAGGCCATGCAGGCCGGCTCCCCCTCTGCCTGCTGCCGGACGGCGCCCTCCACCAGGTGGGTCGTCAACTCATCGAGCTTGGCCGAGGCGGGCGCAACCTCGGCGAGCGCCGAGATCGCCGAGCTGAGAACCGTCACGCGCTGCCAGCCGACACCGTCGACCTCCGGCGTCATCATGCGTTCGAGTTGTCCCACCAACTCGGAGCGGATGGCGGGATCCAGGCCGGTTCGTACGAGTGCGGTGAGCACCCATGCCGTGACTTCCGGTCGGGCGACGTCCTGTTGGGAGCGGGCGACCCAACCCCCTGCCGGCCGTTGCAGCGCCACCACGTTGTCCACCAACCGCCGGCGGTCGAGCCGCGCCTCCCTGAGGTCCAGTGCGAGGGCGATACGAAGGCCGTACGACGTCCCGATGGCGCTCGGCGGGACCTGCTCCCCCATGAACTGCGACCAACCGAAGACCTCACCCCGGGTCCCGCTGGCGGTGCGCAGATCGGCCATCAGCCGGCTCCGGGTGCCCTCCATGATCTGCCGTGCGGAGACGAACGACCTCGGCCGCGGTTCCCGGGCCCCGGGCAGCATCGTGCCGGCAGCCAACGAGGGGCCCACGAATCTCTGCAGCCCCGGTCGCTGGACGAGCCATTTGAGGGCGATCCCCATACAGAGGGCGGCCAGCACGGCAAAGGCATAGCGCACCCAGTCCTGGCTGAACCACTGATTGGGCAGGTGATCGACCAGAAGGCTGTACGTCGCGAAGATGAGCGCGAAGGGACCCAGATCGGCTATCCGCCGTCCGAGGCTCCGCAGCCGGCCACGAGTCGGGCCTGCGGTCTCACGCTGAGGTTCAAGCGCCGACAACGGCTCGTTGCCACGGGCCGTCTTCTCACTCAGCGTCACGCGCTCTCCGATCACATCGCCCAGAGTGTGCGCCTTGGGACACAGCGTTTGATTGCCGGAGAACCCTAGCGAGACGCGTCAATGAAAAACATCGTGCGAGGGTACGGGGCAGGAATGGCCGAACGGGCATGGTTCTTCACCACTATTGACATGCGTACGCCGATCTGATTTTCGCCGCCGGAGACCGGACACGCCGGCTCTCCCGTCCCGGCCCGTTACGCCGGCAGACCATTCTCGATCAGCGGCAATGGGCGCGACGGCCGTCTCTCAGTCGCACACCCCGGCTGCCACATCCACGGCCCGACCGACCCACCAGACGCATGGGTTGTCTCCAAACCGACACCCGGGTGGCTCCGTCAATCCCAGGATCCGAGCCCGGTCACCACTGCGTTGGGCGGCGGGACAGACCGCCCACCGGGACCCGATACCGACCCGCCCACCGTCACCCGTCGTAGTCGACCGTCAGCGCGTCGGTCACCGGGCTGGCCTGGCAGGTCAGCACGTAGCCGGCGGCCACCTGCCCGCCACCCCGTCGAGGATGACCACCAACCGGGTGCACAGAAGTCGAAGAACGCGAACGGTTCGTCCGAACCGATGCCCGCGCCGCGACTCCGGTCGGCCGGCTTCGCCTCGGTCGCGTCGACCGGTGGCCGGCAGTTCCCACGATCAGTTCGACTGCCCGGAACGGCGCACCATCCACCCGACCTTCGTCCGCCGACACCGCCGCCCCGCCCCAGAAATCAAGATCCAATTGCGAAAGGGAGAAGACACGCCGACGAAGATGCGCGAAACAGCAATGTGATCACGCACCCCACACCTCAACCGCCCATACCCGGCGTCAGAGCCCGGAACGCACCGACGGATGAGCGACGAACGCGGCCCACGACCGGCGCTCGAAAGCCAGCACCGGCCCCGCCGGATCATTCGAATCGCGTACGCCCACTACCCGAGCCGCCTCGGCACAGTTGGCGTTGGAGCCGCTACGGGTCGACTTACGCCAGGCCACACCGGAAAAATCAGGCATGGTCGTCAGATCACCACGATGACGGACGCGTCGACAGGTCAGCGACGAAGGCGGACCAGGCCGACCGGTCGAAGGCCAGCATCGGCCCGGACCGGTCCTTGGAATCCCGCACCCCCACCACATGGGCTGCTGCGGCCACCTCGACACAGTTGGTGTCGGAGCCGCTGCGGGTCGACTTACGCCAGGAAGCCTCCGACAACTCTGCGATCATCATCTGCGGCTCGCTCCCGCTCGTGCTCCGCTGCGACCTGGCCTATCAACTTCATCGATTCGGCCGGGTTCAACGCCGACCTCGCCAGCGTATCCGCCTCCCGACGGAACACGTCCACCTGATCCGGCTTCTCCAGAAAGATGCTGGAGATCCTGTGCTCCAGGTGCACCACCGGCGGGAGCCGATCGAAGTCGAACAGGACGAACGCTCCGTCCAACCCGGAGTGCCCGGCGCACTCCAGCGGCAGCACCTGGAGCGTCACGTTGGGCCGATCCATCATCTCGATCAGATGGTGGAGCTGTCGGGCCATCAGACGACGACCGCCGAGCGGCCGACGCAGCACCATCTCGTCGATGACCAGGCTCAGTTCCGGTGGCTCGTCCCGGGCCAGGATCGCCTGCCGACCCAGTCGGGCCGCGACCCGCGCCTGGGCGTCCGCCGGGGCCACCCCGCACGCCTTCATCAGAGCGCTGGTGTAGTCCGGCAACTGGAGCAGGCCCGGCACCAGCAACGGCTCCCAGCCCACTATCCGGGTCGCTTCGGCCTCGAACCGGATGAAGGTACGCGACCACGGGGTCAGGCCGGCCGAGTGCGTCTCCCACCAGCCCGGCTCCCGGCCGCGTCTGGCCATGTCGAGCAACCGTTTGCGCTCCTCGCCGACGACACCGTAGATGGCCAGCAGCGCGGCGATCTCTTCCAGCCGGATGCCCTGCTGGCCGGTCTCGATCCGGGAGAGCTTCGACGGCTGCCAGCCGAGTTGGGTCGCCACCCCCGAGCCGGTCAGGCGTCTGGCCCGTCGCACCTGCCGCAACTCGCCACCCAACCCACGGCCCACCACGGTCGGCGCGCTCTGCTTCGCCACCAGGACTCCCTACCGATCGCTATTGACATCTCGCCCTGAGCAACCTCACCATAATCGCAAATTGCTATTCAAGCCAAAGCTTGCGTCACAAGATGAAGGAGTGTCGAAGTGACCGCCTCGAACATCGTCCGTCCCTCACCCGCCTGGCTGCGACCGTACGATCCGGCTGACTCGCCCGGTCCGATCCCGTCCGTGGTCGAGCGGTTCCGGCGGCGCAGGCGGGACGAGCCGGAGCCGCCGAGTGAGGCCGAGCGGGAGGCCGCCCGCTACACGGTGGTGCTGGCGTCACCCGACGCGGCGCAGGCGCTCGGCGACGATCGGGGCGAAGTCGGGCTGCAACTGTTCCGCGACGAGGACTGGGACGGCAATCCGCCGCACCTGGACGAGGCGGTCAGGCTGATCGGGGAGGCCTGTGGGGAGCCGGTCGCCCTCACCGAGCACCATTCCGACCTCACCTACTGGACCGCCCACCTCCGCACCGACTGACAGGTCGCCGGGACCGCGAATCAAGCACAAACCCGTCGATCCCGGGTGAGTCGCCGACGTCATCAGCTCGACAGGGCCCGCAACAGACACAGGACCCCCGCCCGAGAGCGAGGACAGGGCCGCCGCCCCCCGGAAGCTCGAAACCACTGCCGGCAGCGCCGCCGACCCGGCTAGCCGTCGTAGTCGACCGTCAGGGTGTCGGTGGTCGGGCTGGACTGGCAGGTCAACACGTACCCGGCGGCCACCTCGTCCGGCTCCAGGGCGTAGTTGCGGGCCATCGTCACCGCACCGGACACCACCTTCGCCCGGCAGGTCGAGCAGACCCCACCCTTGCACGCGTACGGCAGCTCGCCGCGCACCTTGAGCGCCGCGTCCAGCACCCGCTCGTCGCGGCCCATGGTGAACCGGGACGATCGGCCGTCCAGCACGATGGTCACCTCCGCGCCACCGGTCGACTCGCCCGTCCGGCGGACCGGCTCGGGTGGGGTGTCGACGTGGAACAGTTCGGTGTGCACCGCCGACTCGGGCAGGCCCCGGCCGGTCAGCACCGCCTTCGCGTCCAGCACCAACTGGTAGGGGCCGCAGAGGAACCACTCGGCGATCGCGTCACCGGGCACGATGGTGTCCAGCAGCCGGGTCAGCCGGTCGGCGTCGATCCGGCCGGACAGCAACGGCGACTCACCCGGCTCCCGGGACAGCACGTGCACCAGGTGCAGCCGGGTCGGGTAGCGGTCCTTCAGGTCGGCCAGCTCCTCGGCGAACATCACCGTGTTGGCCGTGCGGTTGCCGTACACCAGGGTGAAGGTGCTGGCCGGCTCGACGGCCAGGGCCGTCGCGACCAGCGCGAGCACCGGGGTGATGCCGGAGCCGGCGACCACCGCGCCGTAGTGGCGCACCCGGTCCGGCGCGAACGCGGTGGTGAAGTGTCCCAGCGGGGGCAGCACGTCGACGGTGTCGCCGTGCCGCAGCGCGCCGCAGGCGTAGCTGGAGAACGCGCCGCCGGGGATCTCCCGCACCCCGATCCGCAACCGGCCGTGCCGGGCCAGCTCCTCGGGTGTGGAGCAGATCGAGTACGACCGCCGCACGTCCGCACCGGCGGCACCAGCGGCACCGGCCGCAGCCGGCCCACCTTCGACACCCGGCCCGTCGACCGCACCGGACGGCACGGTGACGGCGGTGTCGGCCGACCCGGCAACGGCGGGCAGGCGGACGGTCAGGTGCTGGCCGGCGGCGAACGCGAACGTCGCCCGCAGCTCCTCGGGCACCGCGAAGGTGATCGCCACGGCGTCGTCGGTGAGCCGGTCGACGGCGGCGACCGCCAGCGGGTGGAAAGCCGGCCGGCGGCGGACCGGGCGGGTGATGGTGACAGTCACAGCGCCTTCAGGTGGTCGAAGGGTTCGGAGCAGGAACGGCAGCGCCAGAGCGCCTTGCACGCGGTGGAGCCGAACCGGCTGACCTGCTCCGTCTCCGGTGATCCGCAGCGCGGGCAGCGGACGGCCAGGGTCAGCGGCACCACCCCGGGTGGGCGGCCGGACCCCGGCGCGGGCGACGGGCCCGCCGTACCGGCCGGAGCCGGCGGGGCGATGCCGGCGGCGGCGAGCTTGGCCCGGCCACCCTCGGAGATCCAGTCGGTGCTCCAGGCCGGGCTGAAGACCGTCCGGACCTCGGCGTCGGGATGCCCGGCGACCGCGAGCGCCCGCCGGATGTCGGCCCGGATCACGTCCATCGCCGGGCAGCCGGTGTAGGTGGGGGTGATCGTGACGAGCACCCGGCCGGTGGTCGGGTCCTCGTCGACCGCCCGCAGGATGCCCAGCTCGTCGATGGTGATCACCCGGATCTCCGGGTCCACCACCGCCGCCACGGCCGTCCTGGGGTCGGTCACCGGTGCCACCCCGGCCGGCTCACCACTGCGCCCCGGGGTGGGCGCGGTGCAGCACCTGCATCTCGGCCAGCAGGAAGGACAGGTGCTCGGTGTGTACCCCGTCGCGGCCACCGCCCGGCGTCCAGCCGGTCGCCGGGCGGGTCAGGGTGGCCTCGGCCAGCACCGGGGAGACCACGGCGTCGAAGTCGGCCCGCAGGCCGGCCGGGTCGACCGGGGCCACCGGGTCCGCCGTGAACAGCTCATGGTGGTACGGCCAGAGCTGGTCCACCGCAGCCTGGGCCCGACGGTGCGACTCGTCGGTGCCGTCGCCGAGCCGCTTCACCCACAACGCGGCGTGGTCCAGATGGTAGGCGGACTCCTTGCGGGCCTTGGCCCCGATCGCGGCGAGCCGCTCGTCGGCGCACCCGGCCAACGCGGTGTAGAGCGGCAGCTGGTAGGCCGCGAGCAGCAGCAGCTTCACCATGGTCACCGCGAAGTCGCCGTTGGGCAGCTCGACCAGCAGACAGTTGCGGAACTCCCGGTCGTCGCGCAGGAACGCCAACGCGTCCTCGTCCCGGCCGGCGCCCTCCAGCTCACCCGCGTACGACAGCAGGAGGCGGGCCGCGCCGAGCTGGTCGAGGGCGATGTTGGCCAGCGCGATGTCCTCCTCCATCTCGGGGGCGCGGGTGGCCCACTCGCCGAGCCGCTGGGCGGCCACCAGCGCGTCGTCGCCGAGGGCGAGGGCGAAGTCGAGAGGACCCTTCACAGGTGGTCCACCCCGTCCGGCACCTCGTAGAAGGTGGGGTGGCGGTAGACCTTGTCGGCGGCCGGGTCGAAGAAGGCGTCCTTCTCGTCGGGGCTGGACGCGGTGATCGCGCCGGCCGGCACCACCCAGATCGAGACGCCCTCCTGCCGGCGGGTGTAGAGGTCCCGGGCGTTGCGCAGGGCCAGCTCGGCGTCGGGGGCGTGCAGGCTGCCGACGTGGGTGTGCGACAACCCACGGCGGGCCCGGACGAAGACCTCCCACAGCGGCGAGGTCACCGGGGTCCGGGGCGGTTCACCGGGCGTGCTCACGCGGCCACCTTCTCCCGCTGCGACTCGGCCCGCTGCTTCGCCGCGTACGCCGTGGCCGCCTCGCGGACCCACGCGCCGTCGGCGTGCGCGCGGCGGCGGTGTTCCATCCGCTGCCGGTTGCACGGGCCCTCGCCCTTGATCACCCGCATCAGCTCGTCGTAGTCCGGCTGGGTGAAGTCGTACGCCTGCCGCTCCTCGTTCCAGCGCAGGTCGGGGTCGGGGATGGTGAGGCCGAGGATCTCCGCCTGCTGCACGCACATGTCGACGAAGCGCTGCCGCAGCTCGTCGTTGGAGAACCGCTTGATCTTCCAGGCCATCGACTGGGCGGAGTGGGTGGAGTCACCGTCCGGTGGGCCGAACATCGCCAGTGACGGGTACCACCAGCGGTCGAGCGCGTCCTGCGCCATCGCCCGCTGCGCCGGGGTGCCGTGCGACAGGGTGTGCAGGATCTCGAAGCCCTGCCGCTGGTGGAAGGACTCCTCCTTGCAGACCCGGATCATCGCCCGCGCGTACGGCCCGTAGGAGCAGCGGCACAGCGGGACCTGGTTGACGATCGCCGCGCCGTCCACCAGCCAGCCGATCGCGCCCACGTCGGCCCAGGTGAGGGTGGGGTAGTTGAAGATCGAGCTGTACTTCTGCCGGCCGTCGAGCAGCAGCTCGACCAGCTCGTCCCGGCTGACGCCCAGGGTCTCGGCGGCGGCGTAGAGGTAGAGCCCGTGGCCGGCCTCGTCCTGCACCTTGGCCAGCAGGATGGCCTTGCGTTTGAGGGAGGGGGCCCGGCTGATCCAGTTCCCCTCCGGCTGCATGCCGATGATCTCCGAGTGGGCGTGCTGGGCGATCTGCCGGACCAGGGTCCGACGGTAGGCGTCGGGCATCCAGTCGCGGGGTTCGATCTTCTGATCGGCGTCGATCACGTCGGCGAAGTACGCCGCCGGATCCTCGCCGGGCGCGGCGGCACCCTCCCGGCTGCGGGCCGCCGCCTCACGCAGCGCCACCTCGGCGGCCTCGACCTGACCGAGCAGGCCACCGCCGGGCGCGTCCTCCTGCGGGACGAAGTCGTTGCCATACATTCGCCAAGTGTTACAGCTCGCCGCCCATGGCACCAGAGGGTGTAACAGGATTTGAGTAGCGGCTTCCGTTACCAGGCGGATGCGCTCGGTCGACACCAGGACACCTGCTCGGATATGACTTGGGTCACTGATCAAAGATGAATACCCACAATGGGCACAAACCGTGCCTATATCTCGACTTCCCGGCAGTTTGCCGTGCGTCGGATTCTGGCGAGTCGGCTGTCCGGACGTAGACTTCCCCGGTCACCACCGATCGGCTACCGACGATCGCCAGCGAGACACAGGCCACTCCCCCGGCCTCGGCGGTCGAGCCGACACCCGCGGAAGCAGCCGGTCCCCCCGGCCTGACATCTGGAGTTCACCCACGCATGCGATCTCGCGTGATCATGGTGCTCGCCGTTATGGCGGTGCTGCTCGGCACCGGCCTGCTGGTGCCGACCGCCTACGCCAAGCTCGCCGGCGACGACCCGACCGGCGGCACCGGCGGCGGCACGGCGGAGAAGGTGCCCGCGCCCGCACCCACCGCGCCACCGGCGCCCACCCTGGCCGGCGCCCCGGTCTCGGTGAACTTCACGGGGGAGTTCTTCGCCTGGGCCCTGCAGGACCGCAAGACCGGTCAGCTCTCCGGCTCGAAGAACATGACCTCGACCAGCTCCACCGAGTCGATGCTCAAGGTCTGGATCGTCTCCGACTACCTGCGCGAGCTCGGCGACGAGAAACCGCCGGCATCGATGTTGAAGAACGCGAGCCTGGCCATCCGGGACAGCAACGACGACGCCACCAACCGGATCTATGCGAAGTCGGGCGGCTCGTACCGGGCGCTGAGAAACGGTCAGCCCGGCCCGGTGCTCAAGCGGGCGATCAACATCTGCGGCCTCAAGGACACCAGGCCCGGCAACGTCCCCGGCTACGAGGGTTGGTGGAGCTTCACCCGGATGTCCCCCCGCGACGCCGCCCGGCTCGGTGACTGCATCGCCGACGGCACGGCCGCCGGCCCCCACTGGACCAAGTGGGTGCTCAACGAGATGGCCCAGGTCCGGGGCAGCGTGAGCAAGCAGATGGCCCGCTCCGGCGGCGGCCGCTGGGGCATCATCGACGGCCTGCCCGACGAGATCACCAAGCAGGGCCCGGTCGCGATGAAGAACGGCTGGACCCCCCTCAGCTACGACAGGAACTGGCACGTGAGCTGCCTCGCCGTCACCGACAAGTGGAGCCTCGCCGTGATGATGCGCTACTCGATCAAACAGCCGTTGAGTTACGGCGCCAAGGTGTGCGCCAGCGTCGCCACCCAACTGGTCACCCCGCAGCCCGGCGCCGCGCTCAAGGTGCCGCAGCCGGTCGGGAAGCTCTGATGGCGGGCAGCCGGCGGAGCAACCGCCGTGGTCGGCACGACAGCCAGCCGGTGAAGCTGATCGCCGTGGCCGCGATCCTGGTCGGCCTGGTGCTGGTCTCGCTGCGGCTGCTGCCCGGCTCGCCGCTGGAATCCACCGCCGCCTCGCACTGGGGTGACTCGTCCGCCGCACCCCGCTCCGACGGGGCAGCCGACCGGCACAACCGCCCCAACCGCCCCAACCTGCCCACCCCGGCACCGACCTCGACCCGTTCGCTGACGCCGCTGCCCTTCGCCGACCGGGACCTCGACCTCAACCTCCAGGGCTGGTACTCCTGGAGCGTACTGGACCGCCGCACCGGCAAGATCATCGGCTCGGACAACATGGGCGAGACCAGCACCACCGCCTCGCTGATCAAGTCGTGGATCGTCGCCGACTACCTGCGCCGGGCCGCCGACGCCGGGCAGACCCCGAGCGACGCCAAGCTCGCCGACGCCACCCGGATCATCCGGGACAGCGACAACACCCGGGCCGAGCAGTTCTACAACGGTGTCGGCCGGTCGGCCTCGATCAAGCGGCTGATCTCGATCTGCAAGCTCACCGACAGCAGCGTGTCCGCCGACGGTGGCTGGAGCCGGACCAACCTCTCCCCCCGCGACACCGCCCGCCTCGGCAACTGCATCGCCGACGGCCGCGCCGCCGGCCCCACGTGGACCAAGTGGCTGCTCAACGAGATGAAGCTGGTCCGGGGCTCGGGCGACTTCGGCATCCGCAAGGCTTTCCCGGCGGCCGAGCAGAAGAAGATCGCCATCAAGAACGGCTGGATCGACCGGACCCGCGAGCAGGAGATGCACATCAACTGCCTGGCCATCGGCGACACCTGGACGATGGGCGTGATGGTCCGCTACCCGATCAACCTGGGCTACGAATACGGCATGAAGAACTGCCAGAAGATCACCGAGGCGCTGCTCCAACCCGCCACCTGACCGGGGGCGGTCCGGGGCCGGTGCGCTCAGCCGGCGAAGAACTCCGGGCCGCCGTCGGGCAGGGCGGGGGCCTCGCCGGTCGCCGCCACCCGACGGGCGAACTCGCGCAGGCCGGCGACCTGCCGCGCGCCCAACGAGAAGTCGAGGGCACGGAAGTACGTGGCCAGCGTCGCCGCGTCGAACGGCTCCCACCGGGCCGCCGCCTCGGCCACCTGGTCCAGCTCGGCCAGGCACAGGTCACGGGACCGCAGGAACGCCTCGTGCACCTCCTTGACCAGGCCCGGGTGGGCGGCGGCGAAGTCCCGGCGGACCGCCCAGACGGCGAAGACCATCGGCAGCCCGGTCCATTCCCGCCACGCCTGCCCGAGGTCGGTCACCGCCAACCCCCGACGGGGCGCCTCGTAGAGGGCGCGTAGCGCCACGTCACCGATGAGCACCCCGGCGTCGGCCTCCAGCAGCATCTGGGTCAGGTCCGGCGGGCAGCGGAAGTACTCCGGGTGGACGCCGTACCGGTCGGCGAGCAGGAGCTGGGCCAGCAGCACCCCGGTACGCGAGGTCGAGCCGAGGGCGACCCGCCCGCCGTCCAGCTCGGCCAGCGGCCTGGTGGAGACCACGTTGACCGAGAGCACCGGCCCGTCGCTGCCCACCGCGAGGTCCGGCAGGAGCAGCAGCTCGTCGGCGTGCCGCAGGTATTCCACCTGGGAGATCGGGCCGATGTCCAGGTCACCGGCGACCAGCGCGGCGCTGAGCCGGTCCGGCGAGTCCTTGTGCAGGTCGACGTCGAGCAACGCGCCGGAGCGCATCAGCCCCCAGTAGATCGGCAGGCAGTTGAGGAACTGGATGTGCCCGACCCGGGGACGTGCCACGCGCTCAGCCATGACCCGACCGTATCCCCGCCGGTCCGGGGCAGCTCATCGGGAGGCCCGGGGAGTGGTCAACCCCGCACCGTCTCCCCTCGTCGGAGTGCCTGCCCCGACCCGGGGCGGTCCGGCGGCCTCCGACAGCGGCGGCCCGTCCCCGCTCCACGTCGGTGTGCGCGGGCCGGAGCGGGAGTGACGCACCGCCCGGGTGACCACCGGCACGAACGCCAGCACCACCAGCAGGCCGGCGATCCCGGCGGCGGCGATCAGCGGGCGCGGGGGGAGCACCGCCAGCAGCGCGCCGCCGATCAGGTAGCCGGCCATGGAGCCGCCCTGGACCGCCGCGCCGATGACGGCGTACGCGCGGGCGCGCAGCGGCTCGGGCACCCGCCGGGCGGTCAGCACGTTGGCGAAGACGTTGTCACCGCCGTTGGCCGCGCCGCCGATCAGCCAGAGCGGCACCAGCAGCGCCGCCGTCGGGACGGTCGCCGCGAGCACCACGACCAGGCTGCACCCGGCGAGCGTGGCGAGCACCCCGTGGACCAGCGCGCCGTCGTCGGTGAGCCGGCGGGCCACCCGGGCGGCCAGCCAGCTGCCGGGCAGCATGCCGGCCATCCAGGCCGCCCCGACCAGGCCGTAGACGGTGGCCGAGGAGTCAAGCGTCTCCCGGATGAAGAACACCTCGATCACGTTGATGCCGCCGATCGCGGTGATCACCGCCGCCGTGCTGACCACCAGGGCGAGCATCAGCGGGTCCGCGCGCAGCCGCCAGGTCGGGGCGGGACCGGTGCCGACGGTCGCGGTCACCGCCCGCCGGCCGCCCCGCCGGGTGCGCAGCGCCAGGCCCGCGCCGACCAGCGCCAGGTAGCTGACGGCATCCAACAGCAGCGGTACGCGGGTGCCGAACTCCCCGACCAGCAGCCCGGCGAGCACCGGCCCGGCGAGTGCGCCGAGCGAGCCGGCGGTCTGGCTGACGGCGCTGGCCCGGGGCAGGTCGCCGGGGCGGACCATCGCCGGCAGCAGCGCCGCCAGGCAGGGCTGGGTGACGGCGAGCCCGCAGGCGAGCAGGGCGACCAGGCCGATGACGACCACCGGTTGCGTGGCGAAGGCGAGCAGGACGCAGATCACCGCCTGGATCGACCCGACGGTGACCAGCAGGGTACGACTGTCGACCCGGTCGGCGAGCCGGCCGGCCAGCGGCGCGCAGAGCACCAGCGGCAGGGTGGCCGCCAGTAGCAGTCCGGAGACGGCCAGGCCGCTCGCCCCGGCGGACTGGAGGGCCAGCGCCAGCGCGGTGGCGGCGAGGAAGTCCCCGCAGATGGTGGTGCCGCGGGCGGTGGCGGCGATCCAGACGTCGGACCAGCGCGACCCGCCAGTTGTGAAGGACATACTTCGAAAATAATCCTTCACAACTGGTCGAAGCAACCCCTACCCGTGGCTGATCAACTCCTTGTCATCGATGTAGCGGTATTCGACGGCCCTGACACCGCCACGTCAGCGTCACAGCGACTACGCACCTGACCGGGGGCGGGGCAGGGGCGGGTCTAGAGCGGGATCGTGCGGTACTGGGCCGCGACGACGCGGGCGTCGGCCGGTGGATCGACCAGCCGGTTGCGCTGCCGGTACGGCTCGAACAACGCCATCACCGCGTCGTTCAGCCCGGCCAGCTCCTCGGCGGTGAGCAGCAGCAACGAGTCACTGAACAGGGCACCGCGATACCACTCGGGGGGCTCGTCGGCAGCGTGCCGCAGCCAGGTCCGCATCCGCTCGGCGTCCCGCGCGGAGTGCGCCTCGACCAGTGCCTGTTCGGCGGCCCGCGCCTCCGGGCCGGCCCCCTGCCCGGCCTCGACCAGCCAGCTCTGGCTGAACGCACGCCACACCCGCTCCCGCGCGTCACCCCGGCTGGGCGCCTGCTCGACCAGGCCGAACTTCGCCAACGCCCGCAGGTGGTAGCTGGTCGCACTCGGCGACAACCCGGCGATCTCGGCCAACTCGGTGGCCGTCCCGCCCCCCGCACGCGTGCTCAGATGCTCCATGATCGCGATCCGGGCCGGGTGGGCCAGCGCCCGCATCACCTGCGGGTCGCTGATCGTCATCCGGCGCGGCTCGGGGTGCGGCTCGGTCATGACCCCATGATCCCGCCTGCCCGGGACCCCGGCCAGCAACCGGCCGCCACACCGGGGCGGGGAATTGGGTGGAGTGGAGGCTGGGCGGCGCGTAGGCTGATTGACCGCTCGACGGCCGTGGTGAGGTAGCCACCGCAGCGGACGTCCCCACGCGCCAAGGACCTGTCCTGGATACGCGGGCGAGCCGATCGAGACCGCCAAGAGGATCACCGTGCCCGCAACCGACGAACGCGGCAGGACCCACCCCGAACCCACCCGCCTCGAAACGGAACTCAGCGCCGAGCAGGCCCACCTGGAAACCTCCCGGCAGGCCCTCCGCCGGATGCGGGAACGCGCCCAGTCGCTCTTCGCCACCGGTGACAAGGTCGCCGGGGACGCGTACACCGCCGAGCAGCTCGGCCGGCACCTGGCCCGGCGGGTCGCCGAACTGGCCGACGACCCGACCACCGCGTTGTTCTTCGGCCGGCTGGACTTCGGCCCCACCGACCCCGAGCACGCCGGCCGGGGCTACCACGTCGGCCGGCGGCACGTCACCGACGAGCGGGGCGAGCCGCTGGTGCTGGACTGGCGGGCCCCGGTGTCCCGCTCGTTCTACCGGGCCAGCGCCCGCGACCCGCAGGGCGTCGCGGTACGACGGCGGTTCGGGTTCAGTGCCGGGGCGCTGACCAGCTTCGAGGACGAGCATCTGGACCGGGGCGAGGAGCTGGGCACCACCAGCCGCATCCTCACCGCCGAGATCGAACGCCCCCGGGTCGGGCCGATGCGCGACATCGTCGCCACCATCCAGCCCGAACAGGACGAGCTGGTCCGGGCGGACCTGGCCGACTCGATCTGCGTGCAGGGCGCCCCGGGCACCGGCAAGACGGCGGTCGGGCTGCACCGGGCGGCATACCTGCTCTATCTGCACCGGGAGCGGCTGCGCCGCGCCGGGGTGCTGATCGTCGGCCCGAACCGGGCGTTCCTGTCGTACATCGCGGCGGTGCTGCCCGCCCTCGGCGAGGTCGAGGTGGCCCAGGCCACCGTGGAGGACCTGGTCGCCCGGGTGCCCGTCCGGGCGGTCGACGACCCGGCGGTGGCCGCCCTCAAGCACGACCCCCGGATGGCCGAGGTGCTCCGCCGCGCCGCAGCCGCCCGGATCACCGCCCCCACCGAACCGATCATGGTGTCGGACGGGTCGTTCCGCTGGCGGATCGGCCTGGACCCGCTGCACCGGGTGATCGAGGAGACCCGCCGGGAGGGCCTGCCGTACGACACCGGGCGGGAGCGGGTCCGGGCCCGGGTGGTGGGGTTGCTGCAACGCCAGGCCGAGGCCCGCCGGGCCGAGTCGCCGGGGGACGCCTGGCTGCGCCGGATGGGGAAGTCCCGACCGGTGACCGCCTTCCTCGACGCGGCGTGGCCGGCGCTGACCCCGGAGGGGCTGGTGCACTCCCTGCTCGCCGATCCGGGCCTGCTGGCCGCCGCCGCCGACGGCCTGCTCACCCCCGCCGAGCAGGCCCTGTTGCACGGCACGAAGCTGGGCCGGACGCCGAAGGCGACCCGGTGGACCGCCGCCGACACGGTGCTGATCGACGAGGCGGCCGGGCTGATCGAACGGGCCGCCGGGTTCGGGCACGTGGTGGTCGACGAGGCGCAGGACCTCTCCCCGATGCAGTGCCGGGCCATCGCCCGACGCAGTGAGCACGGCTCGATCACCCTGCTCGGCGACCTGGCCCAGGGCACCGCGCCGTGGGCCGCCACCGACTGGCGCGACTCCCTGGCCCACCTGGGCAAGCCGGACGCGGTGGTGGTGCCGCTGACCGTGGGTTTCCGGGTGCCCGCCGTGGTGGTCGCGTTCGCCAACCGGCTGCTGCCGGAGTTGGCGGTCGACGTACCCCCGGCGGTGTCGTTGCGGCGTGACGGGGCGCTCGACGTGCGTACCGTGGCCGATCTGGCGGCGGCGACGGTGACCGAGGTGCGCGCGGCGCTCGGGCACGACGGCTCGGTCGGGGTGATCGCCGCCGACGACGCGGTGGACGGGCTGCGGGCGGCCCTCGCCGCCGCCGGGGTGCCGACCGCGACCGCCGACGACCCGACGGCCTCGGCGCGGGTCACCGTGGTCCCCGCGACCCTGGTCAAGGGCCTGGAGTACGACCACGTGGTGGTCGTGGAGCCGGCCGCGATCGTGGCCGCCGAGCCGCGCGGCCTGCACCGCCTCTATGTGGCGCTGACCCGGGCCGTGTCCGGGCTGTCGGTGCTGCACACCGCTCCGCTGCCCGGCCCGCTCGCCGAACCACCGACGCCCTGACCCCGACCGGCGGAGCCGACCACGGCCGGTAGCCGACCCCGACCGGCGTCGGCGGCGGGCCGCCCGGCCGGGCATCCTCCGCCGTGCCGCCGGTGGTGCCGCCACCGCGCCGGGTGGAACAGCCGCTGTCCGGTGGGCGACCCGGCCCACCACCCCTCGACTTTGTGTTTTAAAGTAGTTTGCATGACCCCCGATGACGAAGCCGCCCCGCTCGACGCCGCCGAGGCGATGCGGCTGATCCGCGAGCAGCAGGCCAGCACGGTCCAACGGCTCGAACCCGACCCCCGGGTGCACTACTGGCCCTGGGGATTCGCCTGGCTGATCGGCTTCGGGGTCTACTTCCTGCGGTTCTCCCCCGACGGGCGCACCCTCGTCGACATGCCGGCCTGGCTGCCGCTGACCCTGCTGTTCGTGCTGCTCGCCGCCGCCGCGGTGGTCTTCGGAGTGGGCAGCGCCCGCGCCTACCGGCACGTCGCGGGCGAGTCCGCGCAGCGCGGCAGGTGGTACGGCACGGCCTGGGGCCTCGGGTTCTTCAGCCTGTCCGTGGTGATCGGCCGGGTCACCGACAGCCTGCCGCCCGATCTCGCCGGGCTGCTCTGGTCGGCGCTGTCGGTGGGGCTGACCGGCGCCCTGCACATGGCCGGCGGGGCGATCTGGCTCGACCGCACCCTGTTCCGCCTCGGCGTCTGGCTCACCGCCGTCAACATCGTCGGCGTCATCGCCGGCCCCGGCTGGCACGCGCTGGTGGTCTCGGTGGCCGGTGGCGGTGGACTGCTGGTGGCCGGCGCGCTCGCCCGGCGGCGGCACGGATGACCGAACTCGACCCGGTCATCCACGCCCAGGCCCGCCTGCGGGTGGTGGTCACCCTCGCCACCCTGGCCGACGGCGACCGGATCACCTTCCCCCGCCTCCAGGAACTACTCACGATGACCGCCGGCAACCTCTCCGTCCACCTGCGCAAGCTGGAGGACGCCGGCTACGTCGAGATCGACAAGACCCACCGCGGACGCACCCCGACCACCCTGGTCCGGCTCAGCCGGCGCGGGCGGCGGGCCTTCGAGGAATACACCGAGAACATCCGCGCCCTGCTCGACCCGCCCGACCCCAGGGAGACCCGATGATCCTCGCCCACGCCGACCAGGCCACCCGCCGGTACGGCGACGTCCTCGCCCTCGACCGGGTCGACCTGACCGTCTCCGCCGGAGAACTCGTCGGCCTGCTCGGGCCGAACGGCGCCGGCAAGAGCACCCTGATCAACATGCTGGTCGGGCTACGCCGGCCCAGCGCCGGCCGGGTCGAACTCTTCGGCGGCGACCCCCGCCAGCCGGCCTCCCGGCGGCAACTCGGCGTCACCCCGCAGGAGACCGGCCTGCCCGGCACCCTCCGGGTCGGCGAGGTGGTCGACTTCGTCGCCGCGCACTTCCCCGACCCGGTACCCCGGGGCGAACTGCTCGACCGGTTCGGCCTCACCGACCAGGCGAAACGACAGACCGGCGGGCTCTCCGGGGGGCAACGGCGACGGCTCGCCGTCGCGCTGGCCTTCGTCGGCCGGCCCCGGCTGGTCGTCCTCGACGAACCCACCACCGGGCTCGACGTCGAGGCCCGGCACACCCTGTGGGAGGCCATCCGGTCGTTCCACGCCGACGGCGGGACGGTGCTGCTGAGCAGCCACTACCTCGAAGAGGTGGAGGCGTTGGCGCAGCGGGTCGTGGTGCTCGGGCAGGGCCGGGTGCTTGCCGACGACACCGTCGGCGCGATCCGGGACATCGTCGGTGTCCGCCGGGTCAGCCTGGCCGCCGACGACCTGCCCGCGCTGCCCGGCGTGGTCGCCACCGAGCACACCGACGGGCGTACCCACCTGCTCACCACCGACGCCGACCAACTGGTCCGCGACCTGGTCACCGCCGGGGTGGCGTTCCGTGACCTGGAGGTCCGCCCCACCTCGTTGGAGGAGGCGTTCCTCACCATCACCGCCGCCGGGACCACCGCCGACCCGACCCGGACCACCGCCGACCCGGCCGGGACCGGCACCGCCACCAGCGCCGCCGTCGGCGGCCGACCCACCGCCTGAGGAGTCGACGCCGTGCCGCTCACCCTGGTCCACGCCCGCTACCAGCTCCTTGAGATCATCCGCGTCCCCGTCGCCGTGGTGGGCAGCGCCTTCTTCCCCGCCGCCGCGATGCTCTTCTTCGTCGTCCCGTTCGCCGGGGACGACCCGACCGGCGCCACCTACGCCACCGCCGCGATGGTCACCTTCGCGGTGATGAGCGCCAACATCTTCCAGTACGGCATCGGCGTCGCCGAGGACCGCGACCAGCCGTGGAACCCGTACACCCGGACCCTGCCGGCGGGGCCCGGACCCCGCCTGGCCGGGCGGATCCTGGCCGGGCTGGTGCTGACCTACCTGTCGATGCTGCCCGTCGTGATCATCGCGGCGGTCGCCACGGCCGCCCGGGTCACCCCGGTCGGGCTGCTGCTCGGCGCGGTCACCGTCGCGGTCGTGTCGGTGCCGTTCACCCTGCTCGGTCTCGCCATCGGCTACTCGCTGCCGAGCAAGGCGGCGATCGTCGTCGCACAGGTCATCTTCTTCCCGCTGGCCTTCGGCGGCGGTCTGCTCTCCGCCCCGGGCGACGCGCCCGGCTTCATCCAGGTGGTCGCGCCGTTCCTGCCCACCCGGGGGGCGGTCGAACTGATGTGGGCGGCGGTCGGCGACTGGCGGCCCGACCCGCTCGCCCTGGCCATGCTCGGGGTCTGGATCGTGCTGCTCGCCGCCCTCTCCGGCTGGGCGTACCGGCGCGACGAGGGTCGCCGGTTCAGTTGACCTTTCGCCGGTTCGGCCCGGTGACCGGCGACCGGTGCCACGATGCCGGCAGGGCGTCGCGCCGGCACGCCCCCGCAGCCGAGAGGGGCCGACGTGCGCACCGTCGCCGCGGGCACGCCCTGCTGGACCGACCTGGCGACCCCCGACCTGGACGCCGCCCGGCGGTTCTACCCGGAACTGTTCGGCTGGACCGGCCGGATCACACCGGAACCCGGGCCGGCCGGCTACACCACCTTCCGCCGCGACGGCCGGGCGGTGGCGGGCGCCGGCCCACCGGCCGACCCGGACCAGCTGCCGGTCTGGTCGACGTACGTGGCAACCGACGACACCGACCTGGTCACCACCCGGGTCGACGCGGCCGGCGGGCAGGTGCTGGTCGCCCCGTTCGACGTCCTCGACGCGGGGCGGATGGCGGTCTTCGCCGACCCGGCCGGCGCGGTGTTCAGCGTCTGGCAGCCGATGCGGATGCCCGGCGCGGAGTTGCTCGACGCCCCCGGGGCGATGTGCTGGAACGAACTGGTCAGCCCCGACCCCGAGGGCGCGAAGGTCTTCTACGAACTGGTCTTCGGCTGGCACCCCGAGGAGCAACCCGCCGGCGGGCCCGGCTACACCGGCTGGCGGTGCGGGGCGCGGATCGTGGCCGGGATGCTGCCGACGACCGACGACGGTGGCGCGCGGCCGGCGTACTGGTCGGTGTTCTTCGCGGTGGCCGACGTGGACGCGACCGCCGCCCGCGCCACCACCCTCGGCGGCACCATCGTCACCCCACCCCGGGACACCCTGCTGGGCCGCCGTGCCGCCCTCCGCGACCCCCAGGGCGCCTACTTCTCCCTACTTCGCCCCGCCGCCGATACCCCCTGACCAGCCGCCCGACGGCATCCGGACGCCCGCCGGCACCGTCGACCGCGCGGCCCGGCACCGTCGACCCTCAGGTTCGCCGGGGCTCGGGGCGGGTGGGGACCACCAGCGGGCCGTGGTCGCCGGGGATGACCCGGACCCGGGCCCGGTAGTGGTGGGACAGCAACTCCTCGGTGAGCACCTGCTCGGGTGGGCCCGCCGCGACGACCCCGCCGTCGGCGAGCAGCACCATCCGGTCGGCGTACTCACCGGCGACGGAGAGGTCGTGCATGGTGGCCAGCACGGTCAGGCCGTGCGCCCGGCGCAACTGGTCGACCAGCTCCAACACCTCCTGCTGGTGGCCGATGTCCAACGCGCTGGTCGGCTCGTCCAGCAACAGCAGGGTGGCGCCCTGGGCGAGCGCCCGGGCCAGGAAGACCCGCTGCCGCTCCCCACCGGAGAGGGTCGACAGCTCCCGCCGCTGGAACCCGGTCAGATCCAACCGGTCCAACACGTCGTGCACGGCGGCCAGGTCCGCCGCCGACTCCCGACCCAACGGCGCGATGTACGGGGTCCGCCCCAGCAGGACGTAGTCGAACACCGACATGCCCGCCGGCACCACCGGGGACTGCGCCACCGTCGCCACCACCCGGGCCCGGTCCCGGCGACGCAGCGCGCCGGACGGCGTACCGAACAGCGAGACCGCGCCCGGGGCGGGCAGCAGGCCGCCGACGGCCCGCAGCAGGGTCGACTTGCCGGCACCGTTCGGTCCGATCACGGTGACCCACTCACCCGCGGCGACCGTCAGGTCGACGCCGGCCAGGATCACCTCCCCACCGAGCCGCACGTGCAGCCCCCGCACCTGCACCGCCGGCACGGTCACGGGACCGCCTTTCGTTCGCGGCTGCGGGGCTCGCAACACCGGCTCACTCCTCGCGCTCACGGGAACACCTCTGTTCGCGACTGCGGGGCTCGCAAACCCGGCTCACTCCTCGCGCTCACGGGACCACCTCTGTTCGCGGCTGCGGGGCTCGCAACACCGGCTCACTCCTCGCGCTCACGGGACCACCTCTGTTCGCGGCTGCGGGGCTCGCAACACCGGCTCACTCCTCGCGCTCACGGGAACACCCGGCGGGCGGTGCGCAGGACCAGGACGAAGAACGGGCCGCCGAGCAGGGCGGTCACCACGCCGATGGGGATCTCGGCGGGGGCGGCGGCGGTCCGGGCGACCACGTCGGTCAGCGCCAGGAACGCCCCGCCGAAGAGCATCGACAGCGGCAGGATCACCCGGTAGCTCGACCCGGCCAGCAGCCGTACGGTGTGCGGCACGATGATCCCCACGAAGCCGATCAGGCCGGACGCGGAGACGGCGGCGGCGGTGCCGAGCGAGGCGGCGGCGATCAGCAGGTAGCGGGACCGCTGCGGGTGCAGGCCGAGGCTGGCCGCCTCGTCGTCGCCGACGGAGAGCACGTCGAGTTCCCGCCGGTGCAGCAGCACCACCACGGCGGTCAGCACGAAGTACGGCAGGATCAGCCGGACGTCGCCCCAACCGGCGGTGCCCAGCCGCCCGAGCAGCCAGGAGTAGACCATCTGGATGCTGTCGGAGTGCCGTTGCAGCAGGTACGTCTGCCCGGCGGAGAGGAACGCCGACACCGCCACCCCGGCCAGGATCAGGGTGGCCGGTGACCGGTCCCGCCCGCCGGCCGCCCCGAGCAGGTACGTCAGGGCGACCGCCCCGAGCGAGCCGACGAACGCGGCGAGCGGGATCGTGACGGGCATCCCGGTCAGCGACCCGCCCGCCCCGACACCGCCCAGCGTGATCACGGCGGTCACCGCGAGCCCCGCGCCGGCCGCCACCCCCAGCAGGTACGGGTCGGCCAACGGGTTGCGGAACACCCCCTGGTAGCAGCCGCCGGCCAGGGCGAGCAGACCGCCGACGAGCAGGCCGAGCACCACCCGGGGCAGCCGCAGCTCGGTGACGATGGCGATCTCGCGTTCGGTCAGCCCGCTGTCGAGGCGTACCCCGGGCAGCAGGTTGAGCAGTTCGGCGGCGACGCTGCCGGGGGGCAGGCCCACCGGGCCGAGGGACACCCCGGCGACCAGGGCCACCAGCACGGCGAGCACCCCGGCGGCGAGCCAACGCTTACGCAGCCCGGCCGGTCGGGGCGTACCGGCGGCGACCTTCGGGGTGCGGACCCACCCGACGCCGGGCCGTCGAGCCGGGGCGGGCACGGCCGGGCGGGACCCCGCCGGCTCGGAGCCCGCCGGGGGAACGGCGGCCGGGCCGGGGTCGGGCAGGCCGGACGGCCGGGACGCGTCGGGCGTCCCGGCCGGTCCGGGGCCGGTGGGGCGCACGGTCACCGGGGGTGGACCGTCACGCGGGCACCTTGGCGGTGGCGTCGACGATCGACCGGAGCAGGTCGACCACGCGCGGCCCCCAGCGGGAGGCGACGTCGTCGTCGAGCGCGACGACCTGGTTGTTCTTGACGGCGGTGATGCCGGCCCAGCCGCTGCGGGCCTTGACCGTGTCGGCGCTCTGCTGGCAGCACTTCACGTCGGCCAGGAAGACGAAGTCGGGGTTCGCCTTGACGATGACCTCCTGGGAGAGCTGCGGGTAGCCGCCGTTCTTGCCGTCGGCGTCGGAGGCGTCGGCGATGTTCTGCAGCCCGGCCAGCGCGTAGATCGAGCCGATGAAGGTCTTGCTGGTCGCGCTGTACAGCTCCGGCCCCAGCTCGTGGTAGTAGGTCAGCTTCGTGGACCGCTGCGGCAGGTCCTTGGTGAGCTTGCCGATCTCGTCCTTCATCCGGGTGGTCACGTCGGCCGCCTCGGTCGGGTGGCCGGTGAGCGTGCCCAGGTCGGTGAGCTGCCGGTAGGTGTCGTCGAGGGTGGCCGCCGCCGGGGTGAGCAGCACCGGGACCTTCAGCGCGGTGAGCTGGGCGACGATCTTGTTGGTGTCGTTGGCGAGCACCACCAGGTCGGGGTTCTTGCCGGCGATCGCCTCGGCGTTGGGCTGGAAACCGGACAGCTCGCTCTTGGGCGCGTCGGCCGGGTGGTTCGACTGGTCGTCGACGGCGGTGACCTGCGAGCCGGCCCCGATGGCGAAGAGCATCTCGGTCGCGGTGGGCGACAGCGAGACGATCTTCTCGGGCCGCTTGTCCAGCGTGAGGTTACCGACGGTGGCCGGGAAGGCGGCGGCGGAGCTGCTGCCGGCGGCGGGGGTGTCGTCGGAGGTCTTCTCGGCGCACGCGCCGAGGGCGAGGGCCGCCACCGCGAGGGTCGCGGCGAACAACCGGGGGGTACGTCGGGACATCGGTCCTCCTGTCGGTCGAGGAGCGTGGTGCTTCGCCGACAGGGCCGCTGGCGTGCCCGTCCGCGAGGCGCCCTTCCTCGAGAGCGCGTGTCGCGACCGACCGCAGGCGACCTGGCTCGTCCCCACACACGACGACGCCGGCCACTCGGGGCCGGGCGCCGGGGCGGGTCACCGGCGGGGCCGGGAACCACGGTGGGGCATCTCAGTTGCGGGACAGCGCCGGTTTCGCACCGGCTTCGCTGCGGGTCGATCGGGTGCCACGGTAGCGCACGACCAGCGAAGATCGTCTGGTCGGTGGGGGTGGGTGGGGTCCCGTCGGGGGCTTACGGGACCCCACCCGGAGTGACGTCCGGTGGGTCAGCAGTAGGTGCTCTGCTTGTTGATGACCCGGTAGGGGCAGTCGGCGTACTCCGACAGGAGCAGCACCGCCTCCTTGTTGCGGGAGGTCTGGGCGGGGATCACCTCGTCGGGCGGGTAGAAGCCGCCACCGGCTCCGGACGACCCGGGGTACATCTCGAAGGTGTACGCCCAGATCTTGTGGGTCGCCCACATCCAGTCGAGGCTGTCGCCGTCGGTGATGTAGAGGTCGCTGGACTGCTCGGGGGTGTAGCCGTTGGTGGCCGCCATCCGCTGCCCGAGGGTGGCGAAGGTGTTGTACTGGTCGGCGGTCATCCCGCTGGGGGTGTTGGCCGTGGTGTAGCCGAACGGCCAGAGCACCAGCTGCGAGTAGGTGTGCCAGTCGATGTTGGCCTTGATCTGCTGCACCCCGCCGACGACCCGGCTGTTGACGAAGTCCCGCAGTGCCTTGGTCTCCGGCGCGGAGAAGGCGGACGGCCCCCGGTAGGTGCTCGACGACGGCGCACCGGACGAGCCGCCGCAGCAGCCCCAGTTGTAGCCCCAGTTGCGGTTCAGGTCGGTGCCGACCGCCGCCGCGCCGCTGTTGGGCTGCCGGTTCTTGCGCCAGGACCGGTAGGAGCCGGTGGCGATGTCGTACTCGCTGCCGTCCGGGTTGACGGTGGGGACGATCCAGATCTCCCGGGAGTTGACGATGCTGGTGATCCGCGAGTCGGTGCCGTAGCTGTCGGTGAACAGGTTGAGCAGGTAGATCGCCATCTCGACGGTCAGGTGCTCGCGGGCGTGCTGCTGGGAGTTGAACAGGATCTCCGGTTCGGCCTCGTCGGTGCCGACGTTGTCGGAGATCTTCACCGCCATCAGGTCGCGGCCCTCGTACGACTTGCCGATGCTGATCTTGCGGGCGATGGCCGGGTGGTCGGCGACCACCTGGTTGACCACTGTGGTCAGCTCGGCGTAGTCGTGGTAGTTCGAGTCGGCCGGGGGGAAGGCGAGGGCACTGGCCCCCTCGGCGGGAGCCGGCGCGGCCTCCCGCTCCAGCCGGAAACCGAGCCGGGTGATCGCGGCTGCCTCGGACCGGGTCGCCGAGACGTACAGCACGCCGTGTTCAGCGGAGTCGATCGCCGCGCCGGTGCGGGCGACGGCGTTGCGGTCGGCGAGGGTACGCGGGCCGAGCACCCGGTATTCGGCGGCGGCGGCGGGCTCGGGCTCCGGGGCCGGGCGCGCAGAGACCGGCCCGGTGGCGACGGCGGTCAGGCCGAGGCCGGCGACGACGGCGAGCGCCAGGCGACGCCGGAAGGGGGAGGTGCGGAAGGCCATGAACATCCTCCTCGGGGTACGGGAGATCCCGTTGTGTGCCCACTTCACCAGGAGTCACATGGTCATATCAATATCCGTGACTGTCTCCAACCATCCCGACCGGATCGTCACATCGGCAATGACTTTCTCACCTGCAAGCCCTGGCGAAACTTCCTGCCGGGCGGGACAGTGAACGACAACGATTCCCCACCCCGCGGAGTTGCCATGTCCAGCAGAGCCCTGCGCGCGGTCGCCCTGGTCGGCGTCGCCACCCTCACCCTGCTCGCCAGCACCGCACCCGTCCACGCCGCCGGCCCGTCACCCACCGGGACGCCCCCACCCGCCGGGGACCGCCCGCCCCCGGGCGGACACGACGAGCAGATCACCTTCCAGGAGTGGTCCCGGCACCCCGACTGGCGGGCCGGCACCCACCGGGGCACGTACGCCGCACCCGGACACCGCGCCGGCCTCACCATCGGCCGCCCGGCCGGCACCACCGAGTTCACCGACCCGCACACCGGCACCACCCGCACCTGGGAGTACGCCACCTGGACCTCGCCACCCACCACGATCGGCTTCGACGCCACCGAACTCGTCGCCTCCTGGAACGCCGACACCCCGGCCGGCACCTGGCTCCAGGTCGAACTCCAGGGCACCTACACCACCGGCGACCACACCCCGTGGTACGTCATGGCCCGCTGGGCCTCCGGTGACCGCGACATCGCCCGCGCCACCCTGGACGGTCAGGGCGACCCCTGGTCCAGCGTGTGGACCGACACCTTCGCCATCGACGACGCCGCCGCCGGGGTGCTGCTGCGGTCGTACCAACTGCGGCTCACCCTCTACCGCGCACCCGGTCAGGCCGCCGCGCCCCGGGTCCGGATGCTCGGTGCGATGAGTTCGCACGTGCCGGACCGGTTCACCGTCACCCCGAGCCGGGGCCACATCGCCTGGGGCACCGAACTGCCCGTGCCGGCCCGCTCCCAGATGATCCACCGGGGCAGCTACCCCGAATGGGGCGGCGGCGGTCAGGTCTGGTGCAGCCCGACGTCCACCACGATGGTGCTGGAGCACTACGGCAAGCTGCCGTCGGCGGCCGACCTGTCCTGGATCGACCCCGACCACCCCGACCCGCAGGTCGTCCACGCCGCCCGGATGACCTGGGACAACGAGTACGAAGGCGCGGGCAACTGGCCGTTCAACACCGCGTACGCGGCCAGCTTCCCCGGCATCGAGGCCCGGGTCACCCGACTGCACTCCCTCGACGAGGCGGAACGCTTCATCCGGGCCGGCATCCCCGTGGTCACCTCGCAGTCCTTCCTCGACACCGAGCTGGACGGGTCGAACTACGGCACCTCCGGGCACCTCTTCGTGATCGTCGGCTTCACCGCCGACGGCGACGTGATCGTCAACGACCCGGCGTCGGCGTCCAACGCCGAGGTCCGCAACGTCTACCGACGCGACCAGTTCGAGCAGATCTGGCTACGCACCAAGCGCTACCGGGCGAACGGCACGGTGGCCGGTGGGTCGGGCGGCATCGCGTACCTGATCAAGCCGATCGACCGCCCATGGCCGGTGGTCCCGGGCTCGACCAACTGGTGATCCCCTCCCCGACCGGCATGATCCACTCCGGACGGTCGAAGTAGCGGTATCACCACGCCGCGACACCGCCACGGGGCCGATCTGGAGTGGATCGCCGCCGATCGGGCCACCAGCGAGCGCCCGGCGCGGCCTGTTCCGGCGGACGCGGTTCGGGCGGACGCGGTTCGGGCGAACGCGGTTCGGGCGAACGCGCGGGGGTCAGCGGGGTTGGTCGCCCTCGACGGGTTGGTCGTCGCCGGCCAAGGCGGAGCGGAGCCGCTCCTTCTCCGCGCGTCGCCGCTCGGCGGCGGCGGCCACCTCCTCGGCCATCTGGTCCCGCCAGCCCCGAAGCAGGAAGAACGACGCGGCGGCGGAAAAGATCAACGCCACCATCAGCTTCAGGAAGAGGTTCATCCCGACCGGCCACAACGCCGCCACGACCACCAGGAACAGCCCGATCCGGGCCAGCGTGTACTTCACCGCCGCGCTCACCGGGCTACCTCAGTTCGCGACTGCGGGGCTCGCAACACCGGCTCACTCCTCGCACTCACCAGGCTACCTCAGTTCGCGACTGCGGGGCTCGCAACACCGGCTCACTCCTCGCACTCACCAGGCCACCCCAGTTCGCGACTGCGGGGCTCGCAACACCGGCTCACTCCTCGCGCTCACGTCTTCCCCACTCCTTGCACTCTGCGCCGGGGGCTCCGACGCCGGTGGTTCAGCCCGTCCGTCGGGCCAGCCAGTGCACGCCCTGGAACCAGAGCACCGCGTACCCGACGGTGAACGCGAGCGCGGCCAACCCGCCGGTGAACAGCGGCGCGAGCCCGGCGGCCAGGCCCGCCACCAGCAGCCCGGCGACCACCGCGACCACCGCGGCGGCCAGGGCCGCCACCACCCGGGCCGCACCGAAGTCCCAGGCCCGGAATTCGTCCCAGAACAGCCAGACCGGCAGGATCACCGCGAGCCAGCCGTTGGTACGGCCGAAGTCGCCCGCGCCGGCCACGGCGAACGCCCAGTCGAAGAGCACCAGCGCCAGCACGCCGATCACCCAACCGGCCAGGCTCACCCCGAGCAGGTCACCCAGGGTGAGGATGCGTCCCTCGGTGTCGCGGCGGGGAAACCCGCTGCGCTGCTGCGCGGTCGGCTGCTGTCCGGTCATGGTGTGACGAGCATACGGCCGGGTCAGGCCCAGACCTGCTGCGGCTCGGCACGCCGGGACGCCAACGCGGGTGCCCGGTCGTACTCGCGGACCACGTTGTAGCGGGTGTCCCGCTCGACCGGCTGGAAGCCGGCGTCCCAGATCAGGTGCAGCAGGTCGTCACGGTGCATGGTGTTCGGGGTGCCGTACGAGTCGGCGTCGTGGGTGATCTTGTATTCGACGACCGAGCCGTCCAGGTCGTCCACGCCGAAGTTGAGCGAGAGCTGGGCCACCGACAGGCCGTGCATCACCCAGAAGTTCTTCACGTGCGGGACGTTGTCGAACAACAACCGGGACACCGCGAACGTCTTGAGCGACTCGGCCGGCGAGGCCATCGTGGTGCGCGCCTGGATCCGGTTACGGATCTTGCCGTCCGCCGAGTCGACGAAGTCGTGCTGGTAGCGCAGCGGGATGAAGACCGCGAACCCGCCGGTCTCGTCCTGCAACTCACGCAACCGCAGCACGTGGTCGACCCGGTGCCGGGGCTCCTCGATGTGGCCGTAGAGCATCGTCGCCGGGGTCTTCATGCCCTTGGCGTGGGCCAACGCGTGGATCCGGGACCAGTCCTCCCAGTGGCAGGCGTGGTCGACGATGTGCTGGCGGACCTCCCAGTCGAAGATCTCCGCGCCGCCGCCGGTCAACGACTCCAGGCCGGCGTCCATCAGCTCGTCGAGGATCTCGTCGGCCGACAGGCCACTGATCTTCTCGAACCACTGCACCTCGGTCGCGGTGAAACACTTGAGCTTGACGTTGGGCAGCGCCGCCTTCAGCTCCCGCAGCACCTTCGGGTAGTAGCGCCAGGGCAACGTGGGGTGCAGGCCGTTGACGATGTGCAACTCGGTGAGCTGCTCGTCCTCCATCTCCTTGGCCTTGCGGACCGCCTCCTCGATACGCATCGTGTACGCGTCCTTCTCGCCCGGCTTGCGCTGGAACGAGCAGTACGCACACGAGGCGGAACAGACGTTCGTCAGGTTGAGGTGCCGGTTGACGTTGAACATCACCCGTTCGCCGTTCAACTCCGTACGCCGGTGGTGGGCCAGCCGGCCCAACCAGGTCAGGTCGTCGCTCTCATAGAGGGCGATCCCGTCCGAGCGGGTCAGTCGCTCCCCCGCGTACACCTTCGCTTCGAGCTCACGCTTGAGTCCGGCGTCCATCGAAAAGCCACGTCCCTTCCACCTGCGGTCGGATCGAGCCTACGTCGGACGAGCGACAGGTCGGCAGGACGGGCACCGCCAGCGACCTACCTCACCCGCACTCCCAGGGTTCTCCAAGCTGCTCACGCATCGACATCGTTGTCCCGGTGCGGTAAGACAGGATGGGACGCGGCGCACACCCCGGCGTCCCGGGTCGTCGCGCCCCACCTCACGCGGCGGCACCATCACCCGGCACAGGGAGCGGAATGGTCGACAGCGGGCACGGGCGACGACAGCGACGACGCAGGGTCCCGGTGATCTCCCCGGTGCTGCGGCCGGCGCTCTGGTCGGCGCTGCTCGGCGCGGTCGCCGCGATGGTCCTGGCCACCCCGGCCTATGCCGAGCCGCCGCTGCCCAACACCGTCCCGGACACCGGTTCCCGGCCGGTGGTCACCGGCGGGTTGCAGCTGCCCGGCGCGGCGACGCCCGGCTACCCGCTCCCGGGCCAGCCCAGCTACCCGACCCTGCCGGTCGGCGGGCTACCGACCAGCCCGCTGCTGTCCCAGATCGACACCCTGACCGCGCAGAACGGTCAGCTCGCCGACCAGCTCCTGCAGTTGCAGAAGCAACGCGACGACGCACGGGTCCAGCTCACCGGCGTCCAGGGTGAGCTGACCCGGGCCCGGGGTGCGCTGACCGTGGCGGAGCAGCAGGCCAACGCCGTCGCCGCGAACGCCTTCAAGGCCGCCGCCGCCCTGCCGCCCGGTGAACTGGCCCGCGACCTGCACGGACTGAGCGTCCTGCAGCGGGTCTCCCGGGGGCAGCAGGCCGACGACGAGACCACCGCGGCGGCCGGCGAACTGTCCCGGGCCCGGACGGCCGAGCAGGTCGCCGCCCAGGCGGTCACCGCCGCCACCGACCGGGTCCGGCGGGCGGAGGAACAGTTCGCCGCGGTGCAGAAGGCGCTGCGCGACAACGACGCCAAGATCGCCAAGCTGCGTGCGGACAACCAGGCCCAGCTCATCGCGCTGGAAAAGCAGCAGGAGGCCGCCGAGCAGAAGCTGGGTGCGGCGTACGTCGAGGGGCAGAGCAGCACCGGGCTGAACGCCAGCCCGCAGGCGCTCGCCGCCGTGCGGTACGCGCTCGCGCAGCTCGGCGACCCCTACCTGTGGGCGGCCGAAGGCCCGGACCGCTTCGACTGCTCGGGGCTGATGTGGGCCGCCTACCGGTCCGCCGGCTACTACGACCTGCCCCGGGTCGCCCGCGACCAGTACTACGCCACGCGGAGCCGGACGGTCTCCCAGGCGGCCCTGCTCCCCGGCGACCTGCTCTTCTTCGCTTCGGGCAGCAGCTGGACGACCATCCACCACGTCGCCATGTACATCGGCGGGGGGCGGATGGTGCAGGCGCCACGCAGCGGCGACGTGGTCAAGATCTCCCAGGTCCGGTGGTCCGGTCTCTACGCCGCCACCCGGGTCGTCGGCGCGGTGAACACCCCCGGCTCCCCGATCACCCAGGTCCCGACGCCGTCCCCGACGCCGAAGCCCACCACCGCGTCGCCGAAGCCCACCACGCCCTCCCCGAAGCCCACCACCGCGTCGCCGAAGCCGACCACGCCCACGCCCCGGCCGACGGCGACCACCGCACCGACGAAGCCACCGACGCCGAAGCCCACGCCCACCCCGAGCAAGAGCCCCGACCCGACGCCGAGCGTCTCCGGCACCGGCACGCCGGACAGCAGCACCAACCCGACCACGGCCGGCAGCACCGGCGCCCCGGAGAGCAGCCGGTCGGCGTCTACCTCCACCTCGGCGACCGCCTCGGCGAGCACCGGGAGCTGACCGACCGCCACCGTTGCGACCACCCTCGGCACTCCGACTGTGCCGACGGGGCGAGATGTGGCACGGTGACACGAGGCACATCCGGTCGCCGTTCACAGGGCACGGGTGCGAGGGTGCGCGGAGGGCGATCATGGCTGAGCAAGAGGTTCCGGTGCGACACGTCGACCAGGGATCCGTGCCCGACCCGGCCACCGGCAGCCCGGACCGACCCGTCGTATCCGCCGACGCCCCCGACCGGTCCGGTGCCGCGACCTCCGACACCCCAGGCCGACCCACCGAGGTCTCCGGCCGGCCCACCGGAACCGCCGACACCCCGGCCCGGCCTGGTCCGGCCGCCGACACCCCGGCCCGGCCTGGTCCGGCCGCCGACGGGTCGGCCCGCGCCACGGCCAGCGTGCACACCATGACCGTGCCGCCCGAGGGTGACGAACTGCCCTCCGGGGTGGCCACCGCGACCACCTACCGGGCGGGCAGCCCCACCGCCGCCGGCCCGTCCACCGTCCCCGCCTCGCGAACACCCGAACCGGGTGACCCGGCTCCCGGCGGTTCGGGCCCGGTCGGCCCGGCCACTCCGGGCGGTGTTCCCGGACAACGCGGCGGATCGGACGGCGGGACGGCCCGGGCCAGCGTTTCGGTCCCCGGGCTGAGTCGCATCTCCGCCGCCGAGGCCGAAGGCGCGGCAGCGGGCGCGGGGACCCGGCCGGGTGACGCGGCCCCCGGGGTGTACCGGTCGGCACCGGTCAGCCCGGAGCCGCCCGAGCCGGCGCAGCCCCCGACCCCGGCCCAGCCGCCCGCCCCGCCGACCCCGGGGCAGCCCTCCACCCCACCGACCCCGGTCCAGCCGCCCACCCCGCCGACCCCGGACCCGGAGCCCGCCCCCGAGCCGTCGCCGGCCCCACGGCCGTCGCCCGTTCCCGAGCCGTCGCCGGCCCCCACCCCCGAGCCGCCCGCGCCCGGCCCGTTCCCCGCGCCGGTCCCGCCGCTGCCCGGCCCTCCGCCGGGTCCCACCCCGGTCCCGCCCGGTCCGGTCCCACCCGTACCGGGGCCGCCGGTGCCGCCCCCGGGTCCGGTGGTGCCGCCGTCGCCGGCACCGCCCGGCCCGATGCCGGCACCCCCGTTCCCGCCGCCACCGGCCATGCCCGGCCGCGCGACCCCGACCGTCCGGGCCAGCGCCTCCGCGGTCGTCCGCACCGCCGCCGGCCCGCCCCCCGCCGGAACCGCCAACCCGCCCGCCACCGGCACCGCCAGCCCGCCCGCCGCGACACCGTCAGCCCCGGCACCCGTCGCCTTCACCGCGCCCACCTCGGCGCCGCCGTCCGTGTCCGCGCCCCCGCTCCCGCCGGCCGCTGCCGTCACCCCACCCGCATCTCCGCCCCCACCCACCTTCACCCCACCGGCGTCCGCGCCCCCGGCACCGGTGGCGAGCACCGGCTCGGGTGCCGTCGGCGCGACCACCCCGACGTTCCGGGCCCCGGTCGTGCCCGACCCGGCCGCTGACGGGGCGACGTCGGCGCTGCCGGTGGTGCCGGCACCCGCACCGCCCGAACCACCCCGCTTCGCCCCCGCCCCGGTCGGGACGACCGACGGCGTGACCCGCCCCGCCACCGGCACCTCGTACCGGGGCGGTCCGGACCTGGCGAGCATCGGCTACGGCGGCACCGACGGCCCGGGGCACTCCACGATCGCGTTCCCGGCAGCCAACCCGGTGGAGAACTCCGGCTCGCTGACCGGGCACATCCTGGCCCAGGGGTGGTCCGACACGCCGGCCCCGCGATCCCGGACCACCCGGGTGGTGATCGTGCTCGCCGCTTCGCTCGGGCTGCTGGTCGCGATCAGCGTGCTGGTCGTCCTGCTCGCCAACGACGTGATGGACGGGCTGGTCGGCAACATGCTGTCCGAGTGAGGCCGGGCCGACCGGGGCGGCACGCAGGTGCTGGTGGGCGTATCCGTCGGGCGGATAAGGCCCACCGGATCGGGGTGAGTCCGCCCACTACCGGCTCGGGGTTCACTGGCGGCACCGCCGGATCGCCGTACACTGGTCGGGATCACTGACCTGGCGCGCGTGGCGTGCCCCTGGGCGATCTTGCGGGCGATTCGGCGGCGTACCTCATGCTGCGGCGGGCCATCGCGAAGATGCGCCCCGCTCGAAAGGCCTTTCTTGACCACCTCTGTTGACTCCGGCACCATTCCGTCCGCCCACGACCTGCCGACCGGTGACGCCACCGGCAACGAACCCGCTCCGGCCGCCCCCGTCGTGGGCTTCGCCGACCTGGGACTGCCCCGGCAGCTGGTCGACACCCTCGCCCGGCAGGGCATCACCACCCCGTTCGAGATCCAGCGGGCCACCCTGCCCGACGCCCTCGCCGGCCGGGACGTGCTCGGTCGGGGCCAGACCGGCTCCGGCAAGACCCTCGCCTTCGGCCTGCCGATCATCGCCCGGCTGGCCGAACGCAACCGGGCCCGGCCGCTGCACCCGCGCGCCCTGGTCCTGGTCCCCACCCGCGAGCTGGCGATGCAGGTCAACGACGCGCTGCTGCCGCTCGGCAAGGCCGTCGGGATCTTCCTCAAGACCGCCGTCGGCGGCGTCCCGTACGACCGGCAGGTCGACGCGCTGCGCCGGGGTGTCGAGATCGTCGTGGCCACCCCCGGCCGGCTCGGCGACCTGATCAACCGGGGCGTCTGCGTCCTGGACGACGTCGAGGTGACCGTGCTGGACGAGGCCGACCAGATGGCCGACATGGGCTTCCTCCCCGAGGTCACCGAGTTGCTCGCTAAGACCCCGGCGAACGCCCAGCGGCTGCTCTTCTCGGCCACCCTGGACGGTGACGTCGACACCCTGGTCAGGCGGTTCATGACCGACCCGGTGACCCACTCCACCGCCCCGTCGACCGCGTCGGTGTCCACCATGGACCACCACCTGCTGCTGATCCCGCCGCACGACAAGTTCGCCGTGGCGGCGTCGATCGCGGCCCGCCCCGGCCGGACCATGCTCTTCGCCCGTACCCAGCTCGGGGTCGACCGGCTGGTGGAGCAGCTCGGCGCGGTCGGCGTACGGGCCGGTGGGTTGCACGGCGGCAAGACCCAGCGGATGCGTACCAAGACCCTCGCCGAGTTCAAGGAGGGGCGGATGGACGTGCTGGTCGCCACCGACGTGGCGGCCCGGGGCATCCACGTCGACGGCGTCTCCCTGGTGCTGCACATCGACCCGCCGAAGGACCCGAAGGACTACCTGCACCGGGCGGGTCGTACCGCTCGGGCCGGCGAGTCGGGCGCGGTGGCCACGCTGGTGCTGCCCAAGCAGCGGCGGACCACGCTGGCGATGATGGAGAAGGCCGGCGTGTCCCCGGCGGAGACCCGGGTCCGGGTCGGTGACGCGGTGCTGACCGAGCTGACCGGGGCCCGTGAGCCGAGCGGCGTCCCCGTCGTGGTCCGCGAGGAGCCCGAGCCCCGCCGGCACGGTGACCGCCCGCGCCGCTTCGGCGACCGGGACTCCCGCAGCTACGGCGGCAACCGTGACAGCCGGGGCTACTCCGGCAGTCGCGACAGCCGGGGTCACGGCGGCGACCAGGGCTACGGCGCCCGGCCGACCGGCGAACGCGGCTACGGCGACCGGCCCACCGGCGACCGGGGTTACAGCGCCCGGCCCAGCGGCGAGCGCGGCTACGGCGGCGACCGGGGCTACGGCACCCGCCCCACCGGCGACCGGAGTTACAGCGCCCGACCCACCGGCGAACGCGGCTACGGCGACCGGCCCACCGGCGACCGGAGTTACGGGGATCGCGCACCGGCCGACCGGGGTTACGGCGACCGCAGCGACAGGCGTTTCGGTGACCGGGGCGAGCAGCGTTTCGGCGACCGGGACACCCGGGGCGAGCAGCGTTCCGGGGAGCGCCGGTTCGGTGCCGGTGAGCCGCGTGCCACCGACCGTCGGGGCGGGTTCCGCACCGAGGGCCGGGTCCGCGACGACCGGCCGCGTGACGACCGGCAGGGCTTCGGCGGTAGGCCCCCGGCGCGTACCCACTGATCCGTGCTGTCCGACGCCGCCCCGGAGCCCGCGCTCCGGGGCGGCGTTCGCGCATGCGCTGCCGGCTGCGTCCGGCTGGCGTAACGTCCGGACCATGGCGCGATCACTGTTCTGGAGCCGGACGGACACTGCCGGGGCCGAGTACGCCGTCCTCGACGACGGCCCCCGGTTCGCCGCGCACGGCACCCAACTGGCCGTCGACCCGGTCCCCCACACCTGCCGCTACCGGCTGGTGACCGGCGCGGACGGGGGCACGGACTCGCTCGCCGTGGAGGCCGAGGGGGCCGGTTGGTCGCGGACCGTACGCCTGGAACGCGGGACGGACGGCTGGCGGGTGACGACCGGCGAGCAGGGCGACCTGGACGCGGTGCTGCGGGCGGCCGGGCAGCCACCGGCCGGCCTACCCGGCATCGAGGACACCGACCGGCTGCACGACGCCGTCGACGTCGACCTGGCCGGCTCGGCGCTGTTCAACAGCCTACCGATCCGCAGACTGGGGTTGGCCGGGGCGACGTCGAGCACCGAACACCGGATCACCGTGGCCTGGGTGCTGACGCCGAGCCTGGAGGTGGTGGTCGGCGAGCAGGTCTACACCGCGCTCGGGCCGGGTCGGGTGGGTTTCACCAGCGACACCTTCCGCACCGAGTTGGAGGTGGACGGCGAGGGGCTGGTCCGGCACTATCCCGGCCTCGCCGACCGGGCGGACCTGGGCTGATCCGCGCCCTGGTCGGCAGCCGACCGCACGGTGGCTGGAGCCCGCCGGGTTACGGCCGCTACCCGGCGGCGCGGCACGTCCACGGTGGCACTGCCGGCCAGCCACCGCGACGCCGTCAGGTCGGCCAGTCGCCGGTGGTGAGGAACCGGTCGATGGTGGCCAGGTGCGGGGCCAGGTCGAGGCCCTGTGCGGCCACCCACCCGTCATCGTAGTAGGTGTCGGTGTACCGATCCCCGGCGTCGCAGATCAGGGTGACCACCGAGCCCGTCCGACCCTGCGCGAGCAGCTCGGCGATCAACCCGAACGCCCCCCACAGGTTGGTGCCGGTCGAGCCGCCGACCCGCCGGCCGAGCACCGCCGAGCCGGCCCGCATGGCGGCCAGTGAGGCGGCGTCCGGCACCTGGGTCATCCGGTCCACCACCGAGGGGAGGAAGGACGCCTCGACGGTGGGTCGACCGATCCCTTCGATCCGGGAACCACGCCCGGTGCGTACCGACCAGTCGGCGGCCTGCCACGCCGGGTAGAACGCCGAGTTCTCCGGGTCGACCACGCAGAGCTTGGTGGGCAGCCGCTGGAAGCGGGCGTACCGGCCGATGGTGGCGCTGGTGCCGCCGGTGCCCGCACCGACCACGATCCAGGCGGGCACCGGGTGCCGTTCCAGGGAGAGCTGGGCATAGATCGACTCGGCGATGTTGTTGTTGCCCCGCCAGTCGGTGGCCCGTTCGGCGTAGGTGAACTGGTCCATGAAGTGCCCGCCGCTGTCCTCGGCGAGCCAGCGCGCCTCGACCACCACCTTGGCCGGGTCGTCGACCAGGTGGCAACGCCCGCCGTGGAACTCGATCTGGGCGATCTTCTCGGGTGAGGTGGAGGCGGGCATCACGGCGACGAACGGCAGCCCGAGCATCCGGGCGAAGTACGCCTCGGAGACCGCCGTCGAGCCGGAGGACGCCTCGATCACCGTGGTCGCCGGCCCGATCCAGCCGTTGCAGAGCCCGTAGAGGAACAGCGATCGGGCCAACCGGTGCTTGAGCGAGCCGGTGGGGTGCACCGACTCGTCCTTGAGATAAAGGTCGATCCCCCACTGCCGGGGCAGCGGGAACGGCAGCAGGTGGGTGTCGGCCGACCGGTTGGCGTCGGCCTCCACCGCGGCGATCGCCTCGGTCACCCAGACCCGGCTGGCCTCGTCGCACCGCTCCAGATGAGTCACGACGGCAACGGTACAAGCGAGGTCGGCTCGCGTTCGGGTCGACCCGGCATCCGCCGCCGACGGCGGGGACGGCCACGCTGCGCGTACGGCCGGCGGGAGGGGGACCGGTGGGTGGCGTGCCGGCCGGTCAGGAGGCCGGCGGGTCGATCGGCTGGGGCCGGTTCTCCCACTTGGTCGACAGCGCGATGCCCGTGCGGGTGGAGGCCACCCCGGGGGTACGGCTCAGCCGCACGATCAGCTGCTCCAGCTCGGCGATGGTGCCCACCCGGGCCTTGAGCAGGAAGGACTCGACGCCGGCCATGAAATAGCAGGATTCGATCTCGGGCATCTGCCGGAACGTCTCCAGCACGTCGTCGGTGTCCCCGCCGGAGTCCTCGACGATGCCGATCAACGCGGTCACCCCGAGGCCGATGGCTTCCGGCTCGACCTCGGCCCGGTAGGCCCGGATGACGCCGCTGGACTCCAGCTTGCCGACCCGCTCGTGCACGGCCGGCGCGGAGAGGCCGACCTGCCGGGCCAGCTCGGCGTACGACAGGCGGGCGTTACCGCGCAGTAGTTCGACGAGGCTCCGGTCGATCGCGTCCACGGAGGGTGAGCCTATCCGTTGGGGCGTAACGTCCGGCGACCGGCATCCGTTGGATTTGACAGCAGGTGACAGTTCGCAGACCGACGGTCAAGGGAGTCCCGCGCCGGTACCATTTACTAACTTCCCACTCCGTGCGTTTTTCGCGTTTGGCGGACAGGCCAGTTCGCTGGTGCTGTAATTGCCATACGTCCCTCATGACGGCTCTGGGCTCGCACCGGCCGGGGGCAGTGTGTTCAGCCGAGGGCTTCGTCGACGCGAGGAGGGGGCTGTGGACACTGGAGATCGCCTGCTGACACCGGGTGAGGTCGCCGCACTGTTTCGGGTGGACCCGAAGACTGTGACGCGGTGGGCGGCGGCCGGCCGGATAGGCAGCATCCGGACTCCAGGCGGGCATCGCCGGTTTCGGGAATCCGAGGTGCGGGCCCTGCTGGAAGGGGAGGGCATGTTGGACGAGGCGGATGACATGGGCAAACCACGCAATGTGGGCCCAGCCGCCTCGACCGGGCCGGGTCCGGCCAATGCCGGGATGTACTGAATGGTGCGAGACGGACGCGCGGGCCGGCCGAAAGGTCCGGCCCGCCGCCGCTTGACCGGGTAGGAACCGGCCGGGACCGATCGTTGCACCCCGGCACCCGTCCCGGTCGACGGCCGCGACCGGCTACACGGCTCGGTAGACGCCAGCGGCCGGGCACATCTCCCGGCAGCCGGGCACACGTTCCGCTCGCCCGGAACCGGCCGGGCACACGGTTCCGGCGGCCGGGCACACGGTTCCGGCGGCCGGGCACATTCCGGTCGACGGCGGCGGTCGTGGTGGTCAGCGCCCGGCGGCCAACTGGCCCGCCCAGCGCCGGAACAGGGTGTGCGGCACCCCCAGGGCGTCCAGCACCTTGCCGGCGACGAAGTCGACCAGCTGCTGAGCGGTGGCCGACGCCCCCGCACCGTAGAAGCCGGGGCTGGCCGGCAGCACCACCGCACCGGCGTCGTGCAGCGCGATCAGGTGTTCCAGGTGGCTGCGGGTCACCGGGGTCTCCCGGGGCACCAGCACCACCGGCCGCCGCTCCTTGAGGTTGACCTCGGCGGCGCGTTGCAGCAGATCCTTCGACAGGCCGATGGCGATGCCGGCGCAGGCCGCCGTGCTGGCCGGTACCACCGCCATCCCGCGTACCCGGTAGGAGCCGCTGCTCGGGCCGGCCGCGATGTCACCGGCCGGCCAGTGTCGTACGTCGTCGCCCGTCAGGTCGCGCCCCAGCCAACCGGCGAGGTCCTCGGCCCAGTGGCCGTCCCGGAACGGCCGGCCGGTCTCGTCGAGAACGGTCAACCGGGCGGCCCGGGACACGATCAGGTCCACCGGCTGCCCGGCGTCGAGCAACCCCCGGACGACGGCCGCCGCGTACGGGGTGCCGGACGCCCCCGAAACCCCCACCACCCATGGTTCGCGCATACGCCCAGCCTGCCTGGTGTACGCCGGCAGCCGCCGCCCACCCCCGCAATCGCCCGTCCGCTCCGGCGGTCACCCTCTCCGCGCGTCCCGACCCGACGACCGCATCACGGGGCGGGACCGGCTGATCCACTCACCGTCGTCATGCCCGCGGACCAGGCGTTCGTCGACCAGCCCGGACGGCGCGTCAGCGGCGGACCTGCGATGCTGCGATCGGATGATCCACATCGTACGGGGGAGACATCGGTAATGGTCGACGAGATCCTCTGGTCGTTACGGTCGGCGTGCCCGATCCCGCCCCGGCTCTCCCCGTACGCCGAGGGGGTGCAGGACTGGTTGTTGGACCGCCTGCCCCGACTGGGCCTGCCGTTGGGCACCGAGGCGTTGCACCGGCTCGACCGGGCGGGCTTCGCCCGGTACGCCGGCCGCCTCTATCCGGACGCGAGCGAACCGGACCTGCGTACCGTGGCCGCCCTGTTCACCTGGTTCTTCCTGGTCGACGACGCCTGCGACGGGCCGGACCGGCTGCCCTCGGAGCAGATCCGGGCCCTACGGCGAGGGACGCTGACGCTGCTGCACGACGGCCCCCGACGGCGACACCCGAACTTCGGTGGTCCGCTACGCCGGCTGCTGGTGGAGGCGTGGCGGGCCCCCCGCCGCCGGATGCCGGCGCGCTGGCGACTGCGGTTCGCCGACGCGGTCGGCGACCACCTGGACGGCAACTGGCGGGAGGCGGTGGCGAAGGAGAACGGGCGGGTGCCCGGGGTGGCCGAGTACATCGCGCTGCGCCGGGCCACCTCGGCGGCGTACGTGTCGTATCCGCTGATCGAGTTCGTCGGGGGCCGGGTGCTGCCCGACGCCGTGTACCACCATCCGCTGCTGCGCCGGATCGGCACCCTCGGCAACGACCTGCTCTCCTGGTACAACGACCTCGCCTCGATGGAACGGGACCGGGTCACCTCGGGTGGGCACAACCTGGTGCTGGCGCTGGCCGCCGAGCGGAACGTACCGGTGGCGCAGGCGGTGGAGCTGGTCGCCGAGCGGTGGCGAGACACGATGGCCCGCTTCCAGGCGCAACGCGCCGCGGTCCCGTCGTTCGGTCCCGCGCTGGACAAATCCGTCACCACCCACCTCGACGGCATAGCGAACGCCGTCCGCGGCACCATCGACTGGACCCTGGAAAGCGCCCGCTACCCCACCCACCCCTAACCCCCACCCACCCCGGCCCGCCCCGGCCCACCCCGGCCCACCCCGGCCCACCCCGGCCCACCCCGGCCCACCCCGGTGATCAAGAGGTTTGCGTCAACTTGAAGATCAAAGTTGACGCAAACCTCTTGATCACCTGACGCAAACCTCTTGATCACCGGGGCGAGGGGGAAGGGCAGGGGCAGGGGGCAGGGGCGAGGGGAGGGGCGGGGTCAGGCGTCGAGGTTGAGGCGGAGTACCAGGTCGAGTAGGGCGAAGGCGAACAGGGCGATGCCGACGAAACCGTTGGCGGTGAAGAAGGCCCGGTTGACCTTGCTGAGGTCGGTGGGGGTGACCACCACGTGCTGGTAGCCGAAGGCGACCGCGGTGAGCGCCAGCCCGATCCACCAGGGCCAGCCGTAGCCGACCAGCGCACCGAACCAGATGAACAGCGCGAACGTCACCACGTGCGCGACGGTGGAGGCGTGCAGGGCGAAGCGCCGGCCGTAGCGGGCGGGGACGCTGCGTACCCCGATCCGGCGGTCGACCTCGTCGTCCTGGCAGGCGTAGATCAGGTCGAAGCCGCCGATCCACAGGCCGACGGCCGCGCCGAGCAGCCAGGCGGGCCCCGAGCCGGCGAAGGTGCCGGTGACGGCGAGCCAGGCGCCGACCGGGCCGACCGCCTGGGCGATGGCCAGGATGGCGTGCGGCCAGTCGGTGAACCGCTTGCCGTAGGGGTAGACGACCAGCGGGATCACGGCGAGCGGGGCGAGCACCAGGCAGAGCGGGTTGAGCAGGGCGGCGGCGGCGAGGAAGACCACCAGGGCGACGGCCGCGCCGGTCCAGGCCGTCCGCACGCTCACCGCCCCGGTGACCAGTTCCCGCCCGGCGGTACGCGGGTTACGGGCGTCGATCCGCCGGTCGAGGATGCGGTTGGCGGCCATGGCGAACGTCCGTGCCCCGACCATCGCCACGGTGATCAGCAGCAGGTCGAGCCAGCGCACCCGACCGCCGTTGACCTGCATCGCGGTCAGCGCCGACAGGTACGCGAACGGCAGCGCGAAGACGGAGTGCTCGATCGCGACGAGCTTGAGGAAGGACTTGACCCGGCCGGGGCGGGCGGCGGGGGCGACGGCGGTGGCCATCAGATGCCGTACTCCTTCCAGCGCTTGTCGACCAGGGAGGTGACCTCCGGCGACATGGTCATCTCCTCCGGCCAGCCCCGGGTGTAGCCCTCGGTGGGCAGCTTGCGGGTGGCGTCGACGCCGACCTTGCCGCCCCAGAACTGCTGGTAGGACGAGTGGTCGAGGTGGTCGACCGGGCCTTCGGTGAGCAGCAGGTCGCGGGCGTAGTCGACGTTGCCGAAGGCGCGGAAGGCGACCTCGTTGTAGTCGTGCACGTCGCAGTCCTCGTCGACGATCACGATCAGCTTGGTCAGCGACATCAGGTGCGCGCCCCAGATCGCGTTCATGACCTTCTGCGCGTGCTTGGGGTAGCGCTTGCGGATCGATACGATCGCGCAGTTGTGGAACACCCCGGCGGCCGGCAGGTCGTAGTCGACGATGTCCGGGATCAGCAGCTTGAGCAGCGGTTGGAAGATCCGCTCGGTGGCCTTGCCGAGGCCGTGGTCCTCCTGCGGCGGCTTGGACGTGACGATCGAGTGGTAGACCGGGTTGCGCTGGGTGGTCATCGTCTCGATGTGCAGCACCGGGAACGGCTCGACCGGGGTGTAGAAGCCGGTGTGGTCGCCGAACGGGCCCTCGGGCAGGCGCTCGCCGGGTTCGAGGTAGCCCTCCAGCACGATCTGCGCGTGCGCCGGCACCTGCAACGGCACGGTCAGGCAGTCGACCATCTCGACGCGTTCGCCGCGCAGGAACCCGGCGAACAGGTATTCGTCGATGTCACCGGGGAGCGGCGCGGAGGCGGCGTAGCTGACCACCGGGTCGCAGCCGATGGCGATGGCGACCGGGAGCCGCTGGCCGAGCCGTTCGGCGACCGCGTGGTGGGCGGTGGAGTCCTTGTGGATCTGCCAGTGCATGCCGAGCGTGTTGCGGGAGTGCTGCTGGAGGCGGTAGAGGCCGAGGTTGCGCTTGCCGGTCTCGGGGTGCTTGGTGTGGGTCAGCCCGTAGTTGTGGAAGATCCCGCCGTCGCCGGGCCAGACCTGCAGGCCGGGCAGCCGGCCCAGGTCGACGTCGTCACCGGAGTAGACCACCTCCTGGCAGGGGGCGGTCTTCACCTTGCGCGGCGGCACCGACTTGAGCTGCATGACCTTGCCCAGGCCCTCGCGGATGCCGGACCAGCCGACCGGCAGCTCCGGCTTGACCAGCGCGCCGATCCGGTCGCCGATCTCGTCGAGTGACTCGACGCCGAGCGCCATCGCCATCCGCTTCTCGGTGCCGAACAGGTTGATCGCCACCGGCATCTCACCCCGGGTGGGCCGCTCGAACAGCAGCGCCGGCCCGCCGGCCCGTACCGTCCGGGTGACCACCTCGCTGATCTCCAGCGTGGGGTCCACCGGGACGGTCACCCGCCGCAGCTCGCCGGCCCGTTCCAGGGCCGCGAGAAAGTCCTTGAGATCGGTGTACGGGAAGCCACGTGCCGCCATACGGCCAGTCTCCCGCACCCCCGCCGGCACCGCCCACGCCGGGTGGGGCCCGGCGGTGTGCGCCTCCCCACCCGGACCGGCACGCCTCCCCACGCGGGCGGGCACGCCCCCTCACGGGCGGGCACGCCTCCCCACGCGGGCGGGCACGCCTCCCCACGCGGGCGGGCACGCCTCCCCACGCGGGCGGGCACGCCTCCCCACGCGGGCGGCGACCGCCCCGCTCAGAGATCGTGGAAGGAAGAGGCCCTCAGAGGGGCCAATTCCTGCCAAGATCTCGGCGAACGTCTCTCCGTGCGGGCAGGTGCGTCTCTCCGGTCGACAGCTGCTCGTTGGACGGGTGACGGTGGGTCGGCCGGTCGGGCCGTCGAGGTGCGGGACGGGAGCGGGCATGGGCGACGGACGCGTTCCGGCGGGCTTCACCGAGCAGCGGGCACAGGTCAGTGACGTGGGGATCAACTACGTCCGGGGCGGCCGGGGGCCGACCCTGGTGCTGCTGCACGGCTATCCGCAGTGCTGGCGGATGTGGCGGGCGCTGCTGCCGGAGCTGGCCACGTCGTACCAGGTGATCGCCCCCGACCTGCGCGGTTTCGGCGACAGCGACGCCCCACCCGGCGGCTACGACAAGAAGACAGTCGCCGCCGACCTGCACGGGCTGCTGACCGGCCTGGGCCTGGCCGACGACATCCGGCTGGTCGGCCACGACCTGGGCACCATGGTCGCGTACGCCTACGCCGCCGCCCACCCGGACACGGTGTCCCGGTTGGTGCTGACCGAGGCACCGATCCCGGACGAGAGCATCTACGCGTTCCCCGCGTTGAGCACGGCCGGGCCGGCGGTGTGGAACTTCGGCTTCTTCAACGTCACCAACGGCCTACCGGAGGACCTGGTCACCGGCCGGGAGGCGCGTTGGGTGGACCGCTTCACCGACTCGATCATGGTGAACAAGGGCAGCATCGGCCCGGCCAACATCGAGGAGTACGCCCGGCATCTGACCGACCCGGCGCACCTGCGGGCCAGCTTCGACTATTTCCGGGCCTTCGCGCAGGACGTCGCGGACAACACGGCGTACCGGAAGAATCCGCTGCCGATGCCGGTGCTGGCCATCGGCGCGGCGGCCAGCCTCGGCGGTCAGGTCGCCGACCAGGTACGCCGCTACGCCCGCACGGTCGACGGCCGGGTAATCAACGACAGCGGGCACTGGCTGTTCGAGGAGCGCCCCGCCGAACTGACCGCCCTGCTGCTCCCTTTCCTGCACGACTGACAGCCCCGGTCCGGCGAGAACTGCCTGCGACAGCGGGCCCTGGCACAGCGACGTGCGGGTTCTCGTCCCGCCTCGTGTCACTGATCCCCTGCGGCACGAGCCTGCGCCCAGTGCCCTGAGACGATCTTGTGTGCCTCGACGGCAGACCTCACCGCCAGCCCGATCTCCGCAGCCAAGACTTCGTACCGGACGTTCCACGATGGCGGCGGTTCGGGGAGATCATCTGGCACCGTATGGGTACCTCGGATGGAGAAGACGTGGTGCACCCGCCTGACCAGCGCTTCATCAGCTGGCACACCGTCCTCCACCAGCAGGACGAGGTCGACCAGATCTCTGACCCGGGTGGACAGCCCGGTCTCGTAGAGCCGCGTCAGGGCATGCAGCTTCTCGGCGTACTGCTGCCGCAGGTCAGCTACCCAGATCGCCCGGGTGGGGATGGCGGCGAATGCCAGGTCGTCAGGCAGTTCGCGCAGCTCGACGCCGCCAAGCTCCTCGGGTCGCGCCACCACGTCCAGCTTGAGCTTGGCGAAGAGTTGGCCGGCAAGGCGACTCTCGACCGCGAAGCGCCAGGCCGGACGGCCGTACGCGTCGTCGCGTAGCCGGACCGGCGCGGTGGCCGAGTAGCTGAACCCGTCACCGTCAGGGTCGGTGAGCAGGGCCTCGGTGAGCACCTCGTGGAGTTCCGTTCCGTCGCCCGGATCTGCTACCAGGCCCGGCCGCATCACCAGGTCGACATCACGGGTCGATCGTGCGAGCCCGGGCCGCCTCAGCTCGACCGCCATACCACCCTTGAGCACCCAGGCATCGGTGTTCTGATGGACGAGTCGCACCAGGAGCCGGGTGAAGGCAAGGCGGCGGCGGAGCCAGTTGGGGTCCCTGCCGAGCAGTCGCGCACGTTCGAGGATGCGGCTGTCGAGGGCAGCGCGGAGCGCGGAAGGCGTCGAGTATTTCCTGTTCATCGACCTGCCGCCGCCAGGGCCGTCTGCGCACCCAGCTCCGCCGTGGGGCCCAGTTCCGTGGCGGCGGCGCGCAGCCGCCGTGGGGTGGTGAGGCCCCGGCTGAGCGCCTCGGCGACAGCACCGTCGAGCCACTGTTGCTCGATCCTTGCCTGTGCGCACTCGGCAAGTGCGCGACTCGGGGTCGTCACCCGGAACCCTTCTCGATCTTCGATGTCCGCCTCGGGGGGAAGCGGTCGGTGCAGGACGATCTCCGGAGCCGAGCGTCGGAACCGCGCGGGGACCGACAGATGCACCCTGGCCGGGTCGAGATCACCAAGGTCGTGCACGGAGAGCGCGCTGGCATGACTCACCACGCCCACAGCTCCGCTCCACAGCACCCAACGGACGAGATGATCCGCCGGATGCGCCGGCCAATCCACCAGCCGGAAAACACCCCGGTCGGCCCGCACCCAGTTGCCGTGATCAACGTGGTATTTCTGCGCCTGATACGAGTATCCAGTGTCCCGAGCCTGTGCGGCGGTGACGTAGCCGTGCTGACGAGCAGCGAGCTGGAACAGCGCTCGCCGGTTCGTCCGCTGGCCGGATGGTGACACCCGATTAGGGTAACAAACTAAAGAAAAACTTTAGTTTCTGGTCAGTCAGCAACACGGAACTAAAGTTTTCTTTTAGTTTCCGCACCGAGAGGTGCATCCTTCTCGTCGACGGTCGGCCGGTCAGGCCACCGGCTCCCAGGCGTACGCGGTCAGGGGCGGGTCGAGCGGGGCGCGGGTGAGCCGGTTGGCGAAGGTCGAGATGGTGTACGCCCCCACCCCGAGCACCACGTCAAGGGCGTGCCGGGGCCGGTAACCGGCGTCGAGAAAGGCGGTCAGCTCCTCGTCCGGCACGTCACCGGCGTGATCGAGGACGGCGCGGGTGAACCGGCGCAGCGCCGCCAGCCGGGGTTCGGGCAGTTCGGTGCCGTCGCGCAGCGCGCCGATCAGGTCAGCGGAGGCACCCAGCCGGGTCAGGGTGGCGGTGTGCATCGCCACGCAGAGGTGGCACCGGTTGCGGGTGGCGACGGTCAGCACCACCACCTCCCGCTCGACCGGTGCGAGGTCGGTGGCCTCGAAGGTGGCGGAGGCGGTCAGGAACCCCTTGAGCAGTTCGGGGGATTCGGCCAGCAGGCCGACCGCGCCGGGCAGGTGGCCGAGTTTCCGCTGCACGCCGGCCATGGTCGGGCGGGCGGCGTCGGGCGCGGTGTCGAGGGTGTGGATGGTGAAGGTCGGTCGGGACATGGGGGTACCCCTCACGTACGATGGTCAACGTGGTTGTCCAAACAGTAAACCAGGTTGTCGAACATGTCGACGGGTGACCCCGAGCGGCCCGGCTTCGTGCTGCCCCTGCTGCTGCTCGCCGGCTTCCGCAGCCTGGTCGACGACCTGCACGCCGAGTTGGCCCGGCAGGGGCACCCCGAGCTGCGGCCGGCGCACGGCTTCGTGCTCCAGGCCGTCGGGGTAGACGGCACCACCGCGTCCGACCTGGGCCACCGCCTCGGCGTCTCGAAGCAGGCCGCCGGAAAGACCGTCGACCGGCTGGTCGCCCTCGGCTACCTGGAACGCGCCGACGACCCGGCCGACGCCCGCCGCAAACTGGTCCGGATGACGGAGAAGGGCGTCGACGGGCTACGCCGGTCGGCGGTGCTCTTCGACGCGCTGCGGGAACGCTGGGTGGCCCGGCTAGGCGCGGAGCGGGTGGCCGCCCTGGAGGACGACCTGCGCGCGGTCACCCCGCCGGATTCCTTCCGCCTCGACGTCCCCGGCTGGTTCGGCACCTGACCACTTCAGAGCCAGGCGCGGAAGCACCGGCCGGAGCGGCCCGGTTGGGGTCAGGCGGTTCGCGGTGTTGCCGTGCTGGCCCGTGTCACCAGCCGGTTCGGCACCAGGCTGGTACCGGGCTCGACGGGCTGGTTGCGGATCTGCCGCAGCGCGGTCTCGACGCATCTGCGGCCCACTTCGGCGAAGTCCTGATGGATCGTGGTCAGCGGTGGGATGAACGAGGCGCTGTCCGGGATGTCGTCGAAGCCGATCACGCTGATGTCGCGGGGAACGATCCGTTGCTTCTCGTGCAACGCCCGCAGCACGCCGAGGGCCATCTGGTCGTTGCCGGCGAAGACCGCGGTGCACGACGCCTCGTCCGCCAGCAGGAGGCCGGCGCGGTAGCCGGATTCGGCCGACCAGTCGCCGCGATACATCGACGGTACGGGCCGACCCGCCCCTTCGAGCACGCAGCGCCACGCCGTCGCCCGACGCCCGGCGGCGAAGGACTCCGGCGGCCCGGCGACGTGCCAGACGGTGTGGTGGCCGAGGTCGAGCAGGTGTTGGACGGCCTGCCGCGCACCGTCGGCCTGATCGGTGTCCACCACGCTGTAACGGTCGCCGGCATCGGAGTCGACGACCACGACATGCACCCCTGGCGGGAGGACGAACATCGCGGCGTCGAGCAGATGCACCTCCATCACCACGATGACGGCGTCCACCGCCAGCTCGCCCAGTCGGGTGAACGCGCCCAGCACGCCGTGCTGGGTGGGTGTCGCCACGGGCATGAGCGTGATCACGTAACCTGCACGGCTGGCGTGGGTGGCGATCGCTTCGAGCAGCCGACTGTTTCCCGTGGTGGACAGCGTGAAGATGATGACGCCGATGGTGCGGAACTCGCCGTTCTTCAACGCCCGGGCCGCGCTGTTGGGCCGGTAGCCCAACTGCTGCATCGCCGCGAGAACCTGTTGGCGGGTGGACGCGACAACCCCGGGATGGCCGGTGGAGACGCGGGATACCGTCTGCGCGGAGACCCCGGCCGCTCGGGCCACGTCCGCCATCGACACGCGCCGGTGACGCCGGGTGGTGCCTGACGATCCTGCGCGGGCCCGCGGCACACCGTCCGGCGACGCTGGGATCATCGCTACGGTGCTCCTTTCGCAGCCCGGCGGGCTGTTGAACGACACGATAGAGCAGCTGTCGGTTCTTGACGCCATCCGAGAAAGACGTCGGAGGGATCCGGAACGCCTCGTTCCGGATCCCTCCGACGTCAGGTTGGTGTCAGCCGCGGGTCCACCGCTGGTTGGCGCCTCCGTTGCAGGTCCACATGTTCACCGCTGATCCGTTCGCGGTCGCGTTGTTGGCGACGTCCAGGCACAGCCCGGACTGGGCTCCCACCACGGTGTTGTTGGTGAGGGTCCACTGCTGGCTGGCACCGCTGCCGCAGTCCCAGAGGATCACCGTGGCGCCCGGCGTCGTGCTCTGACCGGAGACGTCAAGGCACTTGCCGAGCGACTGCAGCTGGCGGGTGGAGGCGTTGTACGTCCACTGCTGGTTGGCCCCGGTGTGGCAGTCCCAGAGCGCCGGCCTGGTCCCGTTTGCGGAGTTGCTGTTCGGCACGTCGAGGCAACGACCCGACTGGGCGCCGATCAGTCTCGCCGTCGTTGTCCCCGTGGACGGGGCCGGTGTCGTCGGCACGACGCCGCCCAGGTCGATGGTGCTGTACGTGACGGAGTTGACGGTGCTGCCGTTGTAGCCGCCGCTGAGCACCACCAGGCTGTGGCCGTCGGCCAGCGGAACCATGCCGCGGCTGTACCCGCCGGCGACCTTGGAATCGACACGGGTCCAGGCGTTCGCGGCACCGCCCTGGGTGTTGACCAACACGTCGGTTGTGCTTTGCGCACTGACGACGAGGGTGCCGTTGGAGCCGCCGGTGGGAAGCCAGGTGATGTACGGGTTCCAGAAGGCGGTCTGGCCGTCGGTCGACCTCAGGACCTGGCCGGTGACTGAGCCGAACGCCTCGGGGTTGGAAGAGATCTTGTAATAGACCGCGAGGTTTCCCGCCGGCGAGCCCCCGTACTCGTACGTCATCACGTAGTTGCCGTTCGGCAGCTTCGCAACTGTCGACATGCCGGGTCGGTCGCTTCGGGTGGAGGTCGCCACGTCGTCGACGACGGGGCCCCAGTTGATGCCGTCCGTGCTGACCTGGTGCACCAGCTTCTGGCTGTGGTTGCTGTCTCGCTCGTCGGAGTAGTAGACGATGAGTCTGTTGCCGTTGACCAGGAAGAAGGGTTCCCAGACCGGTCTGCCTGCGCCGTTGACGATGTTCTTGACGAAGGTCCAGGTCTGCCCTTGGTTCGTGCTGGCGTACATGTCGATCTTGAAGCCGGAGCGGTTACTGGGGACGGAGTCGCCGGCGGCCAGGATGGTCCCGGCGGGGAAGTTGCCGATCGCGGTGGGCAGTTCGAACAGCTGTGGTTGCCAGCGCATGCCCCAGCCGTTCTGGGTGTCGGCGACTTCCGAGATCTTGGTCCAGGAGTTGCCGGTGTCGGTGCTGCGGTAGATCGGGAAGACGGGCTTGCCGTTGGTGTACTGCTCGAAGGTGGCGAGCATGGTGCCGTTGGACGACCCGCTGTGCTCCAGCCGTATCCCCCTGGGGTAGAGCGTGCCGGGGGCGGGGGTGCCGGACGGCGGGGTGTACATGGTCTGCGAGGAGCGGGTGATGGCCTCGCTCACCGTGGGGAGGAGGACCGTGCCGACCGCCGCGACCAGGGCGAGCAGCAGGAGCAGGACAAGGAGGGGGACGGGACGGGAAAGCGGGGCGGCGCCGGATCTGGCGCCTGTCTGCTTCGGGAACATGTGCGGCTCCAATAGCGGGGGAACGAGGTTCTCGTCCGGGTCCGCCGCGTCGGGAGTGACCAGGTGGCGGTACGGCGGAGTTCAGGGAACTGTCAGCCGGGCGAGTCGGTGTCCAGCGGCTGGTCGTTGTCCTCTCTCCTCGCAGACGGATGGGCCGGGGGTCACGGCGTCTCCCCCACCGGCCGTCAACGTCGACCACGTCACCCTTGTCGATGTTTACGCAAACATCGACAAGAAGCGTCGCCCACCCGGACGCCGCAGCCGAAGCCAATGTCCGATTTAAGCCCTAAATTGTTTACGCAAACATCGTTCGGCGATGATGTCATCAGCCTTATGGAGCGTCAAGGTGTCAGCCAACGGGAAGGCATCACGACCACCGACGACCGCTGGCGGTCGGTACCGCTGACCGACTTCGGGAGAGGTAGACGTTCTGCCGGCCAGGGGCATCGACACACCTGGTCCTCCGGTAGAGGATGGGACGCATGGACGACGCGTACACCGTGGGCGATCCGGACGGACTCTCCCCGCTGCTGAAGGAGATCCGCGACGCGGTGGCCCGGGAACTGCACGCCCAGCTCGCCCTGCGGGCCGAGCACCTCGACCTGGCCGACGTACCGGAGGTCGCCTACCAGGTGACCCTGGGCGTCGACCGGGTGCTCACCGGCCGACTCACTCCACCCCGGCGTACGAGTGCAGGCCGGTGAAGAAGAAGTTCACCCCGAACAGGTTCATCAGCACGGTCAGGAAGCCCAGCACCGCGATCCAGGTCGCCACGTTGCGCCGGACGCTGGGCGTGGCGCGGGCGTGCAGGTAACCGGCGTAGACCACCCAGGAGATGAACGCCCAGGTCTCCTTCGGGTCCCAGCCCCAGGCCCGGCCCCAGGCCGCCTCGGCCCAGATCGCGCCCGCGATCACCGCGAACGTGAAGATCGGGAACGAGAAGGCGTGCAGCGCGAAGGTCACCCGCTCCAGGTCGGCCGCCCCGGGCAGCCGCCGGGCCAACGTGTACGGGAAGCTGCGCCGCCCCTGCTCGTAGCCGTTGCGCAGCAGGAACGACACCGCCGGCACCACGCCCAGCAGGAAGATGCCGGAGGAGAAGACGATCGTCGACACGTGGATGATGAACCAGTACGACTGGAGCGCCGGCATCAGCGGCACCACCGGGACATAGAGCTTCAACTCGGCGAAGGCCAGCAGCAGCACCATGACCAGGGTGAGGAACAGCCCGAGCTGACGCAGGGCCGGCCGCTTCCAGAGCACCACGAGCCAGGCGGCGGTCCCGATCCAGGTGACCGTCAGCACGAACTCGTACATGTTGCCCCAGGGCATCCGGTCGGCGGCGAGGCCCCGGGTGACCAGCGCGCCGAGGTGCAGCGCGGCGGCGAGCACGGTCAGCCCGGCGGCGATCCGCCCGGCCAGCCTGGCCCGCCCCGCCGAACGGCTCGGCCGGGTCGACGGCGGCGCACTCGTGGGGGGCGTAGTCGCGGCGTCGACCTTGTCGACACCCCCGCCGCCGACACCCGCGCCGACCAGTTCCCGGGCCGGGGCGACCCGGGCCGACACCGCGCGGACGTTGCCCAGGGCGTACTCGACGGCGTGGCTGATCATCGCGACCAGGTACACCAGGATCGCGAACGTCACCAACTGGTCGGAGACTGCGGACATCACTCGACTCCCTCTCGCGCCCGCCGGTCGGGTCGCCCGTCGTCGCGTACCGCAGCGACGAGAGACGCGAACTCCTCGGCGAACCCTGGATGATCGGTGCGCGGCAGCCCACCGGCCGACACCAAACTACTACCGCCCGTCGGAGATCCACTGTCGGGGGGCGTCACCCGGAACCAGACCCGCCGACGCCGGCCGAACAACGAACCCATCAGGCCGACCAGCAGCACCACGCAGGCGCCCAGCATCAGCTTCTCGCCCGGGTCGTGCCGCACCGACAGGGTGATGTAGCGCTTGGTGCCGAGGAACTCCAACTTGCTGCCGTCGTCCAGGGTCCACGTCTCACCCGGGGCGAGCTTCTTGTTGCCGACCTGCTTGAGCTTGCCGTTGGTCACCTGCCGCTGGTCGAGCTGGTAGACCGAGCCGGGGATGCCGGCGTCCAGCCCCAGGTTGCCCCGGTAGGCGGCCAGCACCACGGCCGGGTTGCGCTCCTCCGGGAACCGCGACGACGCGAACGGCGCGGTGTCCGGGGCGGTCGGCAGGTAGAGCCCTTCGAAGGCGACCTGCTGGTTCGCGTCCCGCCGGCCGGTCGCCGGGTCGACGTTGGCGTCCGGGAAGGCGGCCACCCCCTCGCTGGTGAGGTTGGCGTCGCCGCTGGTCAGGAACGGCACCGCGCTGGTCTGGCTGCGGCCGTACCGGTCGGTGTACTTCAGGATCGGGGCGTAGCCGTGGCCCAGCAGGTAGACGTTGGCCGAGCCGAGCCGCAGCGGCGAGTTGACCGAGAAGTCGGCGGTGCGCCGGTCCGAGCCGTCCGGCCGGTCCACGGTCACCGTCGCGCGGTAGCTCTCCGGCAGACCGGTCGGCAGGAACCGGGCGTCGAACCTGTCCAGGGTGAGGCAGAACGACGGCAGGTCGGCGCTGTCCACGCGGGGGCCGAGCTTCGCCTCGGCGTACTGCTGGCGGGTGTTGCAGAAGGCGTTGTCCGCGCCCGTGACCAGCAGGCGGTTGCCGTGCCAGCCGTACCACGAGCCGAGCGCGACCCCGATCAGCACGGCGACCAGCGAGGTGTGGAACAGCAGGTTGCCGGTCTCCTTGAGGTAGCCCTTCTCGGCGGAGACCTCGTTGCCACGCACCTGCACCCGCCACCGGCGGCGGCGCAGCACCGCGGCGATGGCCTGCGGGTCGGCGGCCCCCGGCGACTCCAGCACGGTGTGCTGCGGCAGCCGGTCCATCCGCTTGGGCGCGGCCGGCGGCCGGGCCCGCAACGCCCGTACGTGCTCGCGCATCCGGGGCAGGATGCAGCCCACCAGCGAGGTGAACAGCAGCAGGTAGATGGCGGAGAACCAGACCGAACCGAACACCTCGAACGCGCCGATCCGGTCGAGCTGCGGAGCCAGCTCGGGGTGCTCGACGAAGTACCTGTCGACGTTCTCCGGGTTGACCCCGCGCTGCGGCAGCACCGAGCCGGGGATCGCCGCGACCGCGAGCAGGAACAGCAGGATCAACGCGGTACGCATGCTGGTGAGCTGCCGCCACGAGTTGCGCAGCAGGGCCAGCGCCGGGTTCGGCCGGCGGCGGGGGGCCTCGGCGGGTGGGCTGGCCGGCCGGTCGTCGACGGTCGTCATCAGATGCTCACCTCGCCGGGGCCCACTGTCGTCTGCAACCAGATCACGAAGCTCTGCCAGCCGCCGGTGACCAGCGCCAGGCCGATCAGGATCAGCAGCACCCCGCCGATCCGGGTCACCCACCGGCTGTTGCGCCGGACCGCCCGGAACACCCCGAGCAGCCGGTGGAAGCCCAACCCGAAGACCACGAACGGCAACCCCAACCCGAGGCAGTACGCCACCGCCAGCACCACGGCCCGGTCGGTCTGCCCACCGGTGGCGGCCATCCCCAGCACCGCACCCAGCGTCGGGCCGGTGCACGGCATCCAGCTCAACGCGAACACCGCGCCGAGCACCGGCGCACCGAGCAGCCCGGCGGCGGGCAGCCGGCGGATCCGCAGCTCCCGCTGCATCCCGGGGAGCACGCCCAGGTAGCTGAGCCCGAGCAGGACGATCAGCGCGCCGATGACGACCTGGAAGGTGCGTTCGTAGTCGAAGAAGATCCGACCGAATCCGGCGAAGAGGATCGCGGTGGCGGTGAAGACGACGGTGAAGCCGGCGATGAACAGCAACGTCCCGGCCAGCACCCGGCCCTTGACCGCCGCCACCGGCCGGGCCGCCGCCCGCGTCGCCACCGCCACCGTGCCGCCGGGACCGCCGTCGGGGGCCGAACCGCCGTCGGAGGCCGGGCCCTCGCCGGGTGCCGGGCCGCCGCCCGGGGCGGGGTCCGCGCCGGTCGGGGTGGTCGGCCGGGCGCGGCCCTCCAGGTCGGTGCCGGCCAGCCCGGTCACGTACGACAGGTAGCCGGGCATCAGCGGCAGCACGCACGGGGACAGGAAGCTGACCAGCCCGGCGAGCGCCGCCGCGCCGATCGCCAGCAACAGCGGGCCGGACTGGGCGAGTTCGCGGAACGTCTCGCCCATCAGCGGGAACCGGTCGACGCCGGCTCTTCGGCGGCGATCCGCTCGACGATCGGGCGCAGCCCGTCGGTGGTGACGGCGGCCCGGATCACGGTGGCGATCCGGCCCTGCCGGTCGAGCACGACGGTGGCCGGAATGGTGTTCGGCGGGATGTCCAGCGCCAGCGCCAGCCGACTGGCCGGGTCGAACAGGCTCGGGTAGGTGACCCGGCCCTCCTCGAAGGCGATCGCCTTGTCCCGGCTGTCCTGCACGTTGATGCCGAGGAAGGTCACCCCGGATGCCCTGGTGGCCTGGTAGGTGGCCTCCAGGTCGTCGGCCTCGGCGCGACAGGGCGCACACCAGGAACCCCAGAAGTTGAGCACCACCACCTGGCCCCGGGCCTGGGAGGTGTCGTACCCACCGCCGGTGAGCAGGTCACCGGCGATCTTCGGGGCGGCGGAACGTTGGTCGGGGGCGCACTCGACGATGCCGCCGTTGTTGGCGCACCGGCTCTCGTCGGTGCCGGAGGAGCAGCCGACCAGCGCCGCCCCGGCGGTGACGGCGGCGAGCAGGACGGCCAACGGCCTCCGGGAACGCATCTCAGGCCCCCTTGGCCGTCCGGGCTGTCGCGGACATGGCGATCAGGTGGGCGGCCGGCTCGGAGTAGCCGATCCCGACCACCTTCGCTCCGTCGAAATGGAAGGAGGTGAGGCTGGCCAGCCCGCACTGCCGGCGGCGCGGATCGTGCCAGAGCCGCTTGCGCTCGACGTAGCGGCGCAGCGTCCAGATGGGAAGCTGGTGGGAGACGATGACCGCCTCGCGTCCCTCGGCGGCCACCCGGGCGGCGTGCAGCCCGGCGAACATCCGCTCGGCGATGGCCCGGTAGGCCTCGCCCCAGCTCGGGGTGACCGGGTCGCGCAGCACCCACCAGTTGCGCGGGTCGCGGAACGAGCCGTCCCCGGGCGAGACCTTCTTGCCCTCGAACCAGTTGGCGCTCTCGATCAGCCGCTCGTCCACCCCGACCGGGAGCCCGAACTGCCCGGCGATCGGCTCTGCGGTCTGCTGGGCGCGTTCCAGCGGGCTGGCCACCACGTGCACGACCTCCCGCTCGGCGACGGCCTGGGCAGCGGCCTTGGCCATCTGCACGCCCAGCTCCGACAGCCGGAAGCCGGGCAGCCGGCCATAGAGGATCCGGTCCGGGTTGTGCACCTCGCCGTGCCGCAGCACGTGGACGACGGTCTTGCTCACTGCATCCCCCTCGTTCGCGACTGCGGGGCTCGCAAACCCGGCTCACTCCTCGCGCTCACTGGCTTTACCCCCCGTGGCCTGCCGCTGCCGCTGCTGTCGCCGCAGCCGGCAGGGCGGCGGCGATGTGCTCCAGGGCGGCGTCGTCGAGCGCCGCCGACACGAACCACGACTCGAACGCGCTCGGCGGCAGGTAGACACCGGCGGCGAGCATCGCGTGGAAGAACGCCTTGAACGCGGGCACCTGCTGGGTGCGGGCGCTGTCGTAGTCGACCACGTCGGCGTCGGTGAAGAAGATCGAGAACATGCTGCCCGCGTACGACAGGCGGTGCGGGACCCCGGCGGCGGCCAGCGCGTCGGCGGCGAGCTTGCCCACGACGGCGGCCGTGTCGTCGAGCCGGCGGTAGAGGGCGTCGTCGGCCAGCCGCAGGGTGGCCAGGCCGGCGGCGCAGGCCAGCGGGTTACCGGAGAGGGTGCCGGCCTGGTAGACCGGGCCGGCCGGGGCGAGCCGGGACATGATCTCCGTGCGCCCGCCGAAGGCCGCGGCGGGCAGCCCGCCCCCCATCACCTTGCCGTACGTCCACAGGTCGGCGTCGGACGGGTCGAGGCCGTGCCAGCCGGCGCGGGAGACCCGGAACCCGGTCATCACCTCGTCGACGATGAGCAGCGCGCCGTGGGCGTGGGCGATTGCGGCGAGCCGGGAGTTGAAGCCGTCACGGGGGGCGACCACGCCCATGTTGCCGGCGGCGGCCTCGGTGATGACCGCCGCGATGTGCGGCCCCTGCGCGGCGAACGCCGCCTCGACGGCGGTGAGGTCGTTGTAGGGCAGCACGATGGTGTCGCCGGCCGCCGCGCCGGTGACCCCGGGAGAGTCGGGCAGGCCGAGGGTGGCGACACCGGAGCCGGCGGCGGCGAGCAGCCCGTCGGAGTGGCCGTGGTAGCAGCCGGCGAACTTGATGATCTTGGATCGGCCGGTGAACCCCCGGGCCAGCCGGATCGCCGACATGGTCGCCTCGGTGCCCGAGTTGACCAGCCGGACCTGCTCGACCGGGGTGCGCTCGACGATCTCGGCGGCCAACTCCACCTCACCCGGGGTGGGGGTGCCGAAGCTGGTGCCGAGGGTGGCGGCCTCCCGCACCGCCTCGACCACCTCGGGGTGGGCGTGGCCCAGGATCAGCGGCCCCCACGAGCAGACCAGGTCGACGTAGCGTCGCCCGTCGGCGTCGTACAGCCAGGGACCCTCCCCCCGGACCATGAAGCGCGGGGTGCCACCGACGGCACGGAACGCGCGCACAGGGGAGTTGACCCCGCCGGGCACGATGGCCTGGGCGCGGTCGAACAGGGCCTCGGAGGCCGGTGCGTCGGCCGGGTAGCGGCCGGTCCCGGCGGAAAAGGTATCGGTCACGATGCGGCCCATTGTGTCAGCGCCGGGCGGGGAATCCGCAGCCACCCCGGGGCCGGGTTACCCGGCTCACCCCACCGGAGCCGGTGGGCGGACCTGCCGCTCGCCCGGTGATCGGCACGGCGGATCGTCTCACCGGGCCAGGTTGGTGGGATCGCGCTAGGCTGACGGCGTGGATCGTGCCGAGCTGTCCATCACGGTACACCGGACTGGCGACGAAGTGGTGTTGCGCCTGGCCGGTGAGATCGACATGCTCACCGCCGCCCAACTGTCGACCGTCGTGAACGAGGTGCTCGCCGAGCCTCCGCCGCGCATCGTGCTCGACCTGGCCGGGGTGACCTTCTGCGACTCGCAGGGGCTCGGCACGCTGGTCGTGCTCAGTCGCAAGGCCAGCCACTCCCAGTGCCTGTTGATCCTGAGCAACGTGGGCGACTTCCTGCTGCGCGTCCTCGACATCACCGGCCTGCGTTCCGCCCTGATGATCCGTAACGAGACCCCCTCCGGCTGACCGGTCGGGCCCGCCCCGGCAGGGGCCCGCCGGCCGACGCGTCGTGGCGCGGTCGGCCGGCCGGAGATGTCGTGCCGTCAGCCGACCGGGATGTCGCGGCGGCGGAAGGACGCGAAGCCGACCGCGCAGAACACCCCGGCCAGCACGGTCAGGGCCAGCAGCGGAGTGACGCTCCAGCCGGCGCGCAACACCTGCGGGGTGTGGGTGAACGGCGACAGGTCCAGCAGCCACTGGCTCAGCTCCAGCACCGCGCCGAGCTGACCGAGCAGCACCACCACCGCGAGCACCGCCCAGGCCGCCGGGGAGAGCCGGGGCAACAGGCCGTACAGCAGCACCGCCAGGCCGGCGAGCACCCAGGCCGCCGGCACCTGCGCCAGGCCGGCACCGAGCATCCGGGGCAGCTGCCCCGGCACGTCACCGATGCTGAGCCCGTAGGTCAGGCCGGCCGCCAGCCCGACCAACGCCAGCACCACCACCGGCCCCAGCAGGACGAACACCAGGTGTGAGGCGAGCCAGGTCGACCGGTGCACCCCGGTGGCCAGCACCGGCTCGGCCCGCCCGGCGGCCTCCTCCGACCGCATCCGCAACGCCGCCTGGACGCCGTAGCCGGCGGCGGCCAGCCCGGCCACCCCCAACGACACCCCCAGGTACGCCTCGGCCAGCCCCGACGCGCCACCCAGCCGGGCCATCACCTGCTCCAACGCGGCGTTGCCGGCGACCGACCGGCCGGCCGCCTCGGCCGCGCCACCGACGACCGACCCGAGCAGGAGGAAGCCCACCGACCAGCCCAGCAGTGGCCCCCGGTGCAGCCGCCAGGCCAACCCGAACGGCCCGGACAGCACCTGCCCGGCCCGCGCCGGACCCGGCCGCGACGGCAGCACGCCGGCCCCGAGGTCCCGCCGCACCGATACCGGGTACGCCACCACGGCCAGCAGCACGGTCAGCGCGACCGGCAGGGCCAGCACCCACCAGCGCTCCCCCGCGTAGGCGCGGATGCGTGCGGCCCAACCCAGCGGGGAGAGCCAACTCGGCCACCCGTGCTCGGAGGTGTCCCCGACCAGCCGGAGCGTGAACGCCACCCCGAGCACCCCGACGGCGATTCCGCGGGCCCCACCGGCGGTCTGGGTGAGCTGGGCGGCCAACCCGCCCACCGTGGCGAAGACCACCCCCACCAGCGCCGCCGACAGCCCGTACGCCAGCGAGCCGGTCGCCGGCAGCCCGGTGGCGGCCAACCCGGCGGCGGTGAGCAGGCCGAGCAGCAGGCTGGCCGCGTACGTCACCAGCAGCGCGGCGGTGAGCCCGGCGTACCGGCCGAGGACGGTCGCGCCGAGCAGTTCCCGTCGACCGGCCTCCTCCTCGGTGCGGGTGTGCCGGATGACGGTGAGCAGGGCGGCCAGCCCGACGATCACCTGGAGGAAGCCGCCCCGCTGGGCGGTCAACGCGCCGACGCTGTCGCCGTAGACCGGGCCGAGCAGGGCCACCACCGACGGGTTGCGGGCGGTGCCGGTGACGTACGCGGCCCGCTCGGCGGCGGTGGGGAACAGCGCGAAGAAGCTGCCCGCGTAGGACACCGGCAGGACGGCCAGCAGCAGCACCCAGAGCGGGAGGACGATCCGGTCCCGGCGCAGGATCAGCCGGGCCAGGTGACCGGTGCCGGTGAGGGTGCTCATCGCCGTACCCCCGTCGGCTGGTCGCTGCCCGGCGCGGTGCCGCCGGGCGCGGTGCTGCCCGACGCGGTGCTGCCCGGCGCGGCCGAGGCCGGGGTCTCGGGGGCCGGGGTCTCGTAGTGGCGTAGGAACAGCTCCTCCAGCGTCGGCGGCTGGCTGACCAGGCTGCGTACCCCGATCTCGGTGAGCCGGCGCAGCGCGGTGTCCAGCGCGACGGTGTCGACGGCGAAGCGGACCCGGTCGCCGTCGACCCGCAGGTCGTGCACGCCGGGCAGGTCGGCCAGGCCGTCGACCGGGCCGGCCAGTTCGGCGTCGATCGCGGTGCGGTGCAGGTGACGCAGCTCGGTCAGGGTGCCGGTCTCGACGTGGCGGCCGTTGCGGATGATCGTCACCCGGTCGCAGAGCGCCTCCACCTCGGCCAGGATATGGCTGGACAGCAGCACGGTACGGCCGTCGCGGCGGGCCCGGTCGATCCAGTGCTGGAACACCTCCTCCATCAGCGGGTCCAGCCCGGAGGTGGGCTCGTCGAGGATGAGCAGTTCGACGTCGGAGGCGAGCGCGGCGACCAGGCCGACCTTCTGCCGGTTGCCCTTGGAGTAGGTGCGCCCCTTCTTGCGGGGGTCCAGCTCGAACGACGCGAGCAGCTCGGCGCGGCGCTTCGGGTCGAGCCCGCCGCGCATCCGTCCGAGCAGGTCGATCACCTCGCCGCCGGAGAGCTGCGGCCAGAGGGTGACGTCGCCCGGCACGTACGCCAGGCGGCGGTGCAGCGTGACGGCGTCGCGCCACGGGTCACCGTCGAGCAGTCGGACGGCCCCCGCGTCCGCCCGCAGCAGCCCGAGCAGGACCCGGATGGCGGTCGACTTGCCGGCGCCGTTCGGGCCGAGGAAGCCGTGCACCTCACCGGCCCGGACGTTCAGGTCGAGCCCGTCGAGGGCCCGGGTGCGGCCGAAGGTCTTCACCAGGCCGGTCACCGCTATCGGAGTTTCCACAATTCGGAAGCTACACTTGTTTCACAAAGTTGTGAAGACTCTGTTCGGTGCGGCACCATCGCCTGAACCGTCCCGAGCCCGAGGAGCAGCGTCCGATGCCTGACGACCGTCGACCCGGCCACGACGACGAGGTCCACCTCTTCGTCGAACGGATGGCGATGGCCTTCGCGGACGTCGGCTTCCCCCGGATGTCCGCCCGGGTGCTGTTCGCCGTGATGAGCGCCGACGGCCCGCTGACCGCCGCCCAGATCGGCGAGCGGCTCGGCGTCAGCGCGGCAGCCGTATCCGGCGCGGTACGCCACCTGACCCAGGTCAGCATGCTGGTCCGCGAACCGGTCCCGCGCTCGCGCCGGGACCACTACCGGCTGCCCGACAACCCCTGGTACGAGGGCACCATCACCAAGACCGGCCTCTACAAGAACTTCATCGACATCGCCGACGCGGGCGTCACCGCGCTGGGCGGCACCGCCACCCCGGGCGGCGAACGGGTGGCCGAGATGCGGGACTTCTTCTATTTCATCCAGGAGGAACTCGACTCGCTCGGCGAACGCTGGCGGGCCCGGCGGGCGACCACCGGCCACGCCGACCCACCCGCCGCCTGACGCTCCGGCGTCGCCCCGTCGGTGGACTGCCCGCAGCGGCATCCGTCGGCCGACGCATGACGAGTGCGTCGCTCCGGCGGTCGACGGCGCGGCGGGGCGGTGCGTCGGTCAGGCGGTGTTGCCCCAGCGGGCCTGCTCCAGGATGTCCAGGGCACGCTGCCGGGCCTCCGGGTCGTCCTCGACCCGCAGCAGGGTGGCCGCCGCGTCCACCGCGTCGGTGAGCACCCGCCACTGGGCGTCACGCTCACGCACCACGTCGGACTGCGCCGCCAACTGCCGGGTCTTCACCCACAGCTCCACGAACACCGACACCTTCGCCCGCAACACCCACGGGTCGAACGGCTTGGTCAGGTAGTCCACCGCGCCGACCGCATAGCCGCGCAGCGCCAACTGGGCGTCCTTGTCGGCGGCGGTGAGGAAGATGATCGGCACGTGCCGGGTCCGCTCCCGGCGCTTGATGTGACTGGCCGTCTCGAAGCCGTCCATGTCGGGCATCTGGGCGTCCAGCAGGATGACCGCGAAGTCGTCCACCAGCAGTTGCTTCAGCGCCGCCTCACCGCTCTCCACGGCCACCGACTGCACCGGGAGCCCTTGGAGGATCGCCTCCAGGGCCATCAGGTTCTCCCGACGGTCGTCGACCAGCAGCGCCTTGGCAGTCTGGGTCACGAATTCTCCTTGTCTCGGCTGCCACTGATCCAGGACGCCATCCGCTCGATCAGCCCGTCCAGGTCCACCGGCTTGGTGATGTAGTCGCTACCCCCGGCCGCCAGCGCCGACTCCCGGTCGCCGGGCATCGCCTTCGCGGTGAGGAAGACGATCGGCAGGTCCGCGAAGCGGTGGTTCCGGCGGATCTGCCGGGTCGTCTCGTAACCGTCCTGGTCGGGCATCATGGCGTCCATCAGCACGATGTCCACCTCCGGATGCTCGGCCAGCACGCGAACCCCGTCCGCGCCGTTGTCCGAGTACAGCACGGTCATCCCGTGCAGTTCCAACGCGCTGGTCAACGCGAACACGTTGCGTACGTCGTCGTCGACGATCAGTACCGTCGCGCCGTCCAACTGCCGGGTGGCCGGGGCCTCCGGCGCCGGCAGCAACTCCATCGGCGGCATCAGCAGCGACGCCGGCAGGCCCGCACGCTCCGGCGACGGTGACTGCGGCGCCACCACCGCGTCCGGCGCCAGCACATCCGGTACGAAGAGGGTGAACGTCGAACCCTGCCCCGGCGCGGAGGTCACGGTGATCGTGCCGCCGATCAGCCGGGCCAGGTCCCGACTGATCGACAGGCCCAGCCCGGTGCCGCCGTACCGTCGGCTGGTGGTGCCGTCGGCCTGCTGGAACGCCTCGAAGATGATGCTCAGCTTGTCGTCGGAGATGCCGATGCCGGTGTCGATCACGGTGAAGGCGATCACCTGGCGGGCGTTGGTCAACGCCGGCACGTCGAAGACCGCGTTCTCCGCCGCCGGGGCGATCCGCAGGGTGACCGCGCCGTTGTCGGTGAACTTCACCGCGTTGGAGAGCATGTTGCGCAGGATCTGCTGCAACCGTTGGGCGTCGGTCACCAGGGCCGGCGGCAACTCCTTGGCCACCCGCACCTGGAAGTCGAGGTTCTTGTCCTCCGCCTGCGGGGCGAACGCCTGCTCCACGTAGTTGCGGATCTCGGCGAACCGGATCTCCGTCGGCTCGACGTCCATCCGACCGGCTTCGATCTTGGACAGGTCCAGGATGTCGTCGATCAGGCGCAGCAGGTCCGAGCCCGAGCCGTGGATCGTCCGGGCGAACTCGATCTGCTTCGGGGTGAGGTTGCGCTCCGAGTTCTCCACCAGCAACCGGGCCAGCAGCAGCAGCGAGTTCAGCGGGGTACGCAGCTCGTGGCTCATGTTCGCCAGGAACTCCGACTTGTACGCCGACGCCCGGGTGAGCTGCTGCGCCTTCTCCTCCAGGCCGAGCCGGGCCAGCTCGATCTCCCGGTTCTTGGTCTCGATGTTGCCCTTCTGCTCACTGAGCAGCTTCGCCTTGTCCTCCAACTCGGCGTTGGTGCGCTGCAACTCCGCCGACTGGTCCTGCAACTCCAACGCCAGCCGCTGCGACTGGGCCAGCAACTCCTCCGTACGCCGGTTGGCCTGGATGGTGTTGACCGCGACACCGATGGTGAGCACCAGCCGCTCCAGGAACGCCAGGTGCAGCTCCGAGAAGCGGGCCACGCTGGCGAACTCGATCACCCCGAGCAGCTCCCCCTCGAACAGGATCGGCAGCACCACCAGGTCGGACGGGAGCGTCTCGGCCAGCCCCGACCGCAGGGTGATCCGCCCGTCGGGCAGCGCGTTGAGCCGGATCGTCCGGCGGGAGAGCGCCGCCTGACCGACCAGCCCCTCACCGGGCCCGAACGTGACGTCGTGCCCCCGCGCCACATACCCGTACGAGGCGGTCAGCCGCAGCCGCATCACCCCGTCGGAGGTGTCCGCCAGGAAGAACGCGCCGAGCTGCGCGTCGACCAGCGGGGTCACCTCCATCATGATCATGCGGCAGACCTCGCCCAGGTCCCGCTGGCCCTGGAGCAGGCCACCGATGCGGGCCAGGTTGGAGTCGAGCCAGCCCTGCTCGGCGTTCTTCTTGGTCGTCTCCCGGAGGGTGACGATCATCTGGTTGATGTTGTCCTTCAGCTCGGCGACCTCGCCCTGCGCCTTGACCGCGATCCGCTGGGTGAGGTCGCCCCGGGTCACCGACGTGGAGACCTGGGAGATCGCCCGCAGCTGGGTGGTCAGGGTCGAGGCGAGCTGGTTCACGTTCTCGGTGAGGTCCCGCCAGGTGCCGCTCACGCCCTTGACCTGGGCCTGACCGCCCAGCTTGCCCTCGATGCCGACCTCGCGACCCACCCGGGTCACCTCGTCGGCGAACGAGCTGAGCTGGTCGACCATCGTGTTCACGGTGTTCTTCAGCTCCAGGATCTCGCCCTGCGCGTCCACCGTGATCTTCTGACCGAGGTCGCCCTTGGCGACCGCCGTGGTCACCGAGGCGATGTTGCGCACCTGGGACGTCAGGTTGGACGCCATCGAGTTCACGTTGTCGGTGAGATCCCGCCAGGTGCCCGAGACACCCTTGACCTGCGCCTGACCGCCGAGCTTGCCCTCGGTGCCCACCTCCCGGGCCACCCGGGTCACCTCGTCGGCAAACGAGCTGAGCTGGTCCACCATCGTGTTGACCGTGTTCTTCAGCTCCAGGATCTCGCCCTGCGCGTCCACGGTGATCTTCTGCGACAGGTCACCCTTGGCCACCGCCGTGGAGACCTGCGCGATGTTACGCACCTGACTGGTCAGGTTCGACGCCATCGAGTTCACGTTGTCGGTGAGGTCCCGCCAGGTGCCGGCGACCCCGCGTACCTGGGCCTGACCGCCGAGCTTGCCCTCGGTGCCCACCTCCCGGGCCACCCGGGTCACCTCGTCGGCAAACGAGCTGAGCTGGTCCACCATCGTGTTGACCGTGGACTTCAGCTCCAGGATCTCACCCCGGGCATCCACGGTGATCTTCTGACTCAGGTCGCCCTTCGCCACCGCCGTCGTCACCGAGGCGATGTTGCGCACCTGGGACGTCAGGTTGGACGCCATCGAGTTCACGTTGTCGGTCAGATCCCGCCAGGTGCCGGAGACGCCCTTCACCTGCGCCTGCCCGCCCAGCTTGCCCTCGGTGCCCACCTCCCGGGCCACCCGGGTCACCTCGTCGGCGAACGACGACAACTGGTCGACCATCGTGTTGACGGTGTTCTTCAGCTCCAGGATCTCGCCCTGCGCGTCCACCGTGATCTTCTGCGACAGGTCACCCTTGGCCACCGCCGTGGAGACCTGGGAGATGTTGCGGACCTGGCTGGTCAGGTTGCCGGCGAGCTGGTTGACGTTCTCCGTCAGGTCCCGCCAGGTGCCGGAGACGCCGCGTACCTGGGCCTGACCGCCCAACTTGCCCTCGATGCCCACCTCGCGGGCCACCCGGGTCACCTCGTCGGCGAACGACGACAGCTGGTCCACCATCGTGTTCACGGTGTCCTTCAGCTCCAGGATCTCGCCCTGCGCCGCCACGGTGATCTTCTGGCTCAGGTCACCCCGGGCCACCGCCGTCGAGACCTGCGCGATGTTACGCACCTGAGAGGTCAGGTTCGACGCCATCGAGTTGACGCTGTCGGTGAGGTCCTTCCAGGTGCCCGCGACGTTCGGCACGTCGGCCTGCCCACCGAGCTTGCCCTCGGTGCCCACCTCCCGCGCCACCCGGGTCACCTGCTCGGCGAACAGGCGCAACGTGTCGGTCAGCGAGTTCATCGTGTCGGCCAGCTCGGCGACCTCGCCGCGCGCCCCGACCGTGATCTTCTGCGACAGGTCACCCCGGGCCACCGCCGTCGCCACCTGCGAGATCGACCGCACCTGACCGGTCAGGTTCGACGCCATGGTGTTCACCGAGTCGGTGAGGTCCTTCCAGGTGCCGGCGACACCCCGCACGTCCGCCTGACCACCCAACTTGCCCTCGGTGCCCACCTCCCGGGCCACCCGGGTCACCTCGTTGGAGAACGACGAGAGCTGCCCGACCATCGTGTTGACCGTCCGGCCGATCCGCAGGTACTCACCGCGCAGCGGGCGACCGTCGATCTCCAACTCCATGTGCTGGGAGAGGTCACCGTCGGCCACCGCCATGATCACCCGGGCGATCTCGGTGGTCGGCCGGCCCAGGTCGTCGATCAACGAGTTGACCGCCCGCTGGCCCTCCGCCCAGGAGCCGTCCAGGCCCTCCTCGTCGAGGCGCTCGGTCAGCCGGCCGTCCCGGCCCACCACCCGACTGATCCGGCGCAGGTCCAGGTGCTGCCGTTCCTGGAGCGACACCACCTCGTTGAAGGCGTCCGCCACCTCACCGGCCGCACCCGCGCGCCGGGGCAGCCGCACCTTGAAGTCACCCCGGCCGACCCGCCGCAGCGCCTCCGACAGCTCACCGAGGAGCGCGTCATGCTCGGAAGCGGACACGTCCGCCGTCACCGACTGTTTCGCGGTCATCTTTCCTCGCTCAGCTCGGAGGGTCCCCGGCGTGCCGACACGCCGACTTTCCCTCATTGTGCCCGCGTCCGGACCCGGGCAGCGGACACGACGTGCCCGACATGTCCCTGCCGGTGCCACCACCGCCCCGACAGCGACACCGCAGGCGGGACGCGGTCCCGGCACCCGGCCCGACCCCGCCACCACCACAGGTCGACACGTAGCCGTTGGTCGCCGACCCGCACCCGACGACGGGGTGTCGTCAACCTGCCGATCGGTGCGACAGGTGTGACGGTGCGTGGTGCGGCTTGGCACCCGGGCGGTCGCGGTAGAGGATACGGGGGTGTCAACGGAGCCGGGGGCCGGGACAGACGCGGGACGGGACGAGCACGTCCGGCGCGTCCGACTGCCCGCCGACCGGCGCACCCCGGCCGCCGCCCGCGCCGTCGTCCGCTCCGTGCTCGCCGAGGCGGACCTCGACGAACTGCTCAACGAGGCACTGCTGCTCACCACCGAACTGTCCACCAACGCCGTCGAGCACGCCCGCACCGAACTGGACATCGAGGTCGTCGCCGACCGGATCGGCCTGACCGTCACCGTCTCCGACTTCGCCGCAGGGCCGGTCGACGAGCTGATCGTCGGCAGCCGCAACGACACCGACGAGATCGGCGAGGTCTCCGCCCGGGGGCGCGGGCTGCTGCTCGTCGACCACTTCGCCAGCCGCTGGGGCACCACCTACCTACCCACCGGCAAAGGGGTGTGGTTCCGGCTGGACCGCCACGGCGACCACAGCGACGGGCCGCTGTCCCCGTACCCGCCACCCGGGCAGGCCGAGAGCGACCTGGCGACCACCGCACCGAGCGCCGCAGCGATGAGCGAACTGACCCAGACCAGGCCCGACCCGTACGCCGACGAACCGCTGCCCGAGTTCGCCACCGACCTGCTCACCCGGGTCGCCGAGATGGTGGGCGCGGCCGGCGGGGTGATCCGGCTCGACCGGGGCGAGGGAGAGGGCCCGCAGGTGCTGGCCCGGTACGGCCGCCAGCCGCGCGCCGGCAACGAGCTGCTCCGGGTGCCGCTGGCGGTGCACCGACCGTACGGTGGGGAGTTGGAGCTGGACGCCGCACCGTCGGCGTACGCCCGGCCGTTGGCCGTACTCGCCGCCGAACGGCTCTCGCTGCACCTGGAGAACGACCGGCTGCGCCGCGCCGACGTCCGCCGCTCGGCCTGGCTGACCTTCCTCGCCGAGGCCAGCGAACTGCTCGCCCAGTCGCTCGACGTGGACCTGACCATGGCGCTGATCCCGCAACTGGTGGTGCCCCGGCTCGGCCAGTGGTGCGCGGTGCACACCACCGACGAGTGGGGCCGGCTCAAGCTGGCCGCGTGCAGCCACGCCGACGAGTCGGTCCTGCCCCAACTGCACAAGGTGCTCCAGGAATCCGGCCCGGACTCGGTCCAGGCCCGGCTGCGCGAGGCGTCGCGCACCGGGTCCCAGGTGCCGCTCGGTGGGCCGATGGAGGGCTTCGCCGTGCCGCTGGTCGCCCGCAGCCAGAAGCTCGGCACCCTGGCCGTGGGCCGGCACCAACGGCACCGGCACGACGCCGACGAGGTGGCGGTGCTGGAGGACGTGGCCCGGCGGGCCGGCCTCGCCATCGAGAACGCCCGGATCCACGCCGAACGGCGTCGGGTGGCGCAGACCCTCCAACAGTCGCTGCTGCCGCCGGTGCTCCCGGTCGTCGAGGGCGTCGGCTTCGCCGCCGAGTACGTCCCGACCGGGGACGAGGCCGAGGTCGGCGGCGACTTCTACGACGTGGTGCCGCTGCCGGACGGGCGCTGGCTGGTGGTGGTCGGCGACGTGTCCGGCAAGGGGGTGCAGGCGGCGGCGGTGACCGGGCTGGTCCGGGACGTGATCCGGGTGCTCGTCGGGGACGGCAAGCCGCTGCCCGAGGTGCTGGCCCGGCTCAACGACACGCTTGTCGAGCGCGGCGGGGGACGCTACTGCACGCTGGCCCTGGCGGCGGTCGGGCCGGGCGACGGCGACGGGCTCGACGTCTCGCTGCACCTGGCCGGGCACGACCGACCGGTGCTGTTGCACGGTCCCGGCGGGGCGAACTTCGTCGGGACCGGAGGAACCGCGCTCGGCCTGCTCGACTCGATCACCTCACCGGCGGAGGAGATCCTGCTCGCGCCGGGCGATGCGCTGATCTTCTATACCGACGGGGTGACCGAGCGGCGACGCGGCCGGGAACTCTTCGGCACCGAGCGGCTCCGGGAGGCCGCCGCGCCGCTGGCCGGCTACTCCGCCGACGTGGTCGCGGCGCGACTGCGGGCCACCGCGATCAACTTTTCGGTCGAGTCACCCCGCGACGACATCGCCATCCTGGTGCTGCGCAACGACGCCCTCTCCTGATCCACCCCCGATCCCCTCGACACCCAGAGGCCGCCAGGGCTGGTCAGAGACCGCCGGGGGTTGATCAGAGGCCGCCGGGGAGGCGGCCGGGGGCGAGCCGGCGGTGCGGGTCGAGGTGCTCCTTCGCCTCCCGCAGCCGGGGGATCACCGCCGCCTCACCCCACACGTCGACCTCACGGCGGACCGCAGCGGGAGCGGCGACCACCACGCACCGGCCCCGGCGGGCGAGCAACACCCCCCGGACGGCGGCCAGGATGCCGGCCACCCGGTCGACGGGGAACGATCCGGGCAGCGCGGCGTGCACCACACCCGCACCGGCGCAGCCGCGTACCGACAGGGGCGTGCCGGCGGCGTCGCGCAACGCGTAGACGGCGGCGTGCAGATCCTTGGTCGGGGCCTCGACCCGCAACGCGGTGTCGCCCGGGGCGAACGGGTAGCGCCCCCACCAGGCCGGGGCGAACGGGGCGACGCTCGCCGCGCCACCGAGCACGGCCAACAGGCGGTCGGCCCGCTCGGCCACCTCGGACCGGTCACCCTCCAGCAGGATCGCCAGCTCACCGGCGCTGCCCCGGGCGGGCGGCGGATCGGCCCGCCGGCCGGACATCGCGGGATGGTTGGCCCGGGCCGCCGCCTCGGCGGCGGACATCGGCCGACCGGGCGGCCCCGACGTCGCGCCCGCCGCCGGGGCGGCGACCGGGCGCGGTGGGGACCCGGTGGCCGGCAGGTCCAGCTCGACGGCCGCCGGGTCGAGGTCGGCGGCGAACACCGCCCGGACCAGGTCGTGCACCTCCAGCGGGCTCCACACCGGCCGGGACACCCAGACCTGGCTCGCCGGCAGCGCCTGCGCGTGCAGCGTCGCCGAGACGAGCACGCCCAGCCCGCCCTGCGAACCGCAGAGCAACCGGCCCAGGTCGAGACCGACGGGTGCGCTCACCCCGGACAGCTCCGCGGCGCTGCGGCCGGCACTGACCAGCTCACCGTCGGCGTCCAACCACCGCAGGCCGACGAGCTGCGCACAGGGGGTGCCGTGCCGGTGCCGCAGCGGACCGGACTCGTCGGCGGCGAGCACCCCACCGAGGGTGGCACCGGGGGACGGCGGGTCGAGGGCCAGCCGACGGCCGGCGCGTTCCAGGGTGGCCTGCACCGCCCGCAGCGGGGTGCCGGCACCCACCTCGACCACCGGGGAGGCCGCCGGCTGGTGGCCGACCCCGGCGAGCCGGCCGGTGTCGAGCATGATGTCGACCCGGGCCGGCGCGGCACCCCAGTCGATCTTCGTGCCCGCGCCCCGGGGCACCACCGAAAGGTCGTGCCGGGCGGCGAGCCGCAGCACCTCGGCCGCCGCCCGGGGCCCACCCGGGACGGCCACCCACCGGGCGAGCCGGCCAGCGACCTCGTCCGCCGCGCCCGCGAACCGGGCGAAGGAGGGACCGCAGATCCCGGCCAACCGGCGGGTGATCTCCGCTGCACCGCTCGAACCCGCTGGCGTCGACATGACAGTCATCGTACACATGTTCTAAAGAGGTGGGTGGTGGTTCGACCGCGCCGCGCAGCGCGACGGGCCGGTAACGTGGCGGCGTGACCACCGAGACCACCCCGCCCCTCGCCCGACAGGTCCGCGCGGAGCGCACCCACCACGGCGACACCGTCGTCGACGAGTACGCCTGGCTGGCCGCCAAGGACGACCCGGCGACCATCGCCCACCTCACCGCCGAGAACACCTACACGGAGCAGCGCACCGCGCACCTGGAAGCGTTACGCGGCACGCTGTTCGCCGAGACGAAGCAGCGCACCCAGGAGACCGACCTGTCGGTGCCCACCCGCAAGGGCGGCCACTGGTACTACACCCGCACCGTCGAGGGCCAGCAGTACGGCGTGCACTGCCGCCGCCCCGTCCGCGACGGCGAGACCGACCCGCCGGTCAGCGTGGACGGCGCCCCGCTCGACGGCGAGGAGGTGCTGCTCGACGGCAACCAGCTCGCCGAAGGGCACGACTTCTTCTCCCTCGGCGCGTTCGACGTCAGCCCCGACGGGCGCTGGCTGGCCTACTCGACGGACTTCTCCGGCGACGAACGCTTCACCCTTCGGATCAAGGACCTGAGCACCGGTGAACTGCTCGGCGACGAGGTGCCCGACACCTTCTACGGCACCGCCTGGTCGGCCGACGCCAGCGTGCTGTTCTACATCACCGTCGACGAGGCGTGGCGACCCAACCGGGTGTGGCGGCACACCGTCGGCACCCCGTCGGGCGAGGACGTGGTGGTGCACCTCGAGGAGGACGAGCGGTTCTGGGTGGGTGTCGAGCTGACCCGCTCCGAGCGGTTCGTGCTGATCGACAGCACCAGCAAGGTCACCAGCGAGGTACGGGTCATCCCGGCCGACAACCCGACAGGTGAGCCGGCGGTGATCGCCCCGCGCCGGCAGGGCGTCGAATACAGCGTCGAGCACCACGGGCACCGCTTCCTGATCCTGCACAACGACGGCGCGGAGGACTTCGCGCTGGCGTACACCTCGGCGGACGCGCCAGGCGACTGGGTGCCGCTGATCCCGCACAGCCCCGGCACCCGGCTGGAGTCGGTCGACGCGTTCGCCGACCACCTGGTCGTCTCGCTGCGCAGCAACGGCCTGACCGGGCTGCGGGTGCTCCCCGTCGGCGGCGGCGACGGCCACGACATCGAGTTCCCCGAGCCGATCCACAGTGTCGGCCTGGACGCCAACCCGGAATACCGCACCCGGCAGCTCCGGTTCCGCTACACCTCGCTGGTCACCCCCGACTCGGTCTACGACTACGACCTGGTCACCCGGGAGCTGACGCTGCGCCGCAGCAAGCCGGTGCTCCCCGGCCCGGACGGCCGCGCGTACGACCCGGCCGACTACGAGCAGCACCGCGAGTGGGCGCTCGCCGACGACGGCACCCGGGTGCCGATCTCGCTGGTCTGCCGCCGGGACACCCCACGCGACGGCTCCGCCCCCGCCGTGATCTACGGGTACGGCTCGTACGAGGCCAGCATGGACCCGTGGTTCTCCGTCGCCCGGCTCAGCCTGCTCGACCGGGGCGTGGTGTTCGCCGTCGCGCACATCCGGGGCGGCGGTGAACTGGGCCGCCGGTGGTACGACGAGGGCAAGCTGCTGGCCAAGAAGAACACCTTCACCGACTTCGTCGCCTGCGCCCGGCACCTGGTCAAGTCCGGGTGGACGGCGGCCGACCGGCTGGTCGCCCGGGGTGCCTCGGCCGGCGGCCTGCTGATGGGCGCGGTGGCCAACCTCGCCCCGGACGCGTTCACCGGGATCGTCGCGCAGGTGCCCTTCGTGGACGCGCTCACCTCGATCCTCGACCCGTCGCTGCCGTTGACGGTCACCGAGTGGGAGGAGTGGGGCAACCCGCTCGCCGACCCGGAGGTGTACGCGTACATGAAGTCGTACACCCCGTACGAGAACGTCGCCCCCGTGGACTATCCGGCGATCCTGGCGGTGACCAGCCTCAACGACACCCGGGTGCTCTACCACGAGCCGGCCAAGTGGATCGCCCGGCTGCGGGCGGTGGCCCCGCAGGGCGACTACCTGCTCAAGACGGAGATGGGTGCCGGCCACGGTGGCCCCAGCGGCCGGTACGACGCCTGGCGTGAGGAGGCGTTCATCAACGCCTGGATCCTCGACCGGCTGGGCCGCGCCTGACCGCCGCCACCGGTCCCCGCCGGGCCGGGGCGGGTCCCCGGGCCGGCCGGGGGCTGGCAGCGCTCGGCGGGCCGGCAACGCTCGGCGGGCCGGCAACGCTCGCCGGGCCGGCCCGGGACCGGCGGGCGGTTGCCGCTGCGCACCGGCTGATCGCGGTCAGCCGGTGCGGAGTTCCTCGACGGCGGTGCTCATCCGCAGGAAGAGCAGGCCGACACCGACCGTGACCAGCACGGCGACCAGGGCACCCGCACCGACCCAGGCGAGTTGCGCCCACGGCAGCTCGGGTGTCACCACGACCTCGGGCACCCACACGGTGCGCAGGGCCGACGGGTCGGCGCACCGGACGGCGTCGCCCGTGCACACCTGGAAGGAGTGCGCCCCGTAGGTGCGTGGGCGGCCCGCGACGCCCCAGATGAGCAGCAGGCCACTGGCGAGCGCCAATACGATGGCCGGCACCGCCGGGGCCAGCGCCTGCCAGCCGACGGACCGGCCGATGACGCTGCGGGGGACCCCGGAGGCGACCAGCGCCGCATACGTCCGGCGGCGGGCGACGATCCCCTCGACCAGGGCGACGACCAGGCCACCGGCGGCCAGCGCCACGGCCAGCTGGGCGGCCCGGTCGACCAGGTCCATCGTGTTCAGGTAGAAGTCTTCACCGCCGGCCAGGCCCTGGCCGGTGGCCCGGTTCGCCGCCATGTCGGCGATCATCGAGGCCCGGAGCCCGGCCGCACCCGCCCCCACGATCACCGCCGCCAGCAGGGCGGCCAGGGTCCGGCTGCCGGCCCACGGGTCGGCGGTCAACCGACGGGCGGCCAGCAGCACGGCCGCCCCGCGACCCCACCGGTGCAGCAGCCGCCCGGCCGTGTACGACAGCCAGCCGGTGCCGACCACCACCCCGACCAGCGCGGCCAGCGCACCGCCGGCCATCAGCGCCGGCTCCAGCAGCGCCGGTGGGTCCTGAGCACGGTCGGCGTACCACCTGTTGATCGGGGCGAGCAGGCCGAACGCGATCGGCCCGGCCAGGATCAGCAGCCCGGCCCACGGCCTCGGGGCACGTTCCCGGCGGGTCCGCCGGACCACGCCGAGCGGGGTCGCGGTGACCCGGCGCAGCAGGACGACACCGACCAGCCCGGCCAGCACCGGCAGGCCGAGCACCACCGCCGCGATCACCGGCGGCGACGGCAGCACGTCGGTGGGCAGCGGCAGCAGCCCCCGGGCGTCGGGCCGGTGCAGCAGCACCCGGCCCACCAGGTACGTCCCCAGCCCGGCCAGGGTGCCGAGCAGGCTGGCCAGCCCGGCCTCCACCGCGACCAGCCCGGTCACCTGCCCGGGGGTGGCCCCGGCCAGCCGGAACCCGGCGAGTCGCCGGTCCCGGGCCGGGGCGCCGAGCCGCACGCACTGCCCGGCCAGGGCGAGCACCGGCACGGCGAGCAGCAGCAACGCGACCGCCGTGCCGCCGCGCAGGCCCGGCTCGCGTAGCAGCGCGTTGGTGTACTGCTCGGAGTTGTTGCTGCCCCGTCCGCCGGGTGGGGTCGGGATAGCCAGCACGGTGAGGGCGGCCAGCCCGGCGAGGCTGGCCAGGGCGGCGCTGAGCGCGGTGAGCACGACCCGGACGGTGTCGGTGCGGTTGCCGGCCAGGGCGAGCCGCAGCGCGACGCCCGGCCTCACCGGGGGTCCGTGCCGGGGCCGGCCGCCGGGAGCGGGACGAGGGTTTCGTCCAGGCCGAGGCCCGTCGGGTCGACCACGCCGTCGCGGAGCATCACCTCGCGGTCGGCGTACGCGGCGATCCGGGGTTCGTGGGTGACCAGGACGATGGTGGTGCCCTGTTCCCGGGCGAGCTGGACGAGCTGGGTGAGGACCTCCTCGCCGCTGAGCGTGTCGAGGGCACCGGTCGGCTCGTCGGCGAAGATCACCCGGGGCCCGGTGACCAGGGCGCGGGCGGTGGCGCAGCGTTGCTGCTGCCCACCGGACATCGCGCCGGGGCGCACGTCGGCGAGGTGCCCGACGCCGAAGCGGTCCAGCCATTCGCCCGCCGCCCGCCCTGCTTCTCGCCGCCCCGTGCCGGCGAGGAGCAGGGGCAGGGCGACGTTCTCCGCCGCGGTCAACTCGGGGACGAGCTGACCGAACTGGAACAACACCCCGAACTCGGTACGGCGCAGCCGGGACCGCGCCGCCTCGGGCCAGGTGTCGATCCGCTCGCCGTTCCAGCGCACCGCCCCCTCGTCGGGGCGCAGGATGCCGGCGAGGCAGTGCAGCAGGGTGGACTTGCCGCAGCCGCTGGGTCCGGTCACGGCGACGATCTCGCCGTCGGCGACGTCGAGGCTGACGCCGCGCAGGGCCGGTGTCGGGCCGTACGACCGGACCACGTCGCGGGCCTGGAGTCGGCTCACGGGTGCACCTCCCGGTGCCAGTCGGCGACGCGGGCCAGGGTGGTGCGCAGCCACCTCAGGTCGGCGTCGAGGTGAGCGACGGCGTAGTCGACGGCGACGACGTCATCGAGGGTGGTCGAGGGTGCCGTCTTGACGGCGGTGAGTTCGCGCAGCCGGTCGGTGTGCGCCCGCGCCTGGGCGATCAGGTAGGACCGGGCCGCGTTCAGGTCGGCGACCAGCAACGCCACCGCGACCTTGGTGAACAGCGCGCTGGTCACGTACGGCATGGGTGGCTCGACGGCGGCGAGCCAGCCGGCGAGCGCGGCCCGGCCCTGGTCGGTGAGCGCGTAGGCGGTCCGGTCGGGGCCGGCCTCGCGTTCCTGACCGGCGGTGACCACCAGGCCGTCCCGTTGCAGGCGCCCCAGGGTGGCGTAGACCTGGCCGAAGGCGAGCGGCTTGGCCCGGGGCAGCCGGGTGTCGTGGGCGCGCTTCAGCTCGTAGCCGTGCCGGTTGCCGGCGGCCAGCAACCCGAGCAGCACGTGCGACGTGGACACCTGGCCAACTATTCATCCAGTGAATAGTCGATGTCAAGCGACTCCGTCGATCCGGCGAGGGGGTCCGGCGGGTTCGGTGGGCGGCCCGGCCCACCGGGTGCGGCGACCCGGTGGGCGGGAGCGGTCAGCTCGTCCAGGCCGGATCGCGACCGGTACGGCCGAGCAGCCGGTCCAGTTCGGTCCCGTCCGCCCCGACCGGCACCTCCGCGCCGAAGGCGCCCATCTGCCGGCCCATCGGGCCCATCTCGTCCATGAAGCCGTGCAGCGCCGCGATGCTCTCCCGCGCCGGCTGGTACGGCTGGCCGGTGGCCCGCGCCAGGTCCCAGCCGTGCACTACCAGGTCCACCACCCCCATCAGGCCGATCGTCGACCGGGGCAGCCCCATCGCCGGCGCGACGCCCTCCTCGCTGGCCGGGTCGTCCCAGGCCACGACGAGCTGCTTCACCTCAGTGGCGAACCGGTCCCGCCAGCCCGGCTCGGCCACGTGATCGGTCTTGACCGACCAGTCCGTCTCCTGCCCGGCGGCGAGGCGTTGGAAGTTGACCGCCACGTCGTACACGTGGTTGATCAGTCCGCGGACGTCGTACTCCGCGCACGGGGTCGGCAGGTCGAGTTGGTCGTCGCCGATCGCCCGGACCAACTCCACGGTCCCCGGGGCGGCGGCGGCCAGCAGCTCACTAGTCTTCGTTGGCATACGGCCAGCGTATGAAGGTGGTCTTGAACGAATGCGACAGCCACGCGCGGATGACCGGGGCATCCTCGATCCGGCCCGGCTGCGCCGGGAGCTGCGGTTCCGGCGGCACCTGCCGGCCCCCGCGCTGCGCCCGTGGGTGGAGCACTACTGGCTGGCCGACTGGGCGCTGACCGCGCCGTTCACCCAGCAGGTGGTGCCGCACCCGGCGGTCAACGTCGTCTTCCGGCAGGATGCCGGCGGCCCGGAGACCGCCGAGGTGGCCGGGGTCGGTCGGCGGCTGTTCACGGTCACCCTGACCGGCACCGGAACGGTCAGCGGTATCCAGTTCCGTCCCGGCGGCTTCCGCCCGTTCTGGCGTCGCCCGGTCGCCGAACTCACCGACCGGGACGTCCCGCTCCGCACCGACCCGATCGCCGCCCGCGCCGCCGGGTCGACCACCCCCGGTGCCGCCGCCACCCACCCCGCTGGCCCGACCACGCCCCGCGCCGCCGGGTCCGCCGTCGCGTCACCCCGCTGCGGGGGTACGGACGACGAGCGCCGACGGGCGTTGGACGCCTTCCTGCTCGCCTGGGCGCCACAGCCCGACCCGACGGCGGCCGAGGCGATCGCCCTCGCCGAGTCGATCCGCACCGACCGGAGCGTGCTGCGGGTGGACGACCTGGCCCGCCGGCACGATCTCTCCGTCCGGCGGTTACAGCGGCTCTTCCTGGACCACGTCGGCGTCGGTCCCAAGTGGGTGATCCGTCGCTACCGCCTGCTGGAGGCGATCGAACACGTCGTCACCGGGCTGCCCGACTGGGCCGCCCTCGCCGCCGACCTCGGCTACAGCGACCAGGCCCACCTGGCCCGCGACTTCGCCGCGGTCACCGGTCACACCCCCACCGGCTACGCCCGCTCCCTGCACTGATCCCCACCCACGTCCGAGCCAGCGACCCGCACCGGACGGCGTCGGCCCGACCGGCGCGGAGAGCAGGCGACCAGCTTCGCCGCCGGCCCGGCCACCGGCTCGGCCGGCCCGGCCACCGGGTCGCTCAGCCCGACCGGGGGTCGACCGACGACCCCACCGCCCGGACCAGTCCGGGACCACACTGGTGGTCAGCTCACCGTGTGGAGCGTGCTCGTCGCCATCGCCGCAGGAACTCTCCACGATCCTGGTCCCCACTTCTGGCGATCCCCGCGCCAACCAGCACCACCCCCGGCGATAACGATGAGTAACATCAGTCGCCACCCCCCATCTCCCCACTCCGCATCCTTTGCTCTGCTGCCATCGAGGCGACAGCTACTCAACGTGTCAGGTTGGAAAAGCGACGCGCCTATGGTTATTTTCAAAGTTGCAGCTCAGCGCGCTGTCGCGGATAGGGCAGCAGAGCAAAGGATGGAGAGGGGAGTAATTCGAGGTTGGCTCTTAGTTACGGTGAGCGACGTCGGGAGTCAACCCGTCTCTGAGCACCCTCAGTAACCACGACAGGGGTTGGGACTGCGGGACCTCGGTGGCTCGGTCGAGCCGGCGGACCACCGCCGGGGCCGGATCGGGAGTCGGGGCCCGCATCGGGCGGCGGGGGTGGGGTGGGGTGGGGTGGGGTGGTGGTGGCGCCCGGTGACGCACAAGGGCATCCACCGCGTGGTGGGGCAGACTCCGGAAGCAGTCGGAACCACTCAGCGGCGGCGGACCGCCACCACCGCGACGTCGTCGTGGATCTCCGGCGGGGCCAGCTCGACCAGCAGCCGCTGGCAGAAGCCGTCCAGGTCGTCGTCGACCACCGTCGCGCAGGCGGCCAACGCGGCCAGACCGTCGTCGATGGTGGTGTCCCGCCGTTCGATCAGCCCGTCGGTGTAGAGCACCAGCGTCGCGCCCGCCGGCAGGGTGAACTCCAGATCCTCCGGCCGGTCCGCGCGCACCCCCAGCAGCGGGGCCGACTGCTGCACGTACTCCACCCGGCCGTCCACCGTCACCAGCGCCGGCAGGTGCCCGGCGCTGGCCAGTCTGATCCGGCCCGTCGACGGGTGCAGCAGCAGAATGCACAGGGTCGCCAGTTCGTTGCGCAGCAGCGTACGCATCAGCACGTTGAGCCGTTCCAGGATCACCCCGGGCTGATGCCCCTCCACCGCGTACGCCCGCATCGCGTGCCGCAGCTCGGCCATCACCGTCGCCGCGTGCAGCGAGTGACCGGCGACGTCGCCGATCGCCACCAACAGGTGCCCGTCGAGCATCACCAGCTCGTAGAAGTCCCCGCCCACCTCGGTCTGCGCGCTGGCCGGCTCGTAACGCACCGCCAGGTCGAGGCCGGCCACGTCGGGCAGCCGTCGGGGCAGCAGGCTCCGCTGGAGGGTCACCGCGATCCGGTGTTCCTCGTCGTAGGAGCGCTGCGCCTCCACCGCCGAGGCGACCGCCTGGGCGAGCTGCACCAGCACCGGCGTCCGGGCGGTCTGGGTGGCGGTGGGCACCACCACGTACAGCGGGGCGCGGTCCTCCCGCAGCTTGGCGGCGGCCACGGTCACCGTGTCACCGTCCGGCCAGCGCACCAACCCCCACCCGTCGGGGGCGTCCACCCGCACGGTCGCCCCGGTCGGCACGCCGGTGTCGTCGACCACCCACGGTACGATCTCCGCCGTCGCGCCCGGACCAGCGGCGACCCCGGCCAGGCAATCCCCGTCGAAGGTCTCCGCGACCACCACCGCCGGGCTGCGGAAGATCTGCGCCGCGCCGGCCGCCGCCTCCTGCAACAGGCGGGCGAAGGTCGGCGCGGCGTGCACCGCCACGGTGGTGTCGGCCAACCCGGTGAGCCGCTCGGCGAGCAACTCGGCCCGTTGCCGCGCCTGGTAGTAGCGCAGCACCGCATGCGCGGTGGCCACCAGCTCCTCCGGCTCGATCGGCTCGGCCAGGTAGGCGTCCGCACCCCGGGTCAGTCCCTGGGTACGGTCCACCACGTCGACCGCGTGCGCGGACACGTGGATCACCGGAATGGCCGGGTGGTCCGCCTTGATCCGTTCGCAGACCTCGAAGCCGCTCAGGTCCGGCAGCCGGACGTCGAGCACCACCAGGTCGATCGGGTCCACCCCGACCCGGGCCAGCGCCTCGGTGCCGTTCTCCGCCTCCCAGACCGTGAAACCGGCCCGGGTCAGCCAGCTCACCAGCAGATAGCGCTTGGTGGGGCTGTCGTCGACCACCAGGATCGTCGCCGGGACGCCGGCCACCTCACACCCCCGCCACGGGCAGGTCCACCGTGAAGCTGCTGCCCCGACCCGGTTCGCTGGCCAACGTCAGGGTGCCGCCGAGCAGCGTCACCAACCGCCGCGCGTACGGCAGACCGAGACCGGTGCCGCTGCGCCGGCTGGTCCCCGGCACCTGGTAGAACTCCTCGAAAATCCGTTCGTGCAGCTCGGCGGGGATGCCCGGCCCGGTGTCCGAGACGCGGATCCGGACCCGGTCGTCGACCCGCTCGGCGCACATCCGCACCTCACCCCGGTCGGTGAACTTCACCGCGTTGTGCAGCAGGTTGCGCAGCACCTGGGCCAGCAGCACCTCGTCCGAGCGGAGCTCGGTGCCCGGGGGCGGCTCCTCCACCGCCAGCTCCACCTCGGAACGCAGGGTGAGCGCCCGCAGTGTCCCCCGCAGCTGCCCGAAGACCGCCCGCAGGTCGACCTGCACCCACTCCGGCTCGATCCGGCCAGCCTCCGCCTTGGCCAGGTCGAGCAGGTCGTTGACCAGGGAGAGCAGGTCGGCTGCCGAGGACCGGATCAGCTCGACCTGCTGGGCCTGCTCGGCGGTGAGCGGGTCCGACGCGGAGTCGGTCAGCAGCCGCCCCAGCCCGATGATCGCGGTCACCGGGGCCCGCAGTTCGTGGCTGACGTTGGCCAGGAAGCGACTCTTCGACTCGCTCGCCGCGCGCAGCTGGGCCGACTTCTCGTCCAGCTCGGCGTAGAGCGCCACCACGCCCCGGTTGGTCGCCTCCAGCTCCTCGGAGAGCTGGGTGTAGAGCGCCATCACGCCCCGGTTGGTCTCCTCCAGCTCGGCGTTCAGCACGGCCAACTCGTCGCGCTGGCTGCGTACCTCGTCGAGAGCGGCGATGAGCTGCCCGTTCTGGGTGGCCAACTCGTCCAGGGCGCTGGCCGGGGCGCTGGTGCCCAGCTCGGCGCGCAGCTCGGCCAGGCGCGGCGGGGTCAGCGCCGCAGCGGCGGCCGGGACACGTCGGGACATCCTCACGACGGTATATCCCGCGGCCTCCGCCAGCCCCAGGGTGTCCACCAATCGCGCCACCGCGCCGGACTGCGGCTCGTACCGGTTGCCCGGCAGCGGACGCAACGGGGCGAGGTCGACGCTGAGGAACCGCCGCCCGTCCGGCTCCGTGACGAGGGCGAAGCTGACGTCCGCGCCGGCCACGGTACGCAGCAGGTCCCGGGCCACCTCGCTGAGCGCGGTGGCGAACCGCACCTGGTCCTGGTGCTCCAGCCCGATCGCCGCCGCGACCTCCCGGCCCCGCTGGCGTACCCCGAAGATGTCCTGTTCCACCCGCAACGCCATCCGCAGGAGTGGCTCGCGGGCGGTCACGACGGAGTTCTCGCGACCAGCACGCAGGCGTCGTCCCGGCGGATTCCGGCGTCGCGCAGCAGGGTCGCCGCGACGACCACCGACGCCCGCCCGGTCAGCCCCGGATAGTCCTCGGACCGCCACCGGTCCACCACCCCGTCGCTCTGCATCACCAGGGTCGCGCCGGCCGGGAACGGGTAGTCGTACTCACGCACCGTCGGACGTTGGTGGCCGGCGATGCCGGGCAGCGACACCAGCCCCCGGCGGGTGCCGTCCGGGGCCAGCACCATCCCGGCGATGTTGCCCAGCCCGGCGTAGCGCAGCAGACCCGCCGCCGGGTCCAGCTCCGCCACCGCCAACGCGGCCCCCCGGGTGTGCGACATCGCGCGGTGCAGGTGCGTCACCACGGTGGCGGGCGGACCGGCCGGCGCGACCCGGAAGGCGGAGACGGCCGCCTCGGCGGCCACGTTGGCCAACGGCCCGTGGCCCAGCCCGTCGCAGACCAGCACCTGGTGCCGCCCCTGTTCGGTACGCATCGCGTGGCTGTCGCCGCTGACCTGCTCGCCGGTGATCGGCCGGGTCAGCCCCGCCGCCCAGGCCGGCGTGGCCCGCACCTCCTTCGCCCACACCTGCACCGCGAAGACGGTGCCCCGCCCCGGCCGGGACCAGGCGTCGTACCAGCTGGCCTGCCGGGTGATGGCACCGAGGCCGATGCCCAGGGTGCCGGTGGTGGAGTGACCATCGCGGGAGGAGACGGTCAGGTCGGCCATCCCGGGGCCGGAGTCGACCGCGATCAACTCCACGCCGGCGGCGTCGCCGGTGCGCACCGGGCGCAGCAGCAGGACACCCTCCTGGGCGTGCTTCACCAGGTTGCTGGTCAGCTCGGCGGCGACGATGGCCAGTTCGGCGACCCGGTTCTCACCGAGGCCGAGCTGCCCGCCGAGGCGTTCCGCCGCGCGTCGTACGGTGCTGGCGGCGCTGCCGCTCTCCACCCGGTACCAGTGGCCCGCGTCCGGCACCACGTCGTGGATCATCGGGACCACTTGGTGACGGTGATCCGGGTGCCCTCACCGGGGGCGGTCTGGATGTCGAAGTCGTCGACCAGTCGACGGGAGCCGCTGAGGCCGAGGCCCAGGCCACCGCCGGTGGTGTAGCCGTCGGTGAGGGCGAGACCCAGGTCGACGATGCCCGGCCCGGAGTCGGCGAAGACGATCCGCACCCCGCGCCGCCGGCCGTCCTCGACGACCGTCACCTCGGCGGTGCCGCCACCGCCGTAGATGAGTGTGTTGCGGGCCAGCTCACTCGCGGCGGTCACCAGCTTCGTCTGGTCGACGAGGGAGAGCTTGACCGCCACCGCCACGGTACGCACCAGCTGACGGACCCGGACGACGTCCTCGTCACTGCCGATCGCCTGGGTCTTCGGGCCCAGGTCGACTCCCGCGGTCATGACGATGTCGCCGCCGTCCCGGACTCCACGTCCTCGGGGTCGTCGTACCCGAGGTCGTCGTCGCGGGTCGCCGCGATCAGCTCCATGCCCCGCTCCACGTTCAGCGCGGTGCGGATGCCGTTGAGCGACAGGCCCAGCTCGACCAGGGTGATGGCGACCGCGGGACGCATCCCGACGACCACCGTCTCGGCGTCGAGCACCTTGGAGATCGAGGCGATGGTGGAGAGCATCCGGCCGACGAAGGAGTCGACGATGTCCAGCGCGGTGATGTCGATGATGACGCCGTGGCAGCCGGTCGCGACGATCCGCTCGGCCAGGTCCTCCTGGAGGGTGACCGCCGTCTGGTCGGACATGTCGATCTGGATGGAGACCAGCAGGATGTCGCCGATCTTGAGGATCGGCACCCGTTCCATCACGCCTCCCGACGCGGGTGGCGGCGGGACGCCTCCACCCCGGTGAGGCGCAGCACGTGCCGCAGCGCGTCGGCCAGGCTCGCCTTGGTGGCGATGTCGCCGAACTCGATGCCGAGCGCGACGATGGTCTGCGCGATCTGCGGGCGGATGCCGGAGATGATGCAGTCGGCGCCCATCAGCCGGGCGGCCACCACCGTCTTGAGGATGTGCTGGGCGACCTGGGTGTCGACCGCCGGCACGCCGGTGATGTCGATGATGGCGTACGGCGAGCCGGTGTCGACCAGGGTCTGGAGCAGTCGTTCCATCACCACCTGGGCGCGGGCCGAGTCGAGGGTGCCGACCAGCGGCACGGCGACCACACCGTCCCAGATCTTCACCACCGGGGTGGAGAGTTCGAGCAGCTGCTCGGCCTGGTCGGCGATCAGCCCCTCGCGGGTCTGCACGTAGGTCTCGAAGGTGAGCAGCCCCATCCGGTCGACCAGGCCGGTGAAGTCCAGGACGTCCCGCAGCGACAGCTCGACGCCGTCGGTCTCGGCCAGCTCGACCAGGACGTCCTTGAGGGCGTAGATGCTGGTCGCGGTCTCGGTGGCGGTGAAGCTCTGCCTGGCCCGGCTGCGGGACAGGTCGGCGAGCACCGCCCGCAGCTCGCCCGCCGAGGGCGCCTGGAGGTCGGCCAGGCCGGCACCGCCGGCATTGATCATGCTAGCGTGCAGCTCCTGCACCTGGAGGCGTAGCTCGGCCTGGCTGAGCCGACCGCGCAGCGAGGCGGCGACGACCTCGGTCCACCGCTGCACCACCCGCTCGCCGTGCCCGGTCAGTAGCTCGACGAGTCGGTCGCCTCCGTCTGCGGTCAACGCCATGGTTACCTCCTGTGAGCTGGGCCGGCCGGACTCTATCACCGGAGGCAGACCCGGTAGTTGCCCCGCAGCAAAGGAATGATCGGTCCCACCGGAAGCGCTCCCGTTCTGCGTGTCCCGCTGTTCGTGGGATACCGTTCCACCAATAACAGGAGGTCTGAATGTCCCTGACGGTGCACACGGAACAGCGCGGCGACGTCGTCGTCGTGTCGGTCGCGGGCGAACTCGACATGGCGACCGCACCGCAGTTGCAGGACCAGATCACCGACCTGCTCGACAAGGGGCGCAGCCGGCTGGTGTTCGACCTGGCCGAGGTGTCGTTCTGCGACTCGACCGGGTTGTCGGTCTTCGTCCGGGCCAAGAACAGCTGCGACGAGGCCGGCGGCGTGGTCCGGTTGGCCGCCCCGCAGCGCGGCGTGCTGCGCATCCTCGAGGTCAGTGGGCTGGTCGAGGTGCTGCACACCTACCCGACTGTCGATGAGGCCGTCGCGGGCGATCCCACCCCCGCCTCGTCCTGACCGGTTTCCTCACCGCTCGTCCTCGATGAACCGGGGACGAGCGATCACCATGCCCGCGGTCGTCTGCACCGCCAGCGCGGCGAGCAGGAATCCCATCGGCGCGGTCCACCCACCGGTCGCCTCGTAGAGCACCCCGACGAGCAGCGGCCCGAGCGCGGCGATCACGTATCCGGTGCTCTGCGCGAAGGCGGACAGCGCCACCGTGCCGTCGGCGGTGCGGGCCCGCAGGCCGATGGTGGTCAGGATCAGCGGGAACGCGCCCTGACCGAAGGCGAGCAGCAGCACCCACAGCAGCGCCCCGTCCCGGGGTGCGAGCGCCAACCCCAGGTAGGCCGCCGCGGAGAACGCGGTCAGCCCGAACACCAGCGGGCGCAGCGTCCGGAGCCGGCCGGCCAGCGTCGGCATCAGCAGGGCGACCGGCACCCCGAGCGCGGTGACCCCGGCGAGCAGCAGTCCGGCGCTCTCCGGTCGGAAGCCGGCGTCCCGGAAGAGCTGGGCCAGCCAGCCCATCACCGCGTACCCGCTCAGTGACTGCGCGCCGAAGTAGACCGCCATCGCCCAGCCGAGCCGGGTGCGGGCCGGCTGGACCCGGGTGCGGACGGCCGGGCCCGCCGTCGGGGGCGCGGTCCGTCGGGCGGCGCGCGCCCGCAACGCCAGCGGCACCCACGGGAGTACGGCCACCGCCGCCAACGCCGCCCACACGCCCAGCCCGGCCCGCCAGGAGCCGAAGGCGTGCGCCACCGGCACGGCGGAGGCGGCGGCCACCGTCGTACCCGCCGTCAGGGCCATCGTGTACGCCCCGGTGACCAGCCCCGTGCGGTGTGGGAAGTGCTGCTTGACCAGCATCGGCAGCAGGATGTTCGCCACTGCGATGCCGGCCAGGGCGAGCGCGCTGGTGAGCACGAAGATCGCCGCCGAGTCGGTGACCACCCGGAGCACCTGACCGACGGTGAGGGCGAGCATCGCCACCACCAGCACCCGGGCTGCGGGCCAGCGGCGGATCAGCCACGGGGTGAGCGCGCCGAGACCGGCGAAGGCGATGGTGGGCAGGGTGGTGACGAACCCGGCCATCGTGCCGGAGAGACCGAGCCCGGTGCGTACCTCGTCGAGCAGCGCGCCGAGGCTGGTCACCGCGGCCCGCAGGTTGAGCGCGACCAGCAGCATCCCGACCAGCACCAGCGCGCCGCCGGTGGCCGGCGACGGGGCGCGGTGTGCCGGCCGGTGGGCGGGCGGTTCGATCGGCGCCTCGACGGCGGGTGCGGTTGGCGGGGTCATGACCTCGAACCTACAATCATGGGATGAATTTCGGCAGTTGGTGTAACCGGTGACACCGTCCGTCGATTCCCCACCCGTGCCCCCGCGCGGTCAGCGGGTGCACCAGACGATCGAGCAGCTCCGGGGCCGGATCCTCGGCGGCGAATGGCCGGTCGGTGGACGCATCCCCACCGAGCCGCAACTGGTGACGGCGCTCGGGGTGGGGCGCAACACCGTCCGCGAGGCCGTCCGGGCACTGGTGCACGCCGGGGTGCTGGAGTGCCGGCAGGGCTCCGGGACGTACGTGGTGTCGACCGACGAGCTGGCCCCGGTGGTGGCCCGCCGGCTCACCGACGACCGGATGGCCGAGGTGGTCGAGGTCCGCCGGGCGTTCGAGGTCGAGGCGGCCCGGTTGGCCGCGCTGCGGCGTACCCCGGAGGATCTGGTGGCGCTCGACGGCGCGCTCGCCACCCGGGAGGCCGCCTGGCGGTCGGGCCGGGTCGCCGAGTTCGTGGAGGCGGACGTCGCCCTGCACACGGCGGTGGTCGCCGCCGCCCACAACGCCATGCTGGCCGAGCTGTACGCCTCGGTCGGCGCGGCCCTGCGCAGCACCGTCGCGCACGCGATCGGTGACACCCTGCAACCCCAGCGGTACGTCGACCACGGCCGACTGGTGGCGGCCATCCGGGACGGCGACCCCGGGCGGGCGGCGATCGAGGCCGGTGCTTTTCTGGAGCCGCCGACCGGGGCATAGGTTGTCCCCGACGGAGAATCGGACGGCACAGGAGTGCAGCAGATGCTCAAGGGCTTCAAAGACTTCATCATGCGTGGCAACGTCGTCGACCTGGCGGTCGGTGTCGTCATCGGTGCCGCGTTCACGGGCGTGGTCACCCAACTGACCAAGTCGTTCCTCGAACCACTGGTCCGGGTCATCATCGTGCTGATCACCGGCAAGAAGGACGGCCTCAAGGGCTCGACGCCGGAGTTCCGCGGCATCCCGTTCGACTGGATCGCCTTCGTCAACGCGGCGATCACCTTCGCGCTGACCGCGGCGGCGCTCTACTTCCTGGTCGTCTACCCGATGAACCGGCTCGCCGAGCGGCGCAAGCGGGGCGAGGAGCCGCCGCCCGCCGCCCCCAGCGAGGAGGTCAAGCTGCTCACCGAGATCCGCGACGCGCTGCTGGCCGGCGGCCACACCGCTCCGGGGCAGCGCGGCGCGCTCGACGACGTGCTCGGACGCCGGACGGAGCCGCCCGCCCCGCGCTGACCGACCGGTGCACATCGGCCCCTGCGGAATTCCCGCGGGGGCCGACTTTTTTCGTACACATGTTCGATAGAGTCCGGCCATGGAGCAGCGTAGGCACTGGTGGAACGGCAAATGGGGACGACTGGCCCGGCGGGACGTGTTCCTCCGGGTCGACGCCGACCGGTGGCACGTCGAGCAGCGGGCCGGCGGCGCGGAGGGCGTCTCCCAGTTCTACGAGCACGGCAGTGCCGACGAGGCCGAGGAGACCGTCCGGGCCCTGCTGGAGGGCACGGACGCCTGGCGGGAGCTGTCCCCGCGTCCGCCCGGCGCCTGGGGCCCGGCGGTCTAGCGGCGGGGTCCTGCCGTCCAGCGGCGGGACGTCCGGCGGCTTAGCGACGGGACATCCGGCGGTTTAGCGGCGGGGTGCACCCAGCGGTCTAGCGGCGGGACGTCCGGCGGTTTAGCGGCGGGCGGCGCAGGGAACCGGCCGGTGATGGAGCAGCAGGGCATGGCAGAGCGGGCGGTCATCTCCCGGGTCACCACCGGCATGCGGGTGGTCGACACCGTCGGGGTCGAGATCGGCACCGTCGACCTCGTCCAGCGGGGCGATCCCAACGCGGTGACCGTGCAGGCGTCGACCGCCGACCCGGGCGGCAGCCTGGACGAGCTGATCGAGTCGGCAGCCGTCGAGGAGCCGGACGTCCCGGCCGACCTCGCGGCCCGCCTGCTGCGTACCGGCTATCTCAAGGTCTCCACCGAACTGGCCCGCACCGGCGCGGTGTACGTGCTGGCCGACCAGATCGCCACGGTCACCGACGACCAGGTACGCCTGCACGTCCCTGTGGGTGAGCTGCCCCCGGAGGAGTGACCCACCCGCCCCACACCCGCCAGGCGACGCCGACGGCGGCCCGGCCGGTCGCCGTGGCACCGACGCGCCGGCGTCATCCGCTCCGGTGCGCGGAGCCCTCCACCTCGACAGCGGTCCCACCGGGGGTCGGTGGCGGTGGCGGTGGGAGCCCGGTCGAGGCGGGCACCCGAAGCTGCACCTCGATATCGGTGCCACCGGGGCACCAGTACCTGTTGCGCTCCCTTTCGATCTGACGGCGTCAACGAATCACCGGCCTGAGGCAAGGCACGGCAGCGAAGCCGGGACCGTTCGCCCGTTCGCCCGGGCGAACGGGCGAACGGGCGAACGGGCGAACGGGCGAACGGGCGAACGGGCGAACGGGCGAACGGGCGAACGGGCGAACGGGCGAACGGATGGCCAGGTGGTGAGCCGGCGAACGGGTGAGCGGGCAGCCAGGTGGCGAGCCGGTGAGCCGGCAGCCAGGTGATGAGCCGGTGAGCCGGCAGCCAGGTGATGAGCCGGTGAGCCGGCAGCCAGGTGATGAGCCGGTGAGCCGGCAGCCAGGTGATGAGCCGGTGAGCCGG
>NZ_JBEZEK010000016.1:0-16196 GCF_040648835.1 Micromonospora sp. NPDC049081 | reverse complement strand
GGCAGCCAGCAGGGATGCAGATGAGTCGTTGACGCCGTCAGCTCGAAAGGACGCGCAGAGGTAGTTCCCCCTCGGGGAACGGTGGCCGAGAAGGTTCGGCGCGACGCCCTCCTGACGCGGGAGCAGGTGCCGGGAAGGCGGGCGGAACCGCGTCGCGTCCCGCTATCCCGGGTGGGGCGCGGCGGTGGGGCGGTCGGACCGGTCGCCGCAGGCCCGTCAGGCGGCAGGGACGGGCCTGCGGCGACGGAAGAGCAGCAGCATCAGCCAGCCGGCGAGCAGTCCCCAGAACGCCCCGCCCACGCCGAGCAGGCTCACCCCCGAAGCGGTGACCACGAAGGTGACCACGGCGGCCTCCCGGCTCCGGGGATCGGAAACGACCGCCGACGCAGTGGCGGTCGTCGGCTCCGGCAGAGCAGTGGACGCCAGGACGGGGGTCGCGGGTGCCGGCAGAGCAGTGGACGCCACGACGGGGGTCGCGGGAACGAGGGGTACAGCGGAAGCGAAGGGCATGGCGGAGGCAGAGGTGGTGGCGGGAGACGGGGGCGTGGCGGGAACGAGGGGCGTGGCAGGAACGAGGGGCATGGCAGGAGACGGGGGCGCGGGGGGCGTGGTCAGGGCCGCGGTGAGGGCACCGGCCAACGCGCCGAGCAGCGCGAGCCCGGCGACCGCCTCGATGAGCACGGGCGGGGAGAGCAGCACCAGCGTGGTCGCCGCGCCGGCGCCGAGCCCGAGCAGCGCCAGGCCGATGCCGGCGGTCACCGAGGCGATCCAGCGCCGATCCGGATCGGGGTGGGCGTCGGGGCCGGCGGCGAGGGCGGCGGTGATCGCGGCGAGATTGACGGCGTGTCCGCCGGTGGCGGCACCGAGCGCACTGGCCAGCCCGGTGGCGCGCAGCGCCGGGGCGAGCGGTGGCCGGTAGCCGAAGCCGCGCAGCACCGCCGTGCCGGGCACGTTCTGCGCGGCCATGGTGACCAGGAACAGCGGCAGCGCCAGGCCGAACACGGCGGGCAGGGTGAACGTCGGCACGGTCGGCGACACCACCGGCCGCAGGTCACCGGGGGTGACTCCCACGCCGGTCGTGGTCAGGGCGATCGCCAACGCCGCCGCCACCAGCGCGGCCGGCACCGCCCACCGGGGGGCGAACCGGTGCAGCACCAGCCAGGTGACGATCACCGGGGCGGCCAGGGCCGGCACCTCGACCAGCGCGCGTACCGGGGCGGTGCACAGCGGCAGCAGCACCCCGGCCAGCATCGCGGCCGCCACCGGGGCGGGGATCGCGGCCACCGCACGGCCGAGGGCGGGGAAGAGGCCGGCGGCGACGATGAGTAGCCCGCACAGCGCGAACGCGCCCACGGCGGCGGGCCAGCCGCCGGGGACCGGCCCGGTGGCGACCAGCAGCGCCGCGCCCGGCGTGGACCAGGCGATGGCGATCGGCATCCGGTGCCGCAGGCCGAGCCAGGTCGCGCAGATCCCGGCGGCGACGCTCACCGTGAGCAGCCCGGAGGCGGCCTGCGCTTCGCTGGCGCCGACCGCCCGCAGCCCGGCCAGCACGACGGTGAACGAGCTGGCGAAGCCGACCACGGCGGTCACCACGCCGGCCAGTACCGGTTGCAACCGATCCCCCACCACAGCCTCCCTCGCGTCCGTTCCCCACCGACGACCCGCAGACCGCCCCGGCGTGCCGGGTCGGGTCGGGTCAGGTCGCCCATCGTTCCGTTTACGGAACGGCGGCGTGTAGCACCATAGCCGGATGACCCCGCCTCGCCCAGCCCGCCGGCCCCCGCTCGACGCCGACGCCGGGGCGGTCGGCCAGCGGATCCGCGCCCTCCGCGCCGAGCGTGGGATCTCCCTGTCCACGCTCGCCCGGGCCGCCGGAGTCGGGAAGGCCACCCTCTCGGCGCTGGAGAACGGCACCCGCAACCCCACCCTGGAGACGCTCTACGCGATCACCGCCCAGCTCGGCGTACCGCTGGCCGCCGTGCTCGCCGGGCCCGCCGCCACCCCGACCGTGCGGGGCGCCACGGTCGTCGCCACCCTGCTGGAGTCGTTCACCGACACCGACGCCAGTTACGAGCTGTACCGGCTACGGGTCCGCCCCGGCGGGGAACAGGTCTCCCCCGCCCACCGGCCCGGGGTCACCGAACACGTCACGGTCTTCGCCGGGATGCTCCGCGCCGGCCCGCTCGACGCCCCGCTGACCGCCGCCGCCGGTGGCCACCTGCGCTGGACCTCCGACGTGCCGCACGGCTACGCCGCCCTCGGCGACGAGGAGGTCGCCGCCAGCCTGCTGCTGCGCTACCCCCGCAGCTGACCCGCGCCCGGCACCCGGTGCTGCACCGCCCAGAGCGCCGCCTCGGTACGCGACGCCGAACCGGTCTTGCGCAGCAGGTTCGACACGTGCACGGTCACCGTCCGCACCGAGATGCCCAACGCCCGCGCGGCCTGCTTGTTGGACATCCCGGCGACCAGGCAGCCGAGCACGTCCACCTCCCGACCGGTCAGCTCGGCGTCGGGTGGGGCGGCGGGCCGGGGCACGGGCCTGCGCTCCGGGGTCCGCAGGTGCTCCGGCAGCGGCTCACGCACCAGCGCCGCCATCCCCCGACCCGCGTGCACGGCCAACAGCTCGGTGAGCGCGTACGGGTTGCCGCCGGTGCGTTGCCAGACCGCGGCACAGACCCGCGCCGGTGGCGGGCCCTCGTCGTACACCTGGGTGAGGATCTCGGCCACCTCGGCGACGCCGAGCGGGCCGAGATGCTGGCGCACCGCACCACGTACCCCGCAGAGGCGGGCCAGGACGCGGCGGGTGAGGTCCGGTGCGACCGCGTCGGCCGGCGGCCGGCTCGCCACCACCAGCAGCGCCGGCAGCTGCGGCGCGGTGGCCAGCTCGACGACCAGGTTGAGGCTGGCCGGGTCGAGGTCGTGCAGGTCCTCCACCACCAGCACGGCCGGGCCGGCACCCACCAGCAACCGGACGGTACGCACGGCGAGCCGCAGCAGCGTGCCGGGAGCGTACCGCTCGCGCGGCGCGGTCGGTTGCTGCGCCAGCCAGGCCAGCGCGTCCGGTGGCAGGTCCAGGGTCCCGACGTCGCGGACGCTGAGCACCGCCGCCAACCAGTCGTAGGGGGCCGGATCGTGCACCCGCGCCGTGCCGGTGAGGATCACCGCCGGGCGGGGAGCGAGGCGCTCGACGGCCGCCGCGACCAGCAGGCTCTTGCCCACCCCGGCGGCCCCGGTGACCACCGTGACGGCGGGTGCCGACCGGTCCGATCCGGCCACGGTGGACCACGCCCGGTCGAGCTCCGCCAGCTCTCCGACGCGACCCACCATCGACACCGGGATCATTTCTCCCACCCTACGTACTAGTGCGTAGAGACGGAGGGAGGGTGTATCCGGCAAGCTTGACGCATGACGCTGATCCTCCGCTCGGCCATCCTCAACGACGTCGGCCTGGTCCGCACCAACAACGAGGACTCAGCCCTCGCCGGTGAACGCCTGGTCGCGGTGGCTGACGGCATGGGTGGGCTGCCCGCCGGCGAGGTGGCCAGCGAGATCGTCATCCGCATCCTGGACGAGCTGGTCCCGCCCACCGGCACCGACGAGGCCGCCGAGGCGTTGCGGGCCGTGGTCTCCACCGCCAACCGCCGCATCCGCGCCGCCATCTCCGCCGACCCGGCCCGCGAAGGCATGGGTACGACGCTGACCGCCGGCCTGCTCGCCGGGGACACCCTGGTCCTCGCCCAGGTCGGCGACTCCCGCTGCTATCTGCTGCGCGACGGCGAGCTGACCCAGCTCACCCGGGACGACACCTTCGTCCAGGCGCTGGTCGACCAGGGTGCGCTCTCCCCCGACCAGGCCCGCCACCACCCGCAGCGGTCCCTGGTGACCCGGGCCGTGCAGGGGGCGGACGCGCCACCCGCGATCGGCGTGCTGACCGTGTTCGCCGGGGACCGGGTGCTGCTGTGCAGCGACGGGCTCTCCGACTACGTCGCCGACGAGGCGATCCACGGCGCGCTCACCAGCTACCAGGACCGCCAGCACTGCGGCGAGCAGTTGGTCAAACTGGCCCACCAGGCCGGTGCACCGGACAACGTCACCGTGGTGGTCTCCGACGTGACCGAGGGCTGAACCGGGCCAACCGGGTTGCGGCCGGCCGCCGGCCGGGTTGGGATGGACGGATGCTCATCCGTCGCCTGGCCGCCGAGGAACGACTGACCACCAGCTTCCCGCTCCAGGCGTACGCCTTCGAAGCGTCCCCGCTGAGCCGGGAACGGGTCGAGGCGTTCCACCGTTACCTGCCCTACAACAAGGGCAACCGGACGCTGGTGGTCGAGGAGGGCGGCGAGGCGCGGGCCACCGCCAGCGCCGTACCGATGCGGCAGAACCTGCGCGGCGCGGTGCTGCCGATGGCCGGGGTCGCCGGGGTGACCACCCACCCGCTGGCCCGCCGCCAGGGTTACGTGCGCGCCCTGCTGCGTCAGCTCCTCGACGAGATGCGCGACGGCGGGCACCCGGTGAGCGCGCTGTACCCGTTCCGGGCCAGCTTCTACGAGCGGTTCGGTTACGTGGGGCTGCCCCGGGCGCGTACCGCCCGGTTCTCCCCGGCCGACCTGGCACCGCTGCTGCGCGCCGAGCTGCCCGGCACGGTGACCTGGGAACGGATCGGCTCCGGGTACGCCCGCTACCGGTCATTCACCGAGCGGTGCCTGCGGGAGCGGCACGGCTTCGCGATCTTCCCCGAGTTCCGGGACGTCGGGCTGCGTGACCGGGACGACCGTTGGCTGATCACCGCGACGATCGACGGCAGCGTCGTCGGCGCGCTCACCTACCGGATCGACGACCACGGTGGTGAACTGGTCGGGGACGACCTGCTCGCCGCCGACCCGTACGCGCGCGCCCTGCTGTTGCAGTTCCTCGCCCGGCACGTCGACCAGGTGGAGCGGATCAGCCTCCAGCTCCCCGCCGACGACCTGCCCGAACTGTGGCTGACCGATCTGGCCGTGCACGTCGAGGCCCGGGTGACCCGACCCGGTTCGCCCGCGCCGATGGCCCGCCTGCTCGGTGTGGACGCCCTCGCCGGGCTGCCCGCCGGGCCCGGCCGGGTCCGGGTGGAGCTGGTCGACGACCGTTGGCTCGCCGGCACCCACCTGCTCGACGGCACCTCCGGCCGGTTGGAGCTGTCCTCCGCCGGCCGGTCGGTGGTGACCTCCGGCGTCGCGGTGCCGGCGGTCACGCTCACCGCCGCCGGGTTGTCCGCGCTGGCCTACGGGGTGCTCGACCCGGCCGAGGTGCACCTGCGGAGGCTGGGTGACGTCGGCCCGGCGGCGGCGGCGGAGCTGCGCCGGCTCTTCCCCCGCGCCCTGCCCTACCTCTTCGCCGATTTCTGACCATCCGATCCGCGCCGCGTCCCCGGCCACCCGGATGCCGCCGGGTCGCCGGGCAGCCCGGGTGCCGCCGGGTCCCGGCCACCCGGATGCCGCCGGGTCGTCGGGCCACCCGGATGCCGCCGGGCCACCCGGATGCCGCCGGGCAGCCCGGGTGCCGCCGGGGCGGGACCGGGCGCGGGTCTGGTTGACGCGCTCCCTGGGCGGGTACGGTCCCCGGAATGCCACAGTGGTTGCAAGCCGGGGCGTGGGGCCTGTTGGCCGGTTCCGCCCTGCTGATCGGGGCAGCCGTCGGGTACTTCGCCCGGGTACCCCGCACGGTCGTCGCGTCGATCATGGCGTTCGGCGCGGGCGTGCTGCTCTCCGCCGTGTCGTTCGAGCTGATCGCCGAGGCGCACGATCAGGGTGGTCTGCTGCCGACCGCGCTCGGGGCGACGGGCGGGGCGCTGGCGTACACCGGGGCGAACGTGCTCCTCGCCCGACGGGGCGCCCGGCACCGCAAGCGGTCCGGCCAGGAGCAGCCCTCCGAGCAGGAGCAGCCCGGTTCCGGGTCGGCGATCGCGGTGGGTGCACTGCTCGACGGCGTACCCGAATCGGTGGTGATCGGCGCGAGCCTGCTGACCGGCGGCCCGGTCAGCCTGGTCACCGTGGTCGCGGTGTTCCTCAGCAACGTACCGGAGGGGCTGTCGAGCGCCGCCGGGATGCGCCGGGCCGGCCGCTCCCGCCGCTACGTCTTCGCACTGTGGACGGCGATCACCCTGATCAGCGGGGTCGCCGCGCTGCTCGGCAACACCCTGCTGGGCGGTGCCCCACCCGAGGTACTGGCCACCATCACCGCGCTGGCCGCCGGGGCGATCCTCGCGATGATCACCGACACCATGGTCCCGGAGGCGTTCGAGGACGCGCACCTGCTGGTCGGCCTGATCACCGTCCTGGGCTTCCTCACCGCGTTCGCCCTCTCCCACGCCTGACCCACCCCACCTGACCCGCCAGCCCGCACACCCACATCCCCCCTCCGCATACCGAGCCCCGCGCTGCGCCACCCCACGCCACCCGCCACACCCCGCACCGCACCGCGCCACCCCGCACTGCGCTGCGCCCCCGCACCGCACCGCCCCACGATGCCCCGCACCGCACCGCCCCACGCTGGCCCACACTGCGCTGCGCCACCGCCCCACGCTGCCCCGCACTGCGCTGCGCCACCGCCCCGCACTCGCCAGGCAAGATCGTGCTCGATCCTGGTTGTAGTGGCATCCGAGCGGGCGGAGACCACTACAACCAGGATCGAGCGTGACCTTGCCGGCCGCACGAGCCGGCCACACACGAACAGGACGCACACGAGCCGGCACACACCAACAGGCCGCGCGTGCCGGCCACACCCGAACGGGCCGTACACGAACAGGCCGCACGCAAGCCGGCCACACGAGCAGGACGTGCACGAGCAGGACGTGCACGAGCAGGACGTGCACGAGTGGGTCGGTCCGGTGCAGGGGCGGGGTGTCGCCGGTCAGTAGGGGTCGCCCTGGCCGGGGGCCCGGCCCCGGAGCAGGCCGGCGGGGCGGCCGGGCAGGTCGGTGTCGCCGGACATCGGCGGGCCTGCGGTGTGCGCGCCGTGGGCCATCCCGGCGAACAGTTCCTTCAGCGCGGTCACCGCGTCGATCCGTGGCTGCCAACCGAGTTCGGTCTCGGCCCGTGCGCTGGACATCAGCGGTGCGTTGAGTCCCAGTTCGACCCAGCCGGCATCCACCGGTTGCAGCCGCAGCCGCCAGGTCAGCGCGGCGGCGGTACGCAGCACCGGGGCGGCCACCGGCACCGTCCAGCCCTGGAAGTGCCGGGCCACCAGCTCCGGGGTCAGCACCGGGTCCACGGCGACGTTGAACGCGCCGCGCGCCTCACCGAGGACCGCCCGGGCGTACGCGTCGGCGACGTCGTCGGCGTGCACCGCCTGCATCCGTAGCCGACGGTTGGCCGGTACGAGCGGAATCCGCCCGTACCGCAGCAGCCGCACCGGGGCCAGCGGCCCGAGGAAGTACCTGGTGATCTCGGTGCCCGCGTCCCGTTGGAAGATCAGCCCGGGGCGCAGCCGGACCACCCTCAGCTGCGGGTGTGCCGCCTCGACGGTGTCCAGCATCGCCTCGACCTCGGCCTTGTCCCGGCTGTACGAGGAGCCGGGCACCCCGGTCGCCGGCCACCGCTCGCTGATCGGGTGGTCCTTCGGGCCGGGCGCGTAGGTGCCGACCGACGAGGCGTACACCAGGGCGGGCACCCCGGCCCGGACGACGGCCTCGGTCACCGCGCGGCTGCCGCCGACGTTGGTCCGGTGCAGGGTGCGTTGGTCGTGGCTGGGTTGGATCTGCCAGGCCAAATGCACGACGGCATCGGCCTGCGTGAAGATCGCGGTGAGCTGGTCGACCGCGCCCGGCGCCCCGACGTCGCAGGAGTGCCAGCGCATCCCGGCGTAGGGTGCCCCGGCGTCCGGGCCGGGCAGCCGGCGGGCGACGCCGACCAGGTCCAGCCCCGGTTCCCGGCCCAGCCGGCGCAGCACCGCCGTGCCCACGTTGCCACTGGCCCCCACGATCACGATCCGCATACCGGCTGCGGTACCCGCTGCACCCGACTCCAACCCCGCACCGCATCGCCGACCCCGAGGCCAGGTCGAGCCCGCCGTGGCCAGACCGACCCCGAGGCCAGGTCGAGCCCGCCGTGGCCAGACCGACCCCGAGGCCAGGCCAGGCCGGCCGTGTCCAGGCCGACCCCGAGGCCAGGCCCAGCCCGCCGTGGCCGCCGGCAAGGGGCGGCGTTCGGTCGACCGGACGCCGCCCCTTCGCCGTGCCGGACGGGGCCCGCCGGCACCGTCTCCCGATCGCGGGTCAGCCGCCGGCCGGGGTACGGGCCGGGCCGTTGTCGACCAGCCGGAACGTGCTCCGCAGCGGCGCGTCGCCCAACTCCTCCAGGATCAGCCCACGGCTCGGCGAGAACTGGAGGAACGCCGAGTTGTTGCTGATCGCGTACGCGCCCTTGCCCGCGCTCGCGATGGTGAACAGCTGGGCCGACTTGCGGGGGTTGCAGGCCGCCCCCTCGACGGTGAGCGACCCGCCGTTGGCCGGGTTGACCACCTGCCAGCAGGCCGGGTCGTCGCTGGCGGGGTGGTTGTCGCGCTTGCCGTACGACTTGATCAGGTATTTGCCGGCACCGGCCGGCGTCGGCACGAACAGTTGGCGTCCGCTGTCGTCGTCGACCTCGACCAGCGCGCCGCCGTCCAGGGACACCCCGGACTCGGTCGACTGCACGCGGACGATGGTGACCTCCCGCTTGCCGGACAGCACCGGGGTCACGCTGGCCGTGGTCGCCGGCTTCCCGGTGGGCTTGGACGGCGCCGGGGTCGGCGGGGACGTCGCCGGGTCGGCGGGCAGCGCCGTGCCGCTGGGCGTCGCGGCAGCGGACGGCGTGCCGGTGCTCGACGGCGTGGCGCTGCCCGACGCGGCCCCGGTGGGCGTGGCGGTGGTGTCCCCGCAGGCCATCAGCGCCCCGGAGCACACCAGCAGCGCCATCCCGGTAATCCACTTCACCTTCGCCATGCCGTGCTCCTCCACCCGGCCCCGCGGTCGTTCGCGGGGGTCGTCCACCTGAGCTTCCCGCCAGCGGTGATCGCACCGCGGCACACACTGGACGCCGGTGACCGTCCGCCGGTTTCGTGGTGTCCGGAGAAATTCTGCGGGGTGCTCCGGTCGGGCGTTCCCGGCGCGCTTCCGCCCCACTGCCGTGACACACGTCACGTCATTCGGGTGGGCGTGATCGACCACGGCTCATTCCGAATGTCTGACCAGTACGAATGGCGCGACCGTCCACAGTCGCCGGATTGTGGCCCGGTGCCTGACCGGATAGACGGTAGGGTTGGCACACATCGGCGTCGACCAGTGGCGCAGGACCGCTGGTGTCTATGGCTTGACCAGGATTGGATACGACGACTTGGCGCACAAACAGGCCGACCGCGAAGACCCGCGCCGCGCCTCAGACGATCAGGCCCCCCCGACGACATCGGGTCGGCGTGCCGGTCGACCGCAGTCAATCAAACGACGCGTGATCAGGCTGGTGCTCATTCCCAGCGTCGTCGCCCTGGTCGTCTGGCTCGTCGCCTCCGGCTATCTCATCTTCCAGGGCTTCTACAACCGTCAGGTCGCCAACAGCGTCCGGCAGGTGTCGATCCCGGCGGTGTCCGCGTTGTCGTCGATCCAGCAGGAACGGCGGCTGAGCGTCAGCTACCTGACCCAGCCGTCGCGGGACCTGAGCAGGCTCATCGAGCAGCGGCAGCAGACCGACCAGCTGCTGGCGGCCCTGCGCCCCGCCGCCGACTCGGCGCTGGCCAGCGCCCCGGACTCGATCGTGACGCGGTGGGAGACGCTGGCCGACCTGTTGGACGAAATGGCCAGCGTACGGAGCACCATCGATTCCCGGTCCGCCAACGGGACGGGTGTCTACGATTTCTACAACCGGCTGCTCGACGCCGCGACCGGCCTCTTCGACACGCAGGCGAGAATCGTCCCGGACGTCATCGCCGCCCAGGGTGGCATCGCCGCGACCGAGGCGTTCCGGGCCAGTGACCTGATGTCGCGGGCCGGTTCCACCATTGACGGTGCTTTCGGTGCGCGCACCCTCAGCCCGGAGGACCATCTCGACTTCACCAACCTGGTGGGGGCCTATCACGCCGGCCTCACCAACGTGGCGCCACACCTGGAACCGCAGGCCCGCCGACGCTATGCCGAGATCACCGCGAGCGACTCCTGGAAGCAACTCGTCGCGGCGGAAAAGGCGCTGGTCAGCAATGGGCCCTGGCGTTCCGGGGCGCCCCGCGCGCTGTCGTTCAACCGGGCCCAGTGGGAAACCCTCACCCGACAGGTCTCCGACGATCTGATCAATCTGACCGTGGTGCAGGCCGACACCGTGTCGGCCCGGACGCTGCGTACCGGCAACACCCAGCTCCTGACCGCCTCCCTGGGCAGTCTGATCGCGTTGCTCGTCGTCATCGCCGCGATCATCTGGGCGGTCCGCCAGTCGCAGATCCTGGTGGACCGGGCGCTGTCGGTCCGCCTGGCCCAGTTGGGCCGGGACGCCGAGTCGGTGGTCGACAAGCAGCTACCCGCCATGATGGAGCGGCTACGCCGGCGGGAGAAGGTCGACCTGGCGGCCGAGTTGCCCCTGCAGGATTACGGCAGCGACGAGATCGGTCGGGTCGCCGAGGTGATCAACCGCTCGTTGCAGGCGGCGGCGGGCGCTGCCGTCGACGAGGCGAAGACCCGGGCGGCGGGCATCGCGATGCTGATGGGTGTCGCGCGCCGTCCGCAACGCCCGCTGCAACGCGGTCTGAAGGTCATCGAGGATCTGCAGAACCGGATCGGTGACGAGAAGCTGCTGGCGGAGCTGTTCGACATCAACCACCAGCTCACCCAGACCCGCCGTTTCCTGGAGAACCTCGTCATCCTGGCCGGCGGCCAGATCGGTCGCCGCTTCCAGAACCCGGTGCCGGTGCGGCGGGTGCTGTTGGCGGCCTTCGCGGAGGCCCAGCAGTACCAGCGAATCACGTTGCGCAGCGCACCTGACGTGGCGGTGGTGGGGCCGGCGGTCGCCGGCACCGTCCACCTGGTGGCCGAGTTGCTGGACAACGCGTTGGCGTTCTCCCCGCCGGAGACCACGGTCTGGGTCACCTGCATCGAGGTCAAGCGCGGCATCGCGGTGGAGATCGAGGACGCCGGCGTGGGCATGCGGGCGGACGCGCTGGAACGGGCGAACGAGCTGTTGGCCACCGCGCCGACCCCGGACGTGACGGCGCTCAAGGACGGCGCGCAGGTCGGTCTGCACGTGGTGGCGGAACTGGCCAAGCGGGACGGCGTCCAGGTGAGCCTGCGCGCTTCGGCGTACGGGGGTCTGCTGGCGATCGTGCTGCTGCCCGACCGGGTGATCGCCACCGACCCGTTCCCCGCCGACCTGGACCGCACCGACCCGGGCGTCCTGCCGCTCGGCACGGTCGCCACGGCGATGTCGCGTCCCGGCGTCGGTGCGGTGCTGCCGGTCGGCGGTGGCCGGCGTGAGCTGCACCCCGCCGCCGGGGCCCGGCCCGCCGCCATGGTGGCCACGGCGGCGGGTGGGTCGGTGCAGGCACCGGCCGATCCTGCCGGGGGCCGGCAGCCTGACCGCATCGGGGGCATCATGACCGACGTTCCGGCGCAGCGTGGTGCGGTCCGCAGTGGTGCGTCCGGCCCTCAGGTCGCCGACCGGCCCCCCCTGCCGCACCGACGGCCGCAGCAGCATCTCGCTCCCGAGCTGCGCGAGGACGGCCTGCCCGCACCGGCGTCCGAGGCGGCCCCGGCTGCCGTGCGGTCACCCGAGGAGGCCAGGGACCGGTTCACCAGATACCAGCGGGCCTGGGCCGCTGGTCGGGCGGCGAAAAACGGAGATCCAGCCAGCAGAGACGACCAAGGCAGGAAAGTATGACCCACTCGGCACCGCAGAACGATCTGACCTGGATCCTGGACGATCTGGTAGAGGTCCCTGACGTTGTCTACGCGGTTGTCCTGTCCACCGACGGGCTGATCGTGCAGAAGTCCACGTCGCTCCCGCAGGACGCCGGGGAGCTGCTGGCGGCCGGCGCGTCGTCCCTGCACAGCATCGCGGCGGGGATGGGCCGACGGTTCGACAGCGGCCCGGTCCAGCAGGTCATCATCGAGTACGAGGGACGGACGCTGTTCGTCGCCGCCGCCGGCCAGAACGCCCGGTTGGCGGTGCTCTGTGAACAGTCCGTCGACATGGGCACCGTCGCGTACGAGATGAGTCGCCTGGTGACCCGGATCGGCGACTACCTCGGCTCCGAGGCCCGCCTCGACGGCGTGATGCTCGCCGACCGACCCGGACTGAAATCGTGACCCACGACGTGTGGGACGGCGACGACGAGGCGGAGGCCGGCCGGCTCGTGCCGCTCTACATCCTCGTCAACGGGCGGACGAGTCCCCGTAACACCAGCCTCGACCTGGCCACCCAGGTGATCGCCCTGCCGGCCGACCAGACCCGGCTGGAGCAGGAATACCGGGAGATTCTCCAGCAGTGCACCGGTTGGATCTCCATTGCCGAGATCGGCGCCTACCTGCACCGTCCGCTCACCATCACCAAGGTGATGGTCGACGTGCTCCACGAGCAGGGCTTTCTGGACATCGGCTCGCCGGCACAGGAAAAGATCGCCGACCGGTGGCTGCTGGAGACGGTACTCGCCGGCCTCCAGCGGATCTAGACAAGAGGGACTGATACACGTGGATCGGAAATCGGTGAAGGTCGTGGTGGCGGGTGGCTTCGGCACCGGCAAGACGACCCTGGTCGGATCGGTCAGCGAGATTCCGCCACTGGTCACCGAGGAGGTCCTCACCCAGGCCAGCATCGGTGTCGACGACATCACCGGTGTCGAGGGCAAGACCAGCACCACTGTCGCGTTGGACTTCGGTCGGATCACCATCAGCAACGACGTGGTGCTCTACCTGTTCGGCACCCCGGGGCAGGACCGGTTCTGGTTCATCTGGGACGAGCTGGCGCAGGGTGCGGTGGGCGCGATCGTGCTGGTCGACACCCGCCGGCTCGGCACCAGCTTCCCGGCGGTCGACTACTTCGAACGCCGGGGTATCCCCTTCGTCGCCGCCGTCAACCGCTTCTACGGTGAGTGTCCCTACACCGAGGAGGAGATCCGCGCCGCGCTGGAGTTGGACGAGACCGTGCCGCTGCTGTGGTGTGACGCGCGGGACCGGGCCTCCAGCAAGCAGGCGTTGATCGAGTTGGTGCGGCACGCCCTGGCCCGGTTGCCCGCTACGGCCTGAGCGGCGGGCGGCGGCCTCCGACCCGCCGGGCGGCGACCCACGACTGTGGTGCCGCCGGCCAGGGCGGTGGTGCACGCCGGCCCGGGCCGTGGGGCCCGGGCCGGAGCCGCAGCGTCGCGGGTGGGGTCAGTCGGCGCTGCCCGCCGCCGTCAGCGGCGTCAACCGCACCTTGAAGTGACGCAGCAGGGGTGGTGACGAGACCACCCGGTACCCGGGGACCCGCCCGGGTTCCTTGGCGATGTCGGCGAGTACGGCGGCCACGTATTCGAGGTGGGTGTCGGTGTAGACCCGGCGTGGGATGGCCAGGCGCACCAGCTCGAAGGGGGCCGGGGTGACCAGCCGGTGCCGGTCGTCCATCCCGCCGAGGTAGAGCGAGCCCAGTTCGGCGCAGCGGATGCCCCCGTCGAGGTAGAGCTGGCAGCCGAGGGCGTGGCCGGGGAACTCGTGCGGCGACAGGTGCGGCAGCAGCCGGCCGGCGTTGAGGTAGAGGGCGTGGATGCCCGCCGGTTGGACGGTGTCCACCCCGGCCTCGTTGATCAGCTGGGCCATTCGGGCGGTGGAGGCGGCCCGGGCCCGTAGGTAGCCGGGGTCGACCACCTCGCGTAGCCCCTGGGCGAGCCGTTCGAGGTCGTGGCCGGCCAGCCCGCCGTAGGTGGAGAAGCCCTCGGTGGCGATCAGGTTGGCCTCGCACCGGGCGTGCAGGTCGTCGTCGCGTAGCCCGATGAGCCCGCCGATGGCCGACAGGCCGTCCTTCTTGAGGCTCACCACGCAGCCGTCGGCGAGCCCGAAGGCGTGGGTGGCGATCTGTCGTGGCGTCCAGTCCTGGTAGCCCGGCTCGCGCTGCCCGACCAGCCAGGCGTTCTCGGCGAACCGGGCCGCGTCCAGGAAGAACGGCACCCGGTGGCGGCGGCACAGGTCCCGCACGGCGGTGAGGTTGGCCATCGACACCGGTTGCGCGCCGAGACCGTTGTTGGTGATGGTCATCAGGACCAGGCCGACCCGGTCGCGCTCCGGCCCGGTGAGGGTACGTTCCAACGCGTCGAGGTCGATGTCGCCCTTGAACGGTTCCGGGCTGTCGAGGTCGAACGCGGCCGGGCAGGGGAGGTCCCGGGGTTCCGCGCCGGCCAGCTCGACGTTGGCGTGGGTGGTGTCGAAGTGGGTGTTGCTGAGGCAGAGCTGGCCGGGCTTGAGCAGGCCGCTGAAGAGCACGCGTTCGCCGGCCCGGCCCTGGTGCACGGGGAGGATGTGCGGATAGCCGGTGAGGTCGTGGACCTCGTCGCGGAACCGGAACCAGGAGCGTGCCCCGGCGTACGACTCGTCGCCGAGCGCGGCGGCGGCCTCCTGCGCCGCCGAGGTGGCCCCGGTGCCGGAGTCGGACAGCAGGTCGACGGTGATCTGGTCGGCGCGCAGGTTGAACGGGTTGTATCCCGCCTCCGCGAGGGCCGCCCGCCGCTCCTGCGGGCTGAGGAAGGGGATCGGCTCGACCACCTTGATCCGGTACGGGGGCAACATCTGGTGCAGGTCCACGACCACGGTTCGCTCCTTGGGGGATCAGGGGTGTCGAGCGCCGGCCCGGCCGGTGGGGGTCGCCAGTGCCACGAGGTCCACGGTCGACGGTCGGCGTACCGGGGGGCTCACCTGGTACGCCTCGGCGGACAGGTAGACGGTCACCCCCGGGCGGGGGGCGCCCAACCGCAACGACAGGTGCGGGATCAGCCCGACCCCGTCGCGTAGCGGTCGGCGGGCCACCGCGGCGAGCGCCCGGTCCAGCACCGTGCGGTCGAACCCGTAGCGGTCCAGTACCGCCACCACCCGGTCGTACGCCTCCTCGTCGTCCCGGACGTAGCCCCGGATCGGCACGTAGAGGCTGTAGCCGACGGGCCGGTCGACCCCCTCGACCAGGGTGTAGCTGCCGACCAGCGGGAGACCGGCGAACCGGGTCCGGCCGCCGCCGGCCAGTGCGGCGAACTCGGCGAGGCTGGTCGCGTCCACGTCGTGGACCACGCCGGCCGCCCGGACGACGTCGGACACCTCGGCGTCGTGGTGGGTCAGGTAGAGCTTGACCCGGGCCTGGGCACCGTCGTGCAGGTCGAGGGCGAAGAACGTCAGCCGGTCCCGGTGACCCAGTTCGCCCGGCCGGATGCCGTGGTCGAGCATCGCCCGGTAGGACCGGTCCAGGCCGAGTCGGTGCAGGGCCTCGGAGACCAGGCCCGGTGCCCGGTCGACCCCGCGGAGTTCCGGATTGAGGTAGACCTTGAACTCGGGGCGTCGTCCGTTGCGGAAGACCAGTGAGCACCAGAGGGCGAAGACACCCTGCGGGTCGTACGTGGCGAACAGGTCGCGTACCGAATCCAGCCGGGTGGTGGAGAGTCCGGCGCGGTGCGCCTGCCGGTCGAGGAACCGCCGGGTGGCGAACATGTTGGTCAACCGGCCGGGTGGCGTTCCCAGCGTCTCGCCGAGAATCCGCACCGTGGGCGGTTCGGTGCCGCTGAAAGCGATGGAGAACTCTACCGGAGTGTGATCGTCGGCGATGTTGGACGGCCAACGCGGCGGGGCCGACAACGGCTGCGGGCCGACGGGCCCGAGCAGGCTTTCCAGCAGTTCCACCGGTTCTGCCGCACTGATTCCGCTGGCCTCGCACAAACGCCTCAGCTGGTCGCTCAGGCGATCGGAAAGGGACACCTCGTCCATCAATTCTCTCTCCTGATCATGCCGGCGACCAAAAGAGACCTTAGGAAGCGTTTATCAAGAAGGTCAAGATTGATCACAACTTGCAATGACATAACAGGATCGAGACTGTCAAATCACCCTGAACAATTACCCAGAGTCGCGTACAGGATACGTCACGCGGAGTTGCCGTCCGGCGGGCACCGACGACGACGGAGTGGGCGGTCACGCTGGAGTCCAAACCGAAGTACGTGGTGTCGACGACGCGCACCGACTTCCCCTGGACCAACAGTCA